>JBQTHU010000208.1:0-4501 GCA_052389535.1 Betaproteobacteria bacterium | reverse complement strand
AGCCGCGTGCTGAAGTGCTCTTCCAGTTGCTTCACCTGGAACGTCACCGCGGGCTGGGTCATGTAGAGCTGCTCGGCAGCCTTGGTGAAGCTCAGCTGCTTCGCGACGGTGTGGAACACCTGTAGTCTGCGGTCCGCCATACTGCTCCCTATTCAACCATATTTGGACGAAGCGTAGTAGGCGCGTGAAGTATGGTATAAAGCGCCGGTTTTCATTCCTCCCAAAGCCCGCTCATACGGCCCGCGCATCCAGCTAATGCCCTTAGGCTTCTACATCATCATGGCGGCGCAGTTCTTCTCGTCGCTCGCCGACAACGCACTGCTCGTCGCCGCCATCGCGTTGCTGCTGGAAATGAACTCGCCGGCATGGCTCACGCCGATGCTGAAGTTCTTCTTCACCGTATCCTACGTGGCATTTGCCGCCTTCGTCGGCGCCTTCGCCGACTCCATGCCCAAGGGCCGGGTGATGTTCATCACCAATACGGTGAAGATCCTGGGATGCGTCATCATGTTCTTCTACCAGGCGCTCTCCGGCGAAGGCATCACCGGGTATATCGTGGTGCTCTTCGCCTACTCGGTGGTCGGGCTGGGCGCCGCCGCCTACTCTCCCGCCAAGTACGGCATCCTGACCGAGTACCTGCCTCACCAGAAGCTGGTCATCGCCAATGGCTGGATCGAGGGACTGACCGTCGCGTCCATCATCCTCGGCACGCTGCTGGGCGGGGTGCTGATCAGCGGCGCCGTTTCCGCGCGCCTGCTGGGGTTCGACCTGCCCTTCATAGACACCGGCGTCGATACCGCGCCCGAGGCCGCCATCGCGGTGATCATCGTCTTTTATGCCATTGCGGCGATCTTCAACCTCTACATACCGCTCACCGGCGTCGATCACCGGCCACCGAGCAAGAACCCGCTGTACCTGGTGCACGAGTTCGCGCACTGCGTGAAGCTCCTGTGGACCGACAAGCTCGGGCAGATTTCGCTCGCCACCACCACGCTGTTCTGGGGTGCGGGGGCGACGCTGCAGTTCATCGTGCTCAAATGGGCGGAAGTGGCGCTCGGCTACACGCTCTCCCAGGCGACGGTGCTGCAGGGCATTTGCGCGATCGGGATCGCGGCCGGCGCGGTGATCGCCGCGAAGTTCGTGCCGCTCAACCGGGCCGTCAACGTGGTGCCGGTCGGCATTGCCATGGGTTTCATCGTCATCGCGATGAACTTCGCGCGCAGCCTGGAATTCGCGATCCCGCTGATGATCCTGATCGGGGGGCTCGCGGGCTTCTTCGTCGTGCCGATGAACGCCCTGCTGCAGCACCGCGGGCACATCCTGATGGGCGCAGGCCATTCGATCGCCGTCCAGAACTTCAACGAGAACCTGTCGATTCTCGCGATGCTGGCGATCTACGCGCTCCTGATCATGCTCGACTTCTCGATCTACACCGTGATCGCGCTGTTCGGAATTTTCGTGTCCATCACGATGTGGCTGGTGCGCAGGCGCCACCTCCACAACGTCAGGAGCGGACCGCTGCCGACGATACCGTCGGACGCGCACCACTGAACCTGCTGCGCCCGCCTCCGTGCCGTCTCACGGACGGCCTGGCTTCCAGCTTCACTTGAGGTCCGGGTTGTCCCAGATGGTCTGGTACTTCGCCGGCGCGAACAGCTCCAGAAAAGCAAACGTTTCCTGCGTGTGGTTCTTGAACCAGTGCCGCTCGCCTTCGAACACCGAGACGAAGTCTCCCGCCTTGACTTCATGCGCCACATCATCGATGTACATCGTGCCGCGGCCTTCGGTGATGTAAAAAAGGTGCTCGGTGCCCACGTGGTGATGGCTCGCGCCCGCGGCACCGGGGGGATAGACGACGATCTCTCCGCAGATGTTCTTGAGTCCCAGCACGTTCTCTTTCACCGCCTCGTAACGGAACCGGTCGTCTTTCTGCGAATAGAGACGGGGAACGTCGAGGGTGTTGACAATCTTGGCCATTGTTGCTCCATGGGAGGCCCCGCCGCGCCCGTGGCGGGGCGGGGCGAGACCATCGCGCGCTGTACTGAGTATTAAACCGCCACGTACTGGTGGCGGCGCACCGTCTCCATGTTCACGCCTTCGATGCGGATCAGGCGCGTGGAGCCGGCGCGGGTCGGGGAGTGCAGATCGCCTTCGTTGTAGACGTGCGCGACGCCGGGGGTGAGCTTGTAGGTGCGCACCTTGCGGACCTTGCCGGACTTCTCCTCGCTTGCCGGCTCGAGCAACTCGTAATCGCTCATCTCGGTTTCGCCCACAGCCTGTCCGTAGATCGCCCATGACGGACCGTGGTCGTGCGGCGGGCTCGTCTTCGCGCCCTGGTAATGGTGCGCCAGGATGCAGAACTTGAGCTGCGGGTCCTCGTAGAGAATCTGGCGCTCGGGGGTCTGATCGGTGAGGTTCCTGGCGACGAACTGGGGGTCCTTCAGCACGTCCTGCAGCAGCGCGCACACCTTGGCGCGCCCGGCAGGACCGGGTTCGGCGGTCAGGATGTCATGCGCCGAGGCAGCGAACTGTTCGATCGTGTGGCCCATGCTTATGTCCTTTCTGGGATCGGGAAAACGCATTTTCGCCGACTATTGCGCTTCTGAAAAGCTCACATTCCATGCGCGGAGGCTATTGGATTGCGATGACGCGTCTGGATCCCGGCATGGCGCCGGGATGATCGATCGGGCTAACGCCGGATCGGTCACTTCTCGCGCGGGCTGTGCAATCCGGCATTCGGCGGCCGGTACGCGCCGGAACGAAGCTGCTGCACCATGTTGGCGAGGCTTAACGCCGCCTGCTCCACCTGCACGAAGAGTTCCCGATCCTTGTCGAGATCCTCATGGCTCGTGGCATAGGGCTCGTACCAGCCGATCCAGGTGTCGAGCGCCGCCTGCGGGCCCGCCTGCACCATGCCGATGTCGGTCAGCCAGTCGACCAGCATGCGCCGCAGGTTTTCAGGCCCGGCCGCGTCGCCGTGCGCAACCACCGCGAACGCACGCCCCGCGAGATGCTTGGGATAGGGCCAGCCTTGGAGCTCGAGCTCTTTCGCCCGCGCCGGATCCTTGCCGCGCGTCGTGGTCGGATCGGGGTTGCCGCCATCGGCGCATACCAGACGGTCGATCATGAGCTTGAGGCTTGCGGGCGCCTGGTACCAATGCACCGGGCACAGAATGAACACGCCGTGCGCTGCAGTCCAGCGCGGATAGACCTCGTCCATCCAGTCGTTGGTCTGGCCCAGCGCGTGATTGGGATAACAGGAGCACGGCCAGTGGCAGAGCGCCTGCGAAGTGGAAACGCATCCCTTGCATGGATGGATCACTTTCCACGGTTCATCGGCAAGCGTGGAGATGTCGAGAAAATCGGCTTCATGCCCAGGAAGCTTCCGGATCGTCTCCTGTGCGCACTGGGCAAGGCGCCGGGTTTTCGATATTTCACCCGGGCAGCTGTGCTCGCTGCGCGTCGATCCGTTCACGATCAGGATCCGCGTGGGCGATCCGGAATCCTTCTGACGTTTTTCCGCGGCATCGATCTTCGCGCGCGCTTCCAGCCACTCGACGGGCAACTGGAACGAAGGGTCGGCGTAACCCTCGCCCGCCGCACGCTTGCGCGGGGATTTGCGATAGCGGATGTAGCCGTCCCATGCCTTGTCGAACACTTTCTCAAGCTCCGGCGCGACTTCCTCGAACACCGGATCGTAGAAGCGGGCGAAAAACCGCTCCCGGAACTGCTCCCTGGTGAGCGGAACGTACTCGCTTTGACGGCGCACGGCAGGCTTTGACATGGCTCCCTCCCTGGACGATTACGCGGGTTCGTCGCAACCACCGGCGAACCCTTACAGAACTCCGCCTCTCCGGACAGGTCTATGCCTATGGCATGGCAATACAGTCTATTCCATTGCCGATGACCAGGCACGGCCGTTAGAATGGGCCGGATCAACCTGTATTGGAGCTTCAATTGAAGCAGCGTGTGTTTCCATGGTTGTTTGCATTGCTCGCGATGACGTCCGGCGCCTACGCTCAGACCCTGTACAAGTCCACGATGCCGGACGGGAAGGTGGTGTACGGGGAAAAACCCGAGCCGGGGGCAAAACAGGTGGACAAGGTGACGCCACCGCCCGCGCAAACCGGCAATAGCGTGCTGACGCCTGCGGAACGGCAAAAGCTGGATCAGCGGCTGAAGCAGCGGTCAGCGCAGGACGACCTGCAGCAGCGCCGTCTCCAGACCGCGTATGAACAGCTCAAGAAAGCCGAAGCGGCGCGCGAGGCAGGCAAGGAGCCGCTTCCGGGCGAGCGCCTTGGCACCGCCACCGGGGCGAGCCGCCTGACGGACGAGTACTGGGCACGGCAGAAAAGCCTCGAAGCCGCTGTCGACGCGGCCCGCAAGCAGGTGGAGCAGGCGGAACTCGCCACACGCCGCTAAAAGGTAAAAGGGGGTCAGAGTCGATTTTCTGCGCGGGAGGAAGAGATACCGCTGTCGGGCGCAAAGCGGCTCTGACCCC
>JBQTHU010000207.1:0-2830 GCA_052389535.1 Betaproteobacteria bacterium | reverse complement strand
CTTTGCCCGCTCGAACTATTACTGCGGTATCTACGGCACGGGATCAAAACTGAAGTTCGTGGCGAACCTGCTCGTAACCATTCATAATCTTTCCACCGCGGAAGCGATGGTGGTCGGCGAGAAGGCGGGCATCGACCTCGATCTGCTCTTTCGGGTGATAGCGGATGGCGCGGGCACCTCGCGCATGTTCGAGGTGCGCGGGCCGATGATGGTTGCGAGGCACTATCTTCCCCCGCACATGAAAGCCGAGATCTACCAGAAGGACATCGACATCATTCGGGGCTTCGTGCGCAGGATGAAATGCCCGACTCCGCTGTTCGACTCCAGCATCCCGCTGTATGCGGCTGCGCTCCGCAAGGGCCTGGGACAGGAGGACACCGCCGGTATCCACGCGATTCTTCGGGAGCGTGCCCGACTGGGCACGGCCCGACGCTCGCGTACCCGAACGGCAAGGAAATGACGCATGGCGAGCAGGAGCGGTAAGCGATGAGTCTGGTCCAATCGAGCCCCGCGACGGCGCGCGATGCGCTGGCCGGCCTGATTCCCGTTTCCATCATCACCGGGTTCCTCGGCAGCGGCAAGACCACGCTCATCAACAAGCTCCTCAAGCGCCCGGAGATGAACCGCGTCGCCGTGGTGGTCAACGAGCTGGGCGAAATCGGCGTCGACAACGAACTCGTGGAGGTGTCTTCCGAGCAGATGATGCTGCTCAACAACGGCTGCCTGTGCTGCGTGCTGCGCGGCGATCTGCAGGAGACGTTGCGCGATCTCTTTCTCAAGCGCCGCAATGGCGAGATCATCGACTTCGACCGTGTCGTCATTGAAACGACGGGGCTGGCGGATCCCGCGCCGGTCATGCAAACGCTGATCACCGACACGCTGCTGCTGGAGCAGTACCGGCTCGACTGCGTGGTGACGCTGGTGGATGCAGTGAACGCGCCGGGGCAGCTCGACCAGTTCACGGAGCCGGTAAAGCAGATTGCGCTCGCGGACCGACTGGTGGTAACCAAGAGCGACCTGGTATCCGAGTCGCAGCTCCCAAAGCTCACCGCGCGGCTCGACGAGCTCAATCCCCACGCACCGGTGCGTATCGCGTTGAACGGGGAGATCGAACTCGCCTTCCTGGTCGACGTGGGCCTGCGGCGCACAAATGCACGGCTGGAGGAGATCGAGCGCTGGCTGGGAGACACCGCTGACCACGACGGCCATGCGCATCGCCACGACGAACACGTAAAAAGCTTCGTGCTGCGCTTCGACAAGCCCATGCCTTGGGCCGCGTTCGTGCAGTGCATGGAATTGCTGACGGCGCTGCGGGGTCCGGACCTGTTGCGGGTCAAAGGACTGGTCAGTGTCGAAGGCAAGCCCGGCCCGATGGTGGTGCAGGGCGTGCAGCATTTGTTTCATCCGCCGCTCGAGCTTGCCGGCTGGCCGGGTGACGACCATGGCACCAGGCTCGTTTTCATCACGCGCGGCATAACGCGCGAGACAGTGGCGCAGCTCTTCAGCGTAGTCGGTTCTTTGGCAGTTACTGCAGGACAAGGGGTAAACGCACAGCCTGCTGCATGAATAGAGAGGAGGGAAACATGCGATACGCGTTCCACTACTTCGCTTCGATCGTGCTCCTATGCGCCAGCGCTACCGTCGCGGCGCAGAATTACCCGACGCGTCCGGTGCGCATGATGGTGCCGTTTCCGGCCGGCGGCGGATCCGACACGATGGGACGCATCATAGGCGGCAAGCTGAGCGAGCGCCTGGGGCAGCAGTTCGTGGTCGAAAACCGGCCCGGCGCGGCAGGCAGCATAGGCGCGGAAATCGCCGCGCGCGCCCCCGCGGACGGCTACATGATTCTGCTCGGGTCGACATCGGAGTTGGTGCAGTATCCCAACGTCAATCCGAAAGTGCCGTATGACCCCCTGCGGGATTTCGCGCCCATCGGCTTGATCGGCACCATTCCAATGGTGCTGGTCGTGCACCCGTCCCTGCCGGTCAGGAACGTCAGGGAACTCATAGCACTCGCTAAAGGCCGCCCGGGCGAAATCAATTTCGGCTCGGCGGGGCAGGGCGCCACGACGCATCTCGCGGTGGAGCTTTTCATTCTCATCGCAAACGTCAAGCTGACTCATATCCCGTATAAGGGCAGCCCCCAGGCGGTTACCGATCTCGTCGCGGGGAACGTGCAGCTCGGAATCCCCACGATGCCCGCGGCATTGCCGTTCATCAAATCAGGACGCGTGAAAGTGCTGGGCGTGACCACCGCCAAGCGTGCGTCAAATCTGCCCGACGTGCCGACGCTCAGCGAAGCCGGCGTGAAGGGCTATGAAGCGGCGCTGTGGACCGGGCTGCTGGGGCCGGCAGGGATCCCGGGGCCGATCATCAGCCGGCTGAACGGCGAAATCGCGAAGATCGTCGAGCTGAAGGATGTACAGGAAGCGCTGGCGCGCCAGGGCGCCGAGGCGCAAACGAGCACGCCTCAGGAATTTGCGGCGTTTCTCAAGAGCGAATACGCAAAGTGGGCGCGGGTGGTGAAGGAGAGCGGTATCCGCATCCAGTAGTGGGGCGCTAGCTCCGTGAGCCTGACTTTCGCGCCCAGCGCGCCGGCAACACCACGCCATCGCTGCTTCCCAGCCCGGCACGCGATGCCTCATCGAAGCACGCCAGCGCGCGGCGAGCGCAGCCGGCGTGACCGCCGGACGTGCGCCTGTCGGACCAGTGCTTGAATTTTTTCCGGAGTGCGGTTCCACACCGACACTTCGTGAGCGCAGCCCATCAGCCGGGTGGCCATGGCGGCGCCCATCCGGCCGATGCCGGCCAAACCGATTTTCATTCTATA
>JBQTHU010000206.1:0-2469 GCA_052389535.1 Betaproteobacteria bacterium | reverse complement strand
CTGACGATCATGGCGCGCCGTCCATGTGCCGTGCAGGTCACATGGCTAGGCTACCCCGGCACCACCGGTGCGCGCTTCATGGATTATCTGATCGCCGATCCATTCATCATTCCCGAGGGGCAGGAGTCGGCGTACACGGAGCAGGTGGTGCGCATGCCGCACTGCTACCAGCCCAACGACAGAAAACGTCCGGTCGAAAGCCCGCTCAGCCGCAGGGAGCACGGGCTTCCGGACGATGCATTCGTATTCTGCTGCTTCAATCAGAGCTACAAGATCACGCCCGATGTCTTTGCCGCGTGGATAAGGCTGTTACGCGATGTTCCAAGCAGCGTACTGTGGTTGCTGGGGACCCATACCGGGGCGAGGCAGAATCTGCTGCGCGCAGCGCAGAAAGAAGGGATTGGAGCAGAGCGCATCGTCTTTGCCGGCAAGGTGCCATATGCGGCGCATCTCGCGCGCTACGGCGCGGTGGATCTGGCGCTCGACACCTTCCCCTACACCTCGCACACGATACTGAGTGATGCCCTATGGTGCGGTTGTCCAACCGTGGCCCTATGCGGCGACACCTTTGCATCCCGGGTGTCCGGGAGCCTGCTTACTGCAGCCGGTTTGGCCGATCTCGTCACTTATACGCTGCCCGATTATGAGCAGTTCGCCCGGCGGCTTGCGACGCAGCCGGATTTTCTGAAGGAAGTGCGCGTCAGCGTCGCGCACGCCAGGGATCACTCGCCGCTCTTCGATTCGACGACGTTCGCCCGCGATCTGGAGCGCCTTTATCTAGGTCTCTTGACTTAGCCATCGGCCGACAACGCATGGGACAGCAATGACGCGCTTTATTCGATGCAGTGTTGGAGTTATTGCCAACATAGCGCCGTGTTGGTATGATCTCCAACATGAAGGCCGAACTCCTGCTGGACGAGCGCCATGTATTGAGTGAAACGGCCTTCGTGGAACTGGTAGTGTGGCGTGTGCCCACACCGGTTCGGGGTTCTGCCCATGGATTTCGATATCGGCTGGCTCTTGTCGTGAAAAGCGAGTGCGTGATGCGTTACGACAATGAGCCTGGTAAGGGCGATCATAGGCACTTGGGCGATACCGAGCAGGTCTACACATTTACGACTCCCGGGCAATTGCTCGCAGATTTTTGGGCCGACGTGGACAAATGGAGACTTTGATATGAGGACAGTCACACTTTCTGTGGACACGCGCGAAGGCGTCACGCGGCGTGCGCTCGAGGCCCTCTCAGGTAAGCGTCGAGGGGCACATATCTCTTTCGCATCGGCTGACCTGGTATGGAAACTCCTCACGGCCAAACGCTGGGAGTTGCTCAAGGCCATGGCCGGCGGGGATGCCATGACACTGCGGGAAGTGGCCCGTCGTGTGGAACGAGATGTAAAGGCGGTACACGGCGACGTACACGCTCTGTTAGCGGCGGGAATACTGCGAAAGAATGAGGACGGTAAGATCGAATTTCCGTACGATGCTGTGCATGTGGATTTCATGCTGGAGGCGGCGTAGCCGCGATGCGGGGATATAGCCGCGGCTCGCGAACAATTCGAAGCGGTGTTGCAGTTGGAGCCGGGGCGAACGGATGCTGCGTGGCCCACCTCCGGCCCGTATACTCCCACAATGTTCGATCCATCACGATCGTAACCTGGCGCCCTGCCGGGCGCACCATAAAAAAACGGGCGCCGGAGCGCCCGTTTTGCCAGTTGGCAGTACTGCTTAGAAGCGGTGACGAATGTGGAACGCGACTGCGCTCTGATTCTCGCCGGCAACCACGGAGGCGGTGTTACCGATTCGATAGGTGTTGGTGTTGGTGTCGTTTTCAATACGGATGTAGCCCAGCTTGATCGACGTGCGTTTGGAGAAGCGATAGCGATACGCGACCGAGAAGCCGTCTCCACCGGTGTCCCCAACACCGATCCCACCCTGAACTGGCGCGGCATGGCCGCCCCGGCCACCGATACCGACAGTGCTGTTACCCTTGGAGTCGCCAACCCAAGCGTATTGGGCCTCGATGCTATGCGGACCGGCAATAGCCCAGTCGATACCGACGGTAGCGGTTTTCTTCTTGAGTTCCGCTCCGACGCCGGTCTCAAACTTGGCGTCGAGGTAAGTCGCGCCGACTTCCACGGGACCGAACTTATATGAAACCGAAGCTCCCCAGGCGCGATCGTCGAGGTCGGGTATCGCTGCCGCCGTGGGCAAACCACCAACGCCGCCGACGTCGGTATGCCGTTCGTACGCGAGACCGATACCTAATGGACCAGCCTGATAAATACCGGCCAAGGAGAACAGGCGGGGGTGGGTGTTGTTTTGACCATCGAAGGCACCGTTGTCCGCCGCGGCGATGCCGCCTGCCGAAAAGGCACCGAGTACCTGGAAGCCGCCAAAGCGCGGGCTTTCGTAGTAGGTCAATGCGGTTTCACGACGCTTCCAGCGTTGGCGGTTGAAAGACCCATCAGC
>JBQTHU010000205.1:0-21493 GCA_052389535.1 Betaproteobacteria bacterium | reverse complement strand
TCGGCGTACCGGCCGGGACAAGAATTCCATACCAGGAGTCGGAGTGGAAATCCCGGAGGCCGGCCTCGGCGAAAGTCGGTACCCGGGTTATCGCCGCAGAGCGTTTCTCGGCGGCCACGGCGATCGGACGCAGCTTCCTGGTCTCGACGTGCGGCAATATGCCGGGGAGCAGATTGAACATCGTCTCGACGTGTCCGCCGACGAGGTCGGCAAGCGCCGGGGGGCCGCCCTTATAGGGCACATGCACGATGTCGATGTTCGCTGCCGTCTGCAGAAGGACGCCGGTCAGATGCGCCGAGCTGCCCGGCCCGAAGGAGGCGTAGTGCAGCGCACCGGGCCGTGCCCTGGCCAGACCGATGAGTTCCTTGAGGGTCTTCACCGGCAACGAAGGGTGCACGACGAGCACATATGGCGAGCCCGCGAAGTTGCTGACGGGAGCGAAATCTTTCAGTGAATCGTACGGCAGCTTGCGATAGACCGCCGGGTTGGTCGTCTGGGTTCCGGTGGTGCCCATGAACAACGTATAGCCCTCCGGGGGCGACTTCAGCGCCGCCTGCGCGCCGATGATGCCTGCCGCGCCTGCCCGGTTATCGACGATGACCTGATGTCCGAAGGATAGGGTCATCTTCTCCCCGAGGATGCGGGCAAGGATGTCTGCATTTCCGCCCGCGGGGAAGGGAACGATGATACGGATGGGCTTGTTCGGATACGTCTGCGCGACCGCGCCGGTCGCCATGGCAAGGGCCAGAGCAAGCGCCGCGCAAATGACCGATGGAGCGATACCCGGGTATGCTCTCATTCGTAGTTTGTCACTCGAGTTTCATGCCGGTCGCGCGCACGATCTTTCCGAACTTTTCCACCTCGCTCTTGAAGTAGGCGCCGAGCTCTTCGGGACTGCCGCCTCCGGGTGCAGCGCCCACCGCCGCGAGCCTTTCCTGCGTATCCGCTGCACGCAGTGACTTCAGGACTTCACCATTCAGCCGGCTGATGATTTCTCTGGGCGTCCCCGCCGGCGCAAGCAGCGCGTTCCAAAGGGTCATCTCGTAGCCCGGCAGACCAGCTTGCGCGATGGTCGGAATGTCGGGTGCGAGTGGTGATCGCCGCGCGGTTGCCACGGCGAGCGCGCGAACTTTGCCCGCCTTGGCGAGGGGCAGGCCGACAAGGATGCCCGAAAAGTACATCGACACCTGACCCGTCACCGCGTCCTGGGCCGCCTGCGCGCCGCCCTTGTGCGGGACATGAAGCACATCGATGCGCGCCATCGATTTGAATAGCTCGCCGGCGAAGTGATCCGCGTTGCCTATTCCCGAAGACGAATAATTGAGCTGGCCGGGACGCGCACGCGCGAAGGAAATCAGTTCCTTCACGGATCGCGCAGGTACGGACGGATGGACAATCAGCAGGTGGGACGACTCCGCCACACGCGCGATGGGCGCGAGATCGCGCAGCGCGCTGTAGCCCAGCTTGGCGTAGAGGGTTGCGCTGATCGCGAGCCCCGGGTTGACCATGAGTATCGTGTAGCCGTCGGGCGGCGCCTTGGCTGCGAGCTCTGCCGCAATGTTGGCCCCCGCTCCTGGCCGGTTGTCCACCACCACCGACTGCTTCATCTGCTCGGTCATCTTCTGGGCGAAGATCCGCGCAACGACGTCCGTAGTGCCGCCCGGCGTGAATCCGACCAGCATGCGTACCGTCCGGCTCGGATAGGTCTGCGCGTGCACGGCGCTGCCGCTCAAGGCCGCAACAAGAACGAAGCTCGATAACCAACTCGATCGCATGGATCAATTGCCCGAAAGCGCTGCCTTCCCGCCCCCGATTCCGATGTCCATGATTATACGCACAGCGAGGTACAGACGCGGCTCGATGGAGGGAATAAGCACTATTCGGCGTTCGTCGAATGGGCGCCAAAACCGCGCACGCCAGACCCTTCGACAACGGGAGCTCACGATTAGGGTTATGTATGCCTGCAAACGTTACGCAATGCCGATGAACACGGCGAGCGAGCGGTTGACCTTGAGCAGCGTCGCATCGTCGAGGCGCCCGATCACACCGCCGATGCGCTCTCGCGCCACGGTCATCAGTTTATCGACCTGCACCTGCGAGATGCGCTGCAGGCCGTTCGCCGGCGAAGGGTCAATTGTGATACGAAAGATCGGCGTGTCGCGCAGATCGCTCGTTATCAGGCAAAGCGTGACGCTCGGAAGCTCGTCGAAAAGATCGGACTGGACCACCAGCGCCGGACGCGGTTTGCCGTAGTCTCCTGGTGCAGCGACCGTTACGAGGTCACCGCGGCGCACGGTCGTCCCACGCTCCGGTGCGCGCGATGAACTCCAGGGTCTCAGCCTCGACGGGATCGTTCTGCAACAGACGCGCCTGACGCCGGCATTCGGCGGCGAAGCGCGGGGAGCGCGTATCCGGCACCCACAACTGGACGAGACGCAGGCCGGCGGCCTGTTGCCGGGCACGATATCCGCGCATACGCTCTTTCGCCTTCAGCGGTTTCATTGCGAACTCCGAAACATGTTCCGTAACATGTTACGCGGAGTCCGGCTATGACGCAAGGCCGAAAACGCCTAGAACGGCAAGCGGGATTCGAGGCCGGTCAGTTTGGCCACCCGAGCGAGATCGGCCAGCGTATCGTCCGGAAGCCGCAGTCCGTCGCGGCGGTTCTTCACATCGTTCCGGGCCTCCATCTCGCCGGGGTAGAACACTTCGTCGTAACCCTGCGCGAGGGGCACCGCCTTGATCTCGGCGATGAACTGCTCCATGCGCGCGTTGAACTCGCCAAGCGGCTGGAACGCCGCGATGTTGATCGCAATCACGAGATGCCCGCAGTTGCTTTTCTCGGCGGTTTTGTACGGACTGTGCACGGCCGAAAGAAACCCGCTGCCGGTCAGCACGCCTGACAGCATGTCCACCATGGCTGCAATGGCGTAGCCTTTGTGTCCCGCCATGGGCAGGATGATGCCGTCGATCGCTTTCTGCGGGTCGGCGGTGGGTGCGCCGTCGGTGTCGATCGCCCAGCCCAGCGGAATGGGCTCCTTGCGGTTGCGCGCGAGATAGATCTTGCCGCGCGCGACACCGGTGTTCGCCATGTCCATCACGAACGGCGGACGCGTACCCGCGGGCGCCGCGACCGACCACGGATTGGTGCCGATGATTTTCCTGCGCCCGCCCCACGGGGCCATCGCCGGCCCGCCGTTGCTGGTGAGGATCGTCACGCAGCCTTCGCGCGCGCCCATCAGTGTGTAGTACATGCAGGTGCCGAAGTGATTGGAGTTGCGCACGCCGACCGCCGCGATGCCGTGCGCCCTGGCGCGCGCGATCGTCTCCTGCGTGGCAAACCGCGTCAGCACCTGGCCCACGCCGTCGTGCCCGTCGATATGCGCGATGGCGCCGGCGTCGGTCACGACTTCGGGTTGCGTCACCGGGTGCATCACGCCGTTGCGCAGGCGCTCGAAGTACCAGCCGAGCCGCAGCACGCCGTGCGACTGGTGACCCCACAGATCGGCCTGCACCAGCGTGTCGGCGAGCAGGCGCGCATCCGCTTCGGGCACGCCTTCGCCCGCATATACCGCGGTCGCGAAGTCGCCGAGGCGGTCGGGATCGATATTGGTCACGATCTCACTCCTGCGTGAGCACTGTGCATGTCAGTCGAGCAGCGTATCGAGCGCGGTGCCGATCCGCTTTGCGAGTTTTTTCCAGCCGCGCGCGCTGGGATGGATTTCATCGGCCCAATCGCCGCGCGACTCGAGATCGTCCGGGCTTGCCGGAATGAGCGTACCCTGAGTGTCTGCCAGATGGAAGTTGTTGACGGCATCCGCGGCCAGAGGTTCGAGGAGCCGGGTCCTGTAGGTGATGAGCAGCGTATCGGTTATCGCCTTTTGCAGCGCGGGCTCTTTGATCCCCAGCTCGTTCATCCCTGGACAGATCCACGGCCCGCCCAGCGTCACCCCGAGCAGTTGCGCACCGCAGTTTCGCGGCGTGATGAAGTCGTAGGTGCAGGTCAGGATCGGGCACTCGGCGTTGAGCGCACTTTCGGAGCGGGCCCGGATGAACCGCTGAGCGCAGCCGTGGATTTCCCCGAGCAGGCGATCGAGCGCCTTCTCGTCGATCCAGTCGCATGCGGTGGCCTTTCGCCGCGACCGCGCCGGCTTCCTGAGCACGCGCTCCAGTCCGCCGACGATGAGATCGTTGCCGCCGCCGTTCAGGAGAATCGCATCGAACGCCCAGCCGTCATGTTCGTGCGCGATGAGCCGCTCGAAAAGCTCGAACTGCCGGCCGCGCGCCATCTCGGCCAGCGTGTCGCCGGGATAGGAGAGATCCAGCAGCACGACATCGTGCCGCGAGCGCAGCGCCGACAGCAGATTGCCGTCGCGCGGCAGGAAGATCGAGAGCCACGAGTCGCCCTCCGCCAGCACGCGCTTGATGCCCGGCCGGCAGAGCTGCGCGTACACCTCCTCGTCGGAGAGCGAGAATGGATCGACGCGCGTGACGGACGTCACGTTGGTTTCCCCTCCTTGTTCTCCCCCGCGTCGCAGGCTAGCGTATACTTTTTATAGCCCTGACCACCGGTGTGCGTACCGTTAACGGGGCTTGGCGTACTTGCCGGTCAACTGCGGCGTCTGCCCTTCGAGGCTCTTGTTCTGGCGGTCGAGCCGCGTCTCGCGTCCCCATGTGCGCTTCAGCTCGTCGCGCACGTTGAAGCGCAACCGTCCGAGGCCCTCGGTTTCCAGCTCGACGCGGTCGCCATCCTGGAACGCGCTCAATCCGCGATGATTGGTGCCGGTCGCAAGCAGGTCGCCCGGCTCCAGCGTGTGAATCGAGGTCACCCACTCGATGCAGCGCGGAATCCTGTGCGCCATGTCGCTGGTGTTGAAGTTCTGTTTCAGCTCACCGTTCACCCACAGCTTGATCTGCAGCTTGTGCGGATCGGAAATCTCGTCGGCGGTGACGATGAACGGGCCCATCGGGGCAAAGGTGTCGCGCGACTTCATCTGGTAGAAGGTGTTGCCGGACGGCGGCAGGCCGCGCGCCGAGCCGTCGATGAAGTTGACGTAACCGAAGATGTATTCCATCGCTTTCGCGGCGGGGACGTTGCTCGCGCGCTTGCCGATGACGAGCGCCATTTCCGCTTCGCCCTCGAAGATGGTGGCGGGCACATCGGGCAACACCATGGTGTCGCCGTCACCGATGACGCCGCTCGGGGACTTGTGGAAGGCGTTGATCGGCGCGGGCTCGGTGCGCGTGCCGTCTTCCATGTAGTTCACCGCCATGCACTCGATGTTGTGCGGCCTGGGCAGCGGCGGACGGATGCGCACCTGGCTGAGCGGGATGCCCTTGCCCTCGGCGGCGGCCTTCTCCAGCTTGCCGCGATACTCCGAGAAGCGCTCGATCAGCCCGTTGATGAGGTTGTGGGGCCCGGTGTGCGGGATGTCGCGCACGATGCCCGACACATCGACGACCGCGTCGCCTTTCACCACGCCGAGCGTGAACTCGTTGAAGTAGAGCAGCTTCATTTCCTGTCTCCTGTGGATGGTTGCCCGGCCTTGACCGTTTTGCGGAACGGCCCGGCCGGGACGCTGTTCAAGCTTTCTGGCCCTCGAGCAGCAGCCGCACCACTTCCGGCACGATCGCCGCCGCGCGCTGATCGAGCTGCTCCGGGGTCAGGTTCGCGATCGGATGCGGCATCGCGATGAAGCGGAATTCCGGCAAACCCCATGTCCGTGCCATTGCACTTCCGGTTACCTTGAACACTTCCGTGATGATGGAAGCGGAAGGCACGCCCTGCTGTTCGAACACGATACTGTCGAGCACACTGCCCGAGCTGCACGACCCTCAGTCGCCGATGCCGGCGACCACCACGTCGCAATTCGACTTGTACTCCTCGATCATCTCGGGCGAAGGCGCCGCACCGGCGCTGCGCTTTTTACGGATGACGTGGGATTTCGCGCCGTGCTCCTTCTCCAGCAGCGCGGCGATGCGCAGCAGGAGCTGATCGGAGTTGTGCTTGGTGTTGTCCACCAGCCCGATGCGCAGGCCCTGCAGCGATTTCGGCCGCGGCGAGTAATTAATGCGCCGGCCGCCCGCTTCGGTGGTGGGATCGTAGATCTGTAGCGTCATGTTTCGCTCCTTGTCAGTGTTTCCATCTGCTCGTCATTCCGGACAGCGAAAGCGACGATCCGGAATCCAGAAAAGCTGCACGACTGGGTTCCAGCCCCGGACTGATACCTTCCGGGGCCAGCCTGCTGCGCTGGAATGACGAGGTATTTTTCACTTTATTTCGCGACTCACGCTCTGCGAGCCGTTCTTGCCACCCCAGCCGGGAATGAACGCCGATTGCACGCCCGCGCGTCCGCCCGCGGAGATGACGAGAAAATCCTGCGGCCGCTCGACCAGCGGATACATCTGCCCTTCATCCGCCGCGGTCACTTCTCCGGGCATGAGGTTCGCGCGTTTCAGGTCCGCGATGCTGGATTGCGAATGCTCGTAGCAATAGCACTGCACGTCCTCGCGCGCCCATCCCGCCTTCTTCATGATCGCCGAATGCTCGCCCGCGAACACGAGGGCGTACTGCGGCTGGCGCGCGGTGCCGGCGGAAACCTTCATGTGCGCGCAGCAGGTATCGAGCACGCCCTCCGGGGTTGCGCTCAGGCGGTTGGCGTACTGATGCGGCGCGTAGGCGGCAAAGATCGTGACGGCATTCTGATCGGCACGGAAGCCGCGCGTGGTATGGAACGGCGGCCACGGACTCTCGGCTTCGTTCTCCGCAATGCAGAACGTGTACTTTCCCGCATGCCCCAGGCTGCTGCGATCCAGTTCCCCGGGGAGCGTGCCGATGACGTTGCGCATGATGAGCCGCACCGCGCGCCCGATGGTGGCGTTGGCGCGCCAGCCGGGGCCGAACAGGTTGTTCTCGAAGTTGATGTCCAGCTCGCGCGCGATCGGCCCGTTCACCACCATGAACACCGCCGAGCCGCCCGTGCTCGTCGCCGGCCCGTGATAGCCGTAGAGCGGATCGCCGAGCGCCTCCACTGCCGCGGCGACGACCGGCATGTACTCCGGCTTGCATCCCGCCATCACCGCATTGATCGCCACCTTTTCCGCGGTGACCGAAACCTGCCGGTTTTCGATGAAGGCAAGCTGCTGCTGCGGCTCCAGGCGAGCGGCCTTCAACATCGCGGCAATGCGCTCCGCGGTCGGCGGGATGACGGGCAACCCGTCGGTCCAGCCGTTCGCATAACACAGTTCGATCGCGGCCTCAGTATCGGACACCGTGTGGCGGCGCGACTTGAATTCGATTTCCACCCGTGTAGCCTCTCTTATCGTGTTGACGCGGCGAGCGGGCATTATGCCTCGCGCCCGCCTGCAAACCAAGATACGGTCAAGCTTCCCCGACGTGAAACTTGAGATAGGACGATCGCCCGCCGTCCGCGGCGATGGTCGTGCCGGTCAGCGTGCGCGACTCGTCTGACGCGAGGAACAGCGCGATCGCCGCGATATCCGCCGGCTCGCTGACAGAGTAGGGATAGAGTGTCTGCGCTACCGCGCGCTCGCGCGCCGCGCGGCTGGTTTTCTCCGAGCGCGTCCACTCCGCGTTCTCGTAGCGCCTGATCTGGCGCTCGGTGCGCACCGATCCCGGCGCGATGGCGTTGGCGCGGATGCGGTGCCCGGCGTACTGCGCCGCGAGCGTCTTCGTAAAGGAGATGATTCCGCCTTTGGTCGCCGCGTACGCCGGCTTGATGGAACCCATGAGTCCGAGATGGGAGGTGACGTTGATGATCGATCCACCGCCCGCGCGCATCAGATGCGGGATGCCGTGGCGGCAGACGAGAAAAGGGTGGAGCAGGTTGAGCGCGATGGTGCGCTGCCAGACCGAGAGGTCCATCTCGTGCACCGGCACATCCTCCTGCAGCGAGCCGCCCGCGCAGTTCATCAGCACGTCGAGCCGTCCCAGATTCGCGACCGTCGCCTCGATGGCGCGCTTCACGCTGTCGTCCTGCGTCACGTCGGTCTCGACGAAGAGCGCCTCGCCGCCCGCCTTGCGCACCTCGGTTTCCGCGGCGCGCCCGGTTTCGGCGTTGATTTCGGCGATCGCCACCTTCGCGCCTTCCCGCGCAAAAGCGAGTGCGCTCGCCTTCGCGATCCCGGCGCCCGCGCCGGTCAGAAATGCAACCTTGCCGTCCAGCTTCCCCACCATTCCTCCTCTTCTTATTGCACTTTCACCCCTGCCGCCTTGACGACTTTTGCCCACTTGCCAATGTCTTCCACGAGTATCCTGCGGAATTCCTCCGGAGAGCTGGGCAGCGGATCGGCGCCCGCGCGCGTCATCGTCTCGCGCATCGGCGGATCGCGCAGCATGGTGACGAGCTCGCCGTTGAGCCGCGCCACGATTTTCTTCGGGATGCGCGCCGGGCCGAGCACGCCATACCAGCCCGCCACCTCGTATCCGGAGACACCCGCTTCCTCGAGCGTGGGCACGTCCGGCATCGCGAATGCGCGCTGGCGCGGCGTCACGGCCAGTGCGTGCATCCTTCCCGCCTTCACATGCGCCAGCGAAGCCGGTATGGACGGGAAACCGGTCTGCAGGCGCCCGCCCACGAGGTCCACCATCGCGGCGCCCTGTCCCTTGAACGGGACATGAGTGAGCCTGGTCTGCGTGAGCATCTGGAACAGTTCGCCGGCGAGATGGCTGGGGGATCCGGTGCCGGACGAGCCCATGTTCAGTTCTCCGGGCTTCCCGCGCGCGTAGGCAATGAAGTCCTTCACCGAACGCGCCGGAATCGCCGGGTGGACCACCAGCACGTTCGGCACCATCGCGATCATGCCGATGGTCGAGAAATCGTTCACGGGATCGTACTTCAACGAGTAGATCGACGGGCTGATCGCGTGTGCGGACGGCACGATCAGTATGGTGTGCCCGTCGGGCGTCGCCTGTGCGGTGAGCTGCGCGGCGATGGTCTGGTTGGCGCCCGGCCGGTTGTCCACCACGACCTGCGTGCCGAGCCGCTCGCCGAGGCGCTGGCCGACCGTGCGCGCGAGCAGGTCCGCCGCGCCGCCCGGCACCACGCCGACGAGAAAGCGGATCGGCTTGCTGGGATACTGCTGAGCGTATGCACCCGGCGGCGCGCAGACTGCGAGTGCGAGCGCAACGCCTGCGAGCCTGCTCATCAACGCGCCCATGGCCTCCTCCTGCGGCGTGCGTGCCGCGGTGTTTCTATTTTGCGAGCCCGATGTCGGCGAGCACCGCTTTCATCGAGGAATAATCGCGTTCGAGTTCCTTCGCGAACGCGTCCCCCGCGGTAAAAACGTTCACCCAGTAGTTGCGTTCGAGATCCTGCTTCCACTCGGGCGCTTCGGTCGCCTTGCGCAGCACGCCGGCCCAGTAGGCCGCCTGCTCGGGCGATATGCCCTTCGGCGCGAAGATCGCGCGCCATGCGCCGAACACGTGATCCACACCCTGCTCTTTCCACGTCGGCACGCCGGCGAGCGGACCGCCGAAGCGCTGCGTCGCGGTGACGGCGACGATCGCGAGCTTGCCGTTCACCACGTGCCCCGCCACGTTGCCGACCGCCGTGGTCACGAGATCGATGTGTCCGCCCATGAGATTGGGAATCGCGTCCGCCGAGCCTTTGTACGCCACGACCTTGAGGTCGCGCGCGCTGCCGCCGATCGCCTTCATCAGTAGGCCGGCTGCGATGTGGTTGTGGCTGCCGAGCAGCGGCGAGAAGCCGATCGTGACCGTTTTGGGATCCTTCTTCAGCCGATCGATGAGTTCCCTGCCCGACTTGAGCGAGGAGCCTGCGGCGACCGCGAAGGCCGTGTAGTCATCGAAGAGCGCCGCGATCGGCGTGAGATCGCTGTGGCGCAGCTTGGCTGCACCCGTGATGTGGTTGGTGAGGATCGCCGGCCCCGCCACCACCAGGAAGTGCGGGTCGCCGGCGTGCTGCTGCACGTAGGTGTAGGCGATGCTTCCGCCCCCGCCCGGCTTGTTGACCACCGTCATGGTGGAGGAGACGAGATTGTTCGCCTTCAGTATGCGTTCGACGGTGCGCGCGGTCTTGTCGTTGCTGCCGCCCGGCGGATTGGGCACGACCAGCTCCACGTTCTTCTGCGGCGTCCAGCCCTGTGCACCCGCCGCGGACGCCAGCCCGGCGAAGACGATGACGAACACATACCCTGCCAATTTCATGCGAACTCCTTCCGTGCGTGACTCGTTGAGGAAGCGGCGCCGGCACCGTTGGGCCGGAACACGGCGAATACCTTGTCGGAATTGGTGATCCACGATTCGAGAAACACAGACTCGTCCGGCCCCTTGCGCCCCAGCTCGTGCATGGCGCCGGCGAGGCAGAACCAGTTGAGCAGCTCGTGATGGCCGCGGTCCTCGACTTCGTCGAGTGTGGTCCTGCGCCAGAACTCCCAGTCGCCGCGCTTGAGCGCCTCGTAGTAGCGACGGTCGGACTCGACGTCGGGGAACATCAGCGCATGCTTCTGCACGAGAAACGAATGGCTCCAGCTCGAGGACGCGATCAGCGCCACGCGCCACGGGCTGCGCTCGAGCGCGCGGGCGATGGCGGCGCCCACGTCGAAGCAGCGCCACGGCTGCGGTGCGGGCGGATCGAGCGCGCTCTCGCCGTCGGCGAACTGCTCGGCAGCCTGCGAGGGATCCATGGGCGCGCCGCGGGCTGCGATCAGCCAGCGCCCGTAGGCGTTGATGGCAAACGGCACGACGGGATACGGGAAACCTTTCCGGTCATAATCGAGGTAGAGGACGGAGTTCGAGAACGCGTGACCGAGCGGCCGGTGCAGCGGCTGATAGGCGTAGGCGACGTCGATACCCTCTTTGAGCAAAGCGGTCGCGAGGTACTTGCCGCCGGCGCGATGCCCTTTCACGGTAACCGTGGTCTCTTCGGGCTCCTCCCAGGCGTTGGGACCGCGCCGGTAATCCTTCCACGGCTGGAACGACACGCTCTCGTACGCGAGCACGGAGAACGCCGGCACGCAGTCTTCGCGGAAGTTCTCGTACTGATCGTCGCCCCACATCACGATGAAATCCGGCTCGAAGGCGTCCAGCTCCGCGCGCGCCCAGCGGAACCGCTCGACGAGATCGCGGCGATGGCGCTCGGAGTGCGCCTGTCCTTCGTCTTCGCCCCACTGCGCGCGCATCGTCGGGTGCCAGTTCTGCGGCGAGCGGAAGCGCTCGGGAAGCGCCGGGTCCGCCAGGCACTGCTGCATGCGCCAGCTCATGCTGCGCTTGGCCGACAGATTGGGATAGTGCGTGATGCCGAGGCCCAGGATTTCGCCCATGACGGTTCTCCTCCAGCCGGACGGTTCGGGGAAGCAGCATTCTACGCTGCTGCCGCACAGCGCGGTGTCCGCGCCGCGCCGCCGGGAGGTAAACTGGCGTCCCCGGTCTTAAGACCGTCAGCGCCAAAACAGGAGGAGTCAAAAGTGAAAAGCTTGGGATGCACATGCGCGCGCGGAGAACGCGCCGGTTTTCTGGTTTCGATGGCGGCAGTGCTGCTCGCCGCAGCGGGCACGGCACCCGCCCAGCCCTGGAAGCCGCAACAGCAGGTCGAGATCATCGTCGGCTCGGCGGCGGGCAGCAGCCCGGATACCATGGCGCGCGTCATCCAGAAGATCTGGCAGGAAAAACGCCTCGTCGAGGTGCCGGCGACCGTAATGAACCGCGTGGGCGGCGGCAATACCATCGCATGGTCGTTTCTGAACCAGCGCCAGGGCGACGGCCACTACCTGATGATCTCCAACGTCAATCTTTCCGCAGGACATCTCACCGGCACCACCACCTTCAGCTTCCGCGACTTCACGCCGCTCGGGATACTGTTCCACGAGTACATCGCGCTGTCGGTGGCCGCCGATTCGCCGATCAAGGATGGGCAGGATCTGCTGGCGCGATTGAAAAAGGACCCGACCTCCGCAAGCCTCGGCGTCTCGTCGGTGGCGGGCGGCGCCAATCACATGGCGGCGGGGCTCGTCTACCGCACCGCCGGGATAGACATCAGGAAAGTGCGCACGGTCGTGTTCGATTCGGCCGGCAAGGTGATGACGGCGGCGCTCGGCGGGCACGTGGACGTGGCGGCGACCAGCATCACCGCCGCGCTGCGACAGGTGCAGGGCGGCAAGGTGCGCGTGCTGGGCGTGAGCGCGCCGAAACGGCTCGGCGGGGAGATGGCGCAGTTTCCGACGTGGCGCGAAGTGGGCGCCGATATGGAATTCTCCAACTACCGCGGCATGATCGGCCCGAAAGGCATGAGCGCGGCGCAGGTCGCGTACTGGGAGGGCGTGCTAGCCGCGCTCGACCGTGACGAGACCTGGCGCGCGCACCTCGAGAAGACGCAACTCGATCGCGTGCTCCTGAACGGCCGCGACACGCTCAAGTACCAGGCAGATCTGGACGGGAAACTGCGGGCGGTTCTGGGAGATCTCGGCCTGCTCAAGTAAGGCCCGTGCCCGCGTCCGGCGCGCGCACGACAGAAAGGCCGAAGCCCGGCGCATCGGCGTGCAGTAGCGAGGCGTCCAGCAGCCCGCCCGGTCCGAACATGAGCGGCGGTTCGGCGACGTCGTAGGAGAGGAGATGGGTGCCGAACGCGCCCTCCTGCGCGATCAGGAGATCGCGCGCGCTCTGCGCCACTGTGAGCGCCGCGCGGGTCAGCACGCTGGTTTCGCCGACGTGCGCGCCGATGATGAGCGGCATGCCGCATTCGCGCAGCGCGCGCACCAGATCCAGCGAGCGCAGCACACCGCCCATCTTGGAGATGCGCAGGTTTGCGATCCAGCGTTCCGGCGAACCGGGCAGCCGGTCGAGCTGATCGGACCGCAGCAGGCTTTCGTCGAGGACGATGCGCGTGCCGAGCGCGGCAGCAAGACGGCTCATACCCTCGTAGTCGCCGGCCGGCAGCGGCTCCTCCAGCGCGCGAAAGGGAAACTGCACTGCTTGCAGCGCGGCGATCGCGTCGTCGGCACTGTGCCACAGGTTGTTGGCATCGGCGCGCACATTCTCCGCCGAGATGCCCGCGGTGGTGAGCGCTTCTGCCTTCGCCCTGTCCCGTTCCGGATTTCCCGAGAGCTTGATCTTGAATTCGCTGAAACCGGCCTTGCGGTAGTGGGCGAGCTGCGCGGCGAACTCGCGGGGCGCGGCATCGCCCAGCACGGCGGTATAGCGGAATCGACCCGAGACCGGCGGCAGGCCGAGGAGCGACTCGACCGATTTTCTCTCGCATTTGCCGATGAGATCGAGCAGTGCGAGTTCCACTGCGCTCCACGCTGCGGGATTCGCATCGATCAGTTCGCGATGCCCGGTCACCCAGCCGGCGAGCGTATCGATATCGCGTATCGACGCCGTCCATTCGGGGATGTGCGCGTTCACGAAAGCCTGTGCGGTCGCGAGGTTTTCGGACGTGACGTACTCGCGCGGACAGCCTTCGCCGTAACCGGTCGCGCCCTCCTGCGCGTGCGCTTCCACCCACAGCGACTGCATCGCGCTGCGCTCCGCGGAAGCGTGGCGGAACGCGACCCTGAACGGGATCGCCAGCGGCGCGGCCGCAACGGAACCCAGTTTCAAGCCTGCTCCCGATGCGCGTCGAGATCGAACGCGAAGGTTCTGCGATATGCCAGCGCGAGCGTCTTGAACTGGCCTTCGCGCTGGCCGCCCTCGACGCAGAATCTTTTGTAGGCTTCGCCCGTTCCCTCAGTAAGCCACGCCGCTTCCGGCGCGCCGAGCCGCCCGCTCTCGCGCTTGGCGTGGTATTCCACGTTGAGCGCCTGCAGCGTCGCGTCCACGGCGTTCGCCAGCGTCCCGGCGGAAGGCTTGTGCCCCGTGCCGGCCTCGACATAGAGCCGGTAGCGCCGCGCCTCCTCGTCGGCCAGCATCATCACGAACCGCGCATCGAGCCCCGCCTGCGCCATCGCCTCGTTCACCGCGGTCAGCACCTGCGCCTCGTAGAGCTTCTCGCCGGTGATGTTGGTGACGCCTTTCCCTTTCTGCAAAAACATGAGGAGCGGCATCGCATGGAGAAAACCGGTGACGCGCACGAGGTCGTTGATGAAATAACGGTACAGGCCCGAGGGCGTGGTGACGATGATGTAGTAGTCGCGGCCTTTGCGCAGGCGGTCGAGCGTCAGGAATTCCGGCTCGCCGCGATCCCATTGGTCGCGCTCGACGAACTCGAAGAAATGCGTATCGAAAGTGGGCAGGCCGCTGCCCGCGCGGCGCCCGAGCGTGATGGTGCCGCGGAACTCGCTCGACACGTACCCGAGTTCCAGGATGCGCGTGCGGGGAGACAGCTCGCGTCGCAGCGCGGCGACTGTGATGCCGGCGCTGGCGCACGTCCATGTCACGACGAGCCTCAGTTGCGGTAAGAGATCCGCAAGCCGTGCGCCGCCTCCAGCCTGCAGCGCGGCCAGCCGGTCCGCGCGCGCCGCATCCGGCGCGAGCCGCGTCCGGATCGCCGCCTGGACCTCTGGCGGGACCTTGTTCATGAGAAAGAACGTTCCGGCGCGCAGATCCTCGATCAGTGCGGCTGCGTACTCGCGGTGGAGCGCGATCAGCGCGAGCAGCGTGGTCGAGTTGGCGGAGCCGAGGTACGTGACGTCGGACCGGGCAAGCGCGAGGCGCAGGATCAGCAGATACTTGAGGCGGCTGTCGGCGATCGTCAGCACCGGCGGCGGGACAACGAACTTCTCCAGCACCGCCCGCGGCGTATTGCCCGCCACGATGCCGGAGGCCGATCCGTAGGGACGCCCGTTGGCGAGCGTGCCTTCGAACGCCGGGCTCACGATCACCAGGATGCTGCCGCGGAAGGCCTCCGGGCACAGGCGGTGCTGGCACGCCACCGACAGGCGGTGCACCCGCTGCAGCGCCGTCATGTGCGTCGCGGTGAGCGGAATGTCCTTCGGCTGGCCGGTGGTGCCGCTGGTGCGCACGTAACGCACCGGCGACTCCGCGGTCAGCGCGCGCTCGCCGCGCTCGATCTCCGCCTCGATGCACGGCCGCAGGGTCTCGAACTCGCTCACCGGCACCTGCTTCGAGAAATCCTCGTAGCTTGCGATGCGCGCGAACTCGTATCGCCGTCCGAAGGTGGTGTCGCGATTCTCGCGCAGGATCCGTTCGAGCAGCGCGCGCTGGTATCGCATGGGGTCGCGCAACGCCCGGGCGAGGCGCGGCGATTCCGCGAGCCACGTCAGGCGCAGTCGCCCTGCGATGAGACGATCCGCGATCGCCGACTTGAGCGAGGGCCGACTGCCGCCGCGCGAGCCGAACGGCGTCGCCATCTGCGACCAGAAATCCTTCGGATAGGTGCGATCCATGATGCCGATGTCGCCGACCGGCCCGGGCAGATGCCAGGTGCGGAATACGAGATCCCAGACGATGGTCGTGTTGCTGAAGTTGCAGTTTGCGGTCCTCGGGTCGCGGGCATGGTGCCAGCGGTGGGTCTCGGCGCTGCCCACCACGTAATTGAGCCAGCCATAGCGCAGCTTCACGTTGCTGTGCTGGAAGAGCCCGTTCACCGAGTACAGCAGGAAGTAAGCCGCCAGCACTTCCGGCGCGAGGCCGAGAAGCAGGAACGGCACGGTATCGAGACTGAAATGGAGGATCTTCTCGAACGGATGGAAACGCCCGACGTTCAGCACATAGAGGATGTCCGGAGAATGGTGCACTTCGTGCAGGCGCCACAGCAGGTCGTATCCGTGGCACGCGCGGTGCAGCCAGTAGCGAACGAAGTCGATCGCGAGCACCATCGCGATTGCCTGCGCGGCAAGCGGCCAGTGGTGCGGCCACAAGGCGCTGCGGGCGTGTTCATGCATCCAGCCCGCGAAGAGAAGCACGATGAGCAGCACCAGCAGTTGCGGCAGCGCCACCTGCACCAGCGCCATGAAGAGCGCGTCGGCTGTGACATCGGAACGCGTGGCGCGCCAGTCCGCGCGCTCGGGGACTTTCCACTCCAGCAGCACGATCACGACGCCGACCGCAATTACCGGAATGTATGCGGCTGCGGCCGTGCTGAACCCGTCCGACAGCATCGCGCCGAACGCCGCAACCGCACCCGCCACAAACAGCGGGTACCACACATAGGGCAGTGCCGCCCTCAACCTCATGCTCCCTCTCCCGACTGCGGCGGCGATTTTACAGCATGGTGTGACGGAAGGCCGATACGCTGCCGCACGAAGCGTGCTCCAGACAACGCGGCGGGCATGACTGCGTGAACGTAGTGTAACGACGGCACGGCGCGTATCACGCCGCCATACCGTGCCCCCAGCGGTCCCGTGGCATAATCGTCCCGGAATCACTCGACACGACGGCACGCATCAACCCCACTCTTGCAGACGAGAGGAGCGCCATGACAGGCGGAATGAAACCGATACGACGTGTGGTGACAGCCAACGACGAGCGCGGACGCTCCCGGGTGGTATGGGACGGTCCTGCGCCGAATTCGCACGAAGCGTCGATGGGCAGTGGCCGCGGCCACACCGATCTCTGGGTCTGGAACGATACGCCGGCGCCGCTTTCCGGAACCAGCGATGACGGCAACCTGGAGTACGCCTTCTGCGGCCCGGCGCACGGCGGCCACTTCCGCGTGGTGCAGGCGCGCCCGCGGCCCGACGACTACGATCCTGCGAAGGACAAAGATTTCGTCGCGCCCCATCCACCCAAACTGCGCCCCAGCGGCAGAGGCACCTGGGACCGCGGCGGCAACAACGCTTACTCGTCCGCGATGCACAAGACGGAAACCGTCGATTACGGCATCGTCATGGCGGGCGAGCGCGGACTCATCCTCGACGACTGCGAACTCACGATGAAGCCGGGCGACATCGTGATCCAGGTCGGGGCGTGGCACCAGTGGTCCATGCCGAAGGGCGCGATGATGGCCTTCGATATGATCGGCGCGCGTTTCGTCGACGGCGAAGCGGGACTCGCGCAGGGTGCCGACAAGCCGCTGCGCACCGTGCCGAAGCTGCCCGACGGCGTGGGGCCCACGCGGCGCATCGTCACCATCGACCGCGAGCCGGGGAAATCGTCGCTGGTGGCCGATGGGCCGGCACCTGACGTGCGCATCGATCCGGCGCGGCCCGGCTACGCCTGCGCGCGCCTGTGGGTCACCGACAGCACGCCCGCGAAGATCGTCTGCGAGACGCTGCACCTGCCGCACACGCTCGTGCCGCCGCCGCGCGGCTCGGTCTGCCGGGTCGAAACGTTCCCGCCGGACGAGAGCTGGAAAGGCAAGGTCGGCGCGCCGCAGGTGCAGGCCTTCTACCGCGAACTCGGCGCGCCGGGCGCATCGACGTATTCGCCGCTCGCGCCCCATCCGTACATGCAGAAAACGCGCACGCTGGATTTCTGCATCGTGCTCGACGGCGAGATCGTCCTCGTTCTCGACACGCAGGAGGTAACGCTCAGGACCGGGGACATCGTAGTGCAGCGCGGCACCCATCATGCGTGGAGCAACCGCTCCACACGGCCGGCGGTCGTCGCCATTGCGTCCCACGACGGCGCCTGATCGGTCCGTAAGCAGGCTGGCACGGTAAGGTGCAATGCGGCGCTTGAAAGCGCCCATACTGTGGACTAGACTCTTCGGAAACAAGATCGTCGTGTTCGTCACGGCTCTACCGAGGAGGAAGTCCCATGAAAGCCACAAGCTGGTGCGTTCCAGTGGTATTGGTTGTGCTCGCGGGCACCCTGTCGGGTGCGTACGCCGCCCAGAGGTCTGCCGCGGGCAGCGACTACCCGAATAAACCGATCCGCTTCATCGTCCCGTTCCCGCCGGGGGGCAGCAACGATGTGCTGAGCCGCTATCTCGGCATCAAGCTGACCGATCGCATCGGCCAGCAGGTCGTCATCGACAACCGCGCCGGCGCCAACGGCATCATCGGCACCGAGCTCGCCTCCCACGCACCAGCGGACGGCTACACCATCCTCATTGCGTCCACCTCGTACGTGATGAACGCCGCGGTCCGGGAGCTGCCGTACGATGTGGAGAAGTCGTTCGATCCGATCTCGTTCATCGCGCAGGCGCCAAATTGCATCGTCGTCAACCCGAAGGGCGGGTTCAACGCCTTGCGCGATCTCGTCCAGCGTGCAAAAGCGAAACCGAAATCCATCTTCTACGCCGCAACCGGCGTCGGCGGATTCAACCATTTCGGCGGAGAGCTGTTCAACAAGGTCGCGAACATCGACATGGTCATGGTGGCCTACAAGGGTGGCGGTCCGGCGATGACCGACGTGATCGCGGGGCAGATACCCGTGATGTTCAGCTCGGTTACGCAGGCGCTGCCGCACATACGCAACGACCGGCTGAAGGCGCTGGCGGTCGGCGCGGCGAAGCGCACGACGGCCCTTCCCGACGTTCCAACGGTCGCCGAAGCGGGGTACCCGGGCTACGAGCACTACGTCTGGTGGGGCATCGTCGTGCCGCGCGGCGTGCCCGCCCCCGTTCAGAGCAAGCTGCGCAGCGAAATCAACGCCATTCTGCAGGATCCTGAAACCAAGAAGCGCCTGCTCATGGATGCGGCGGAACCGCGGATCGTTTCGCCCGCCGAGTTCCGGAAAATGATCCACAACGACGTGAAGAAGTGGAGGGACGTCGCGAAGAGCGCCGGCATAAAAGTGCAGTAGGCGTCCTCGAGCAGCACGCCGCAGAGCATGGCGGCGCGTGCTGCCTGACCGTCATTTGCCCGATGCGCTCGCCCCGGCGGCGCAGCAGTGGCCGGTGATGCGCGAGCCAGGACTGCACGCGGGGGAGCAGATCGACGCGGAAGCTCCAGGTTCAGGCGCCGTTCGCGCCGAGGTCGCGCTGCGCGTCGGCCAGCAGCCGGTCGAACGTTTCCGGCAGCCGGATCGGCCGTCCCACGACGCTCGGCGAATGCGCCTGCAGCCAGTAGCTGTGCGTGGGATGTTCACCGCCGGCGACCACCAGCACGATGTTGTCCGGCTTGAGGCAGATCGGCCACGGATCGAGCTTGATGCTCTCGCGCGTGACCGGATTGGAGTCGATCTCGATCCACGCCGGCGCGCCCGCCCGCTGGAGCTGGTCCATCGGGATCTTCGAGTTCTCCCAGAGGAACGCGCGGAGCTTCGGCTTCGTCCAGCCCAGCTCGGCCATCATCTTCGCGACCACCGGCGAGATCATCATGATCCCCGGCGTGCCTTTCTCGTAGCCCGCCAGCACGGCAAGATTGGGCGCACGCATGAAGTCCGCCATGCGCCACAGGCCGTTCTGCACGTCCTCCTCGGGGGATTCCTTCTTGGCGCCGCGCCGCCGCACGTTGGTGACGCCGCTTGCGAACACGAGCGAAATGGAATTTGCGCCCGGCGTGTAGCCGTGCCGTTCCGTCGCGTGCGGCAGCCAGCCCTGCGGCAGCGCCGCCTCGTCCTCGGCAAACACCGCGTTGGTGTAACGCATCGCCCCGAAGATCGCCATCGTGCCCACGCCGGGCAGCGCGCCGCCGACGTTCTGCTGCAGCAGGCGCAGCGCGCGGCCGATGCTGGCGCCTGCGGGATTCTGCGGATCGGGACCGAGCAGGCCGAAGCCGGAGTTGATGCGGATCTGCCGGGCGATCGGCCCGTTGACGATGATGACGGGAAACGGGCCGCCTGACGTGGCCTGCAACTGGTCGAACCCCGTGGACGGGTCGAGACAGCCCTCCACCGCCGCGATCAGGATCGGCAGGTATTCCGGCCGGCCACCCGCCATGGCGAGCGCGATGGCGCAGGTCTCGACCGTGGTGACGCCACCGCGCGGCGGGAACTTGCCGAGGAGATGCGTGCGCGGCAAAGCCGTGCCCTGCAGCATCCAATCGACGCGCTCGCGCGTCGCCGGCCACAGCGGCAGCCCGTCGCCCCACAGTTTCGCGAGCAGCAGGTGATTCGCGCGGTCGAGCGCGTCCTCGTAACTTGCACCCTCGACGGACAGCATGGGATTTTCACCCGCGCTCTGCGCGAACTTCGACTGCCAGCGCGTAAGCCCGTCGTAGAACTCCTGCTTGCGTTCCTTGACGGGCGTGATATCGCTGCCCGGCAGGAACATCGCGATCGGAAAGGTCACCATGGCGGCATCGGGCGCAAGGCCCACGCCGGACACGGCATTTTTCATGACGCCGACGAAGTCCGAACGCGTCAGTGTGACGGTCGGTATGCCGAGGGTTTCGATTCGGGCGGCTGCACGGCCGCACGCAGTGGCGCAGGCTCCTCAGGCCGCGTTGCCGACGATGACGGCGTCGACCCCGCTTTTCTTGACCAGCGCCGCGGTCTCTTCCGTCCCGATCAGCGCGTTGCCCTGCGGGAAGGCATCGACGGGCAGCACTTCGGTGCCGGGAAAATCGGCTTCGAACAGCGATTTCAGCAGCGGCAGCATGCGGTAGGCCTGCCATTGCTCGTTGCTGACGATGCCGATGCGCTTGCCCTCCAGGCCGGTAAGGCGCGGCGCGTGCGGCCGCGTCACTTCCAGCGCGCCGGACGGATCGTAGAACTCGAGTTTCACCACTGGGTCTCCTCCACGGGAACGAATAGCCCGCGGCACGGAATCTATCACACTCCCCGGCGACCGGTGGCCGGTGGCCGCGCGCGGCCGTAAGTAGACTGCCGCTAATGATTCCGCGTCCGGCCGCCGATCAGGCGCCGTATTTCCTCCGGCGGCAACGGCCTGCTGAAAAGAAACCCCTGCATCTCGTCGCAGCGCAGACGCCGCAGGAGCTGCAACTGCTCCTCGGTTTCAACACCCTCCGCTACGACTTTCAAATTGAGGCAGTGCGCCAGCGAGATGATCGTGGACACGATCGTCAGGTTGTGCGGGCTGCGCACCATGCCCGCGATGAAGGAGCGGTCGATCTTGACGCAATTCACCGGCAGCCGCGCGATATAGCTGAGCGAGGAATAGCCCGTGCCGAAATCGTCGATGGCGATGCCGATGCCGGCCGCCTGGATGGACTGCAGCCGGGCGATCGAGCGCTCGACATCCTGCATGATGAGGCTTTCGGTGATCTCCAGATCCAGCCCGAGCGGACTGCCGCTTTGCTGCTCCGCCAGCCGCTTCACTTCCATGACGATGCCCGCTTCCCGCAGATTGAGCGGCGACAGATTGACGGCGATGCGCGGCGGATCCAGACCGGCCGCTTGCCACTCGCGGTAATCCTTCACCGCCTGCTTCAGCACCCATCTGCCGACATCGAGTATGAGACCGGTTTCCTCCAGCAGCGCGATGAATCCCTCCGGCGACACCATTCCCCGTTCCGGGCTGCGCCAGCGCAGCAGCGCCTCCAGTCCGGTGATGCGCCTGCTGGCGACATCCACCTTGGGCTGGTAGTGCACCACGAACTCGTCCACCGCCAGCGCGACGCGCAGACGGTTCTCGAGATGCAGTTTCTCGGCCACGCGCGCGTTGATGTGCGGGGCGTAAAACAGGTATTTGTCGTCCGAGGATTTGGCGTTCCTGAGCGCCGCTTCTGCGTTGCGGAACAGATCCTCGGCATGCCGCGCGTCGCC
>JBQTHU010000204.1:0-29166 GCA_052389535.1 Betaproteobacteria bacterium | reverse complement strand
TCGGGCCCGAACACCGCTTTCACCCAGCCGCCGACGAAGCCGATGAAGGTCACCACCATGATGAGCGGTCCGGGCGTCGTCTCACCGAGCGCGAGGCCGTCGATCATCTGCGTCGCCGTGAGCCATCCGTAGTGCTCGACCGCCCCCTGGTAAACGTAGGGCAGCACCGCATACGCGCCGCCGAAGGTGAGGAACGCGGCCTTGGTGAAGAACCAGCCCATCTGCGTCAGCGTCGCGTCCCAGCCGTAAAGCGCATAGAGCGCCGCGATGACGCCGAACCACAGCGCCAAGCTCACGGCGCACACCATGGCCAGGTGGCTCCACGTGAAGCGCGCATGCGCCGGAGTCGGCGTCGTGTCGTCGATCAGCGCGGCGCCGTAGTGTTTCTGTGCCGCGCCATGCCCGCCGCCGACGGCGAACTTGTCCGGGGCGAGCCGGCCGCCGATGTAGCCGATGATGCCCGCGCCCAGCACGATGTAGGGAAACGGCACGTCGAAGGCGAAGATCGCGACGAACGCAACGGCGGCGATCGTCCACAAAAGCCCGTTCTTGAGCGCGCGCGATCCGATGCGATAGGCGGCGTACACCACGATGGCGGTCACTGCCGGCTTGATGCCGTACAGGATGCCGGCAATCGCGGGCACGTCGCCGTAGGCCATGTAGATCCAGGCGAGCGCGATCAGGATGAAGAGCGAAGGCAGCACGAACAGCGTGCCCGCGATGATGCCGCCCAGAGTGCGGTGCATGAGCCACCCGATGTAAGTCGCGAGCTGCGTTGCTTCCGGGCCGGGCAGCACCATGCAGTAATTGAGCGCGTGCAGGAAGCGCCGCTCGGAAATCCAGCGGCGGCGCTCCACCAGTTCCTGGTGCATGATCGCGATCTGCCCGGTGGGGCCGCCGAAGCTGATGAAGCCGAGCTTGAGCCAGTAGAGGAACGCTTCGCCCAGCGTCACACGGGGCGGGGCTTCGCTAGTGTTGAGATCGTCGGTTTTCATTCGGCCTTGCGCTCCTGGTAGGCGCTGTAGAAGTAATCGAAAATCCTGAGCGACTCGGCGAGCAGTTGATCGTCGCTGCGGGTGCGGCTGCGCGCGCCGAGCAGTATGGTTTCGAGCCCGCTCGCCTCTTCGACCGGCACGCCGCCGGTATCGAGGAAATGGACAACGGGTGCCAGCCGCGCGAGCGCGCGGTCTTCCTCCAGCCCGAAGGCGGCGACCAGCACTTCGAAGGTGACGCGGTTCCCCACGTGGGTGAACTGCGCGCCGTCGAAATCGAAACCGAGCGCATGCGCCGGACAGTGGCGCGGGCTTTCGATCCAGAGAAACTTCGCCTCGCGATCGATGAAGCGCTTGATCAGCCAGGCGCTCGCGAGGCGGTCCACCCACGGGTGCTTGCGCGTCGCCCAGGTGCGCCGCCGGTACTCCGCGCGGCGCAGCCGCGGTATGGCGCGGGCCACGGTTTGCGGCTCGTCGGGGGAGATGACGGCGAGCACGGCCTGCTCGGTCTCCGCGAGCAGGCTTTCCGCATGGCTGCGCGCGGCGCCGGGGAAAAAATCAGTTGCGCTCACTTCCGTGTAGAGACGCTTCAGCGCCGCAAGCTTGCGCGCGAGCGCCGCCGGGGCCGTTTTGCGCGCCGCCTGCTGCAGCGCCTGCAGTTCGCGCGCGAGCTGCGCATAGTCTACGCTGCGGTCGAACAGCGCCTGCCATACCGCAAGCTGTTCCTCGTCGGTGGGCGCGACGGTGACGAGTTGCGCCGTGCCGCCGGCAGCCGAAACCTCCGCGGCCCGCCCCGAAAGCGCGGCGCGCGCGCCGTTCACCTGCGGCAGGAGATAGACGCCGTCGCGCAGCACGCCGCAGCCCAGCGCCTTCAGGCTGCGCCACACGCGCATGCGGGCGGTGGCGTTGCGCGTGGGCAGGCTGATGACGAGCGCGAGCCATTGCAGGTCGGGACCATGCATGTAATTTATACTACATAAATGTAGCAACTATTACAAGAATCAGTCGGTCAAACGAGGCCTCCCCGTATTTCGTATAAGGCACAAAGGCTTATAATCCCCACTACTTCAAACCGATGCGGGGATTTTGCATGGATTTCGACAAGGAACTGGACGCGCGGGGGCTCAACTGCCCGCTGCCGATTCTGCGCACGAAGAAAGCCCTTACCGACATGGCGTCGGGGCAGGTGCTGAAAGTGATGGCGACCGATCCCGGATCGGTGAAGGATTTTCAGGCGTTCTCGCGGCAGACGGGCAATACGCTGCTCTCTTCCGAGACCGGCAACAGCGAGTTCGTTTTCTTCATGAAGAAAAAATAGTCGCCTCACGCGGGGGCCTGGTTGAAGGAGAACTGGCGGCTCGTCGACACGGGATTGCGTCCGGCAGCGCAGAATGTCGCGCTGAGCCGTGCATTGCTGGAGAGCCGCCGCGCCGGGGAGTCGCCCGGCACGCTGCGCTTTCTGCGCTTCCCGTCCTCCGCGCTGCTCGGCGCGCGCCACAGCGCCGCGCAGGAGTTCGATCTCGATTACTGCCGCGCGCAGCGCATCACCGTGCAGAGGCGGATCACCGGCGGTGCCCCGATCTATACCGACGAAAAACAGCTCGGCTGGGAGCTGTATCTCCATGACAGGGATGCCGGGGTAGGCGGCGCACAGGCGATCTCGCGGCGTCTGTGCCACGCCGCTGCCACGGCCATCAGCGCGCTCGGCGTCGATGCGCGTTATCGCTCCGGCGGCGAGATCGAGGTGGACGGACGCCGAATCGCCACCTCGGGGCTCGTCACCGACGGCGACGTGGTGCTGTTCCAGGGAACGGTGGCGGTGGATTGCGATCTTGCAGCCGCGGTGTGCGTGATGCGCTTCAGCGCCTCAAAACCGGCCGCGGCAGCGCTTGCGATCGCACAGGAGCGCGAGACGAGCCTCAGGGTGCTGCTCGGCAAAGCGCCCGACATGGTGCGCATCAAGCGCTACCTCGCGGAAGCCTACGAGAGCGAATTCGGCATCGAGTTCGCGGAAGGCGACTTCACGCTGTCCGAGCACGCGCGTTACAAGCGGGCGCTGCGCGAAGTGGACGCGCCGGACTGGATCGACTTCAGCGCGCGGCCGGCTTCCGAAATGCCGATCGCCGAAGCGGTCCAGCCTTACGCCGGCGGCCTGCTGCGGGCGACGCTCATGCTGGAGACCGGCACGCAGACCATCCGGCAGGTGTGGTTTACCGGCGACCTTGCCGTGCGCCCCGCGCGCACGCTCCCGGATCTCGAAGCCGCACTGCGCGACATGCCGATGAGCCGTGTCGCGCGCCGGATCGAATGGTTCTTCGGAAGCCGTCCGGTCGAGATGCCGGGCTTGAGTCCTGACGATTTCATCGGCCTCGTGCGCCGCGCCGCGGGGCGTCCGCTCCTCGCCCGCAATCCGTAAGTGGAGTGCTTATGACACGCGCTCGGCGAACTTCGCGAGCTGCGCGTTGAGCTGCTCCAGCGTGGCCGTGTGGTTCGCGAGCCGCTGCTTTTCCTGCGCCACCACTGCGGCGGGCGCGCGCTCGACGAAGCTCGCATTCGCGAGCTTGGCCTGCGCCTTGCCGATCTCGCTTTCCACCCGCGCGATCTCCTTTTCCAGGCGCGCGCGCTCGGCCGCGACATCGATCTCGATGCGCAGCATGAGCTTGGCGTCGCCGACGATGGAGATGGGCGCATCCGCCGCGGGCAGTTCCGCCTCGATGGTGACGTCCGAGAGACGCGCGAGCGCCATCAGATAGGGGACAAATCCCGCGAGCCGCTCGCCCTCGCCCTGTACGACGAGCGGAACCCTCTGCGACGGCGCGATACTCATTTCCGTCCGCAGCGTGCGGCACGCCGTCACCATCTGCTTGAGCGTCTCGACCTCGCGCTCCGCCGCCTCGTCGATGCGCCCGGGATCCGGCGCGGGATAAGGCTGCAGCATGATGGACTCGCCCGACTTGCCGGCGAGCGGCGCCACGCGCTGCCACAGCGCCTCGGTGATGAACGGGATCACCGGATGGGCGAGCCGCAGCGTGGACTCCAGCACCCGCGTCAGCGTGCGGCGCGTCGCGCGCGCCTGCGCCGCGTCGCTCTGCGCGAGCTGCACCTTGGCAAGCTCCACGTACCAGTCGCAGTACTCGTCCCACACCAGCTGGTAGATGGCGCGCGCGTAATTGTCGAAGCGGTAGCCGTGCAGCGCTTCGCGCACCTCGGCCTCGGCGCGCTGCAGGCGGCTCACCATCCAGCGGTCCACCGCGGACGGCACAAGCGGCAGGCTCTCGTCCAGCCCGGTGTCCGCGCCGTCGCAGTTCATCAGCACGTAGCGCGTCGCGTTCCACAGCTTGTTGCAGAAATTGCGGTAGCCATCGCAGCGGCTCAGATCGAACTTGATGTCGCGTCCCGGCGAGGCCAGGCTCGCGAACGTGAAGCGCAGCGCATCGGTCCCGAACGCCGGTATGCCCTTGGGAAACTCTCTGCGCGTGCGCTGCTCGATCGCGTCCGCCTGCCGCGGGTCCATCAGCCCCGAGATGCGCTTCGCCACCAGGGTTTCCAGATCGATGCCGTCGATGAGATCGATGGGATCGAGCACGTTGCCCTTGGACTTCGACATCTTCTGCCCTTCGGCGTCGCGGATGAGGCCGTGCACGTAGACTTCGCGGAACGGCACCTTGCCGGTGCAATACAGCGTCATCATCACCATCCGGGCCACCCAGAAGAAGATGATGTCGAAGCCCGTGACGAGCACGGAGGAGGGCAGGTAGAGATCGAGGGCGGGACTGGACTTCTGCGGATACTCCGGCGTCCAGTCGAGCGTGGAGAAGGGCCACAGCGCCGAGGAGAACCAGGTGTCGAGCACATCCTCGTCGCGCGTGAGTTCCCCGCTTGCCACACGTTCGCCTGCTTCGATGCGCTTGAGGAGCGACGCGCGGTACTGGAGGTCCGCCTCGTCCTTGCTGCGCGCGACGTAGACATTGCCTTCGGGGTCGTACCACGCGGGAATGCGATGGCCCCACCAGAGCTGCCGCGAGATGCACCAGTCCTGGATGTTCGTGAGCCACTGGTTGTAGGTCGTCGTCCAGTTTTCCGGCACGAACCGCACCTCGCCGCGCGCGACGGCGTCCAGTCCCGCGCGGGCAAGACCGTCCATCTTCACGAACCACTGGTCGGTCAGCATCGGCTCGACCTGCGCGTCAGTGCGGCCGCATCGCGGGACCATCATGCGGTGCGGCTTGGCGTCGTAGAGCAGCCCCTGCTCCTTGAGGTCGGACAGGATCTGCACGCGGGCCTCGAAGCGGTCGAGTCCGCGATAGACGGACGGCGCGTTCTCGTTCATCTTCGCGTCGAGCGTCAGGACATTGATCGGCTCCAGCCCGTGGCGCAGCCCCACCTGATAGTCGTTGAAGTCGTGCGCGGGCGTGATCTTGACGCAGCCGGTGCCGAATTCGGGATCGACGTAGGCGTCGGCGATGAGCGGAATAGTGCGGCCGCTCAATGGCAGCACGACGCGGGCGCCGATAAGGTGCCGGTAGCGCTCGTCCTCGGGATTCACCGCCACCGCGACGTCGCCCAGCATCGTCTCCGGGCGCGTGGTCGCGACGATGACTTCGCCTTCACCCGCCGCGAACGGATAGCGGATGTACCAGAGGTGGCCTTCTTCCTCGTGCGATTCGACCTCGAGATCGGACACGGCCGTCTTCAGCACCGGGTCCCAGTTGACGAGCCGCTTGCCGCGATAGACGAGTCCGTCCTCGTAAAGCCGCACGAAGACTTCCGTGACCGTGCGCGAGAGCCCTTCGTCCATCGTGAAGCGCTCGCGCTCCCAGTCGCAGGAGGCGCCGAGCCGCCGCATCTGGCGCGTGATGGTCGAGCCGGACTCCTCCTTCCACTGCCAGACGCGCTGTTCGAACGCTTCACGCCCGAGGGTACGGCTGGAGGTTCCCTCGGCTTCGAGCTGGCGCTCGACCACGATCTGCGTCGCGATGCCGGCGTGATCGGTGCCTGCCTGCCACAGCGTGTTGCAGCCGCGCATGCGGTGATAGCGGACGAGCGCGTCCATCAGCGTGTGCTGGAACGCGTGGCCCATGTGCAGCGTGCCCGTCACGTTGGGCGGCGGCAGCAGGATGCAGTAGCTGCAGGGAGCGTCGCGATCGAGCCCGGCGCGGAAGTAGCCGCGCTGCTCCCACTCCGGATACCAGCGCGCCTCGATCGCGGCCGGCTCAAAGCTCTTGGCGAGTTCCATGCGGGGCGGAGGAGCAGGGGCGTGCGGAAAAGGCGCGATTATAGCGGAGACCTCCCGTGCCGCCGCCTCTTCAGGCGCCGCCTGCGCTTCGATTGCTTCCTGCGCCGCGGGCCGCTTGTCTTCGAGCGCGAGCCGGCGCTCGCCGAGTTCCCTGCGCAATGTTTCCTCGACCGAGGCGCGCACGATGCTGGCGATGTTGACGTTGAGGTCCTGCGAGATCTTGTTGAGCGCCTGGTCGAGCACCGTCCCGATTTCCGGCATGAAGCGGCCGTGCACGATGCCGGCGATCTGCTCGTCCAGCTCCTTTCTCAACTTGAGATACATCGCGTGCTCGAGGTTCTGCGCCTGCACGCGCGAAATCACTTCCACTTCCGGCGGCGCCGGCTCGGGCCCCGTGTCCACGTGCGCCGTCGCCGGCTGTTCCCCGGCGATCGGAATCTCTGCCGCGGAAGACTGTTCGACTTGGGGCGCTACAGCTTCCGGGATGGATATCGGCGTTTCCGGCGTGGCCTGAGGTGCGGCTTCCTCGATCACGATGTCGGTGAGCGTGGGAAGGTCGCGCACATCGGGCGCGGCTGGCTCTACGGGGCGGACGGGCGGGGCCGGCGGGCGGTGGCGCGCCAGCAGCGCATCGGCGCGCCGCAGCAGGTCTTCGCCTTCCTCGTCACGCATCGGACTTCGAGAGATCGTGGGTGCGGATCTCGTAGCCGCGGTCGCGATAGAACTTGTAGCGCTCGCGCGCGAGCCGCCGGTCCTCGTCCTCCAGGCTGACGACCTCGATCAGGCGCTGGAAGCGGCTGAAGAGCGGCGGCCATTCGGGGCGAAGATTGAGCAGGATGTCATCGTGCACGGGTTCGTCCCCGCGATAGTCGATGAGTACCGGCGTCTCGGCCGCAAGCGCATCGCCCGCCAGGCAGTGCGGGATGAAGCCGATCGCGGGCGTCGTCCACAACATGCGGTCGAAGCGGGCCGCCACGTCGGCATCCGGGCAGCACACGAGCACGCGCTTGTCGGCGCCGTAGGCTTTGGCCGCGAGCCGGCATGCGGTGCGCAGCTTGTCCTCGACGTGGGTGTAGAAATCGATCTGCGTCACTTGCGTCCGGCGCGCGCCAGCAGGAACTGCGTGAGCAGCGGCACCGGTCGCCCGCTCGCGCCTTTGTCTTTTCCATGCCGCCACGCGGTGCCGGCGATGTCGAGATGCGCCCAGCGGTATTTCGTGGTGAAGCGCGCAAGGAAGCACGCAGCGGTGACGCTGCCCGCGGGACGCCCGCCGATGTTCGCGAAGTCCGCGAAGTTGCTCTTGAGCTGTTCCTGGTAATCGTCCCACAGCGGCATGTGCCAGGCGCGGTCGTGGGCCGCATCGGCTGCGGCGAGCACTTCTTTCGCCAGCGCGTCATCGTTGGCGAAAAGGCCGGAAGCGACATGTCCGAGCGCGATCACGCAGGCTCCGGTCAAGGTCGCCATGTCGATCACCACGGACGGCTCGTAGCGCCCGGCGTAGGTCAGCGCGTCGCACAGAATGAGGCGGCCTTCGGCATCCGTGTTGAGAATTTCGACGGTCTGCCCCGACATCGTCGTCACGATGTCGCCCGGCTTGACCGCGCGCCCGCCCGGCATGTTTTCGGTCGTGGGAATGAGGCCGACGACGTTGAGCGGCAGGCGCATTTCGCCCACCGCCTTGAGCGTCCCCAGCACGCTCGCCGCACCGCACATGTCGAACTTCATTTCGTCCATTTCGGGCGCCGGCTTGATCGAGATGCCGCCGGTGTCGAAGGTGATGCCTTTGCCCACGAGCGCCACCGGCTTCTGCGTCTTGGGGCCGGCGCGGTACTCGAGCACGATCAGTTTAGGCGGCTGGGCGCTGCCCTGCGCCACCGCCAGCAGCGCGCCCATGCCGAGCTTCTCCATGTCATCACGCTCCAGCACCGTCACCTTCATGCGGTAGCGCTTGGCAAGCTCGCGCGCCTGCTCCGCGAGGTAGTTCGGCGTGCAAACATTGGCCGGAAGGTTGCCGAGGTCCTTGGCGAGGCCGACACCGTGGGAGACGGCGAGCCCTTCTTCCAGCCCGGCGGTGGCGCGCCGCTCGGCGCTCTTCGCGCCCACGCCGAGCGCGAGCCGCCGCAGCGCCGGCCGCGCCGCTTCGGGCTTGCTCTTCATCTGGTCGAAGCGGTAGACCGCCTCGCCCGCGACCACCACCGCATTCGACACGCGCCATTTGACGTCGCGCTTGACCGCGGCGATCTCGGTGAGATGCAGCGATGCATCGCTGGCGCCGGTCGCGTTCAAGGTCCTGATCGCCGCCGCGACCGCTTCGCGATACTGCCTGTCGCCGAAGCCGGATTCGGGGCCCAGACCGACCAGCATCACGCGCTCGCAGGCGACGTTCGGAACGCTGTGGAGTACGAGCGTGGCGCCGGGCTTTCCTTCCATGTCGCCGCGCTCGACGATGTTCCTGACGTAGCCCCTGGCATCGCGATCGATCGACGCGGCGGCCTGCGTGAGCTTGCGCGATTCGAACACACCGACGACCGCGCAGCCGCTCTTCGTCTGTCCCGGCGCCGCGCTTTTTATGCTAAATTCCACGCTCGTGTCTCCTGCGGATGATATGCAATAGCTCGCTGATTATCTGCGTATTCTTCGCCAAAAGCAAAAGCGCCCGAATGGTATTTCGTACCGCCCTGCTGCGTGAACTTGCGACCGTCGCACTGGGCGTTTTCCTGGTGCTGCTGGGCATTACGCTCACCACCCAGCTCGTGCGATTTCTGGGACAGGCCGCGAGTGGCGTCATCACTTCGGGCGGCGTCATCGCGCTGCTCGGCTTCACCTTGTTGAGCTACCTGCCGGTGCTGCTGTCGCTCACGCTGTTCATCGCGGTGCTCATGACCATCACCCGCAGTTACCGCGATTCCGAAATGGTGGTCTGGTTTTCCTGCGGCGTCGGCCTGACGCAATGGGTGCGCCCGGTGCTCGCCTTCGCGCTGCCGCTCGTGTTCACCATCGCGCTCCTGTCGCTTGCGCTCTCGCCGTGGGCCGTCACCAAGGCCGAGGAATTCCGGCGCCTGATGGAGAGCCGCGACGACGTCTCGGCGGTGACGCCGGGGGTCTTCCGTGAGTCCAGGCACGCCGAGCGCGTGTATTTCGTCGAAGAAGTGTCGGGCAAGGAAAATCTCGTGGCCAATGTCTTCGTGAGCGCGACACAGCACCAGAAAACCGGCGTCATGGTGGCGAAGCAGGGATTCCAGGAGACCATGCCCAATGGCGACCGCTTTCTCGTCCTGCTGAACGGCCGGCGCTACGAAGGACAGGCGGGCACGGCGGAGTACCGCATCGCGGAATTCGATCGCTATGCGATCCGGATCGAGGTCTCGGAGATGGTGGCCCGCGCGCCGACCACGAAGACCACGCCCACGCCCGAGCTGTTGTTCAACCGCTCCCCAGCCAACATGGCCGAGTTGTCGTGGCGTCTGGGGCTGCCGATCTCCGCACTGCTGCTGTCGCTGCTGGCGATCCCGCTGTCCTTCGTCAATCCCCGCGCCGGGCGATCGATGAACCTGCTGCTCGCGCTGCTGATCTACGCCACCTACAGCAACCTGCTGTCGATCGTGCAGGCCTCCATCGCGCAGTCGCGGGTCGACATCACGATCGGGCTGTGGGGGGTGCACACGCTGATGGCGCTGCTGCTGGTGCTGCTTTTCTACCGGCGGGTGATGGTGTTCTCGCTCTTCCGGCTGCTGCGATGAGGACGCTGCGCCGCTACCTCGCGCGCGAAATCATCGCGGCGACCGCGCTGGTGTTCGCGGCGCTGCTGGTGCTGTTCGCGTTCTTCGATCTCGTCGAGCAGATCAAGGACCTCGGACGCGGGGCCTACCAGCTGCGGCTCATCCTGCTGCACGTGGTCCTGTCGCTGCCCAACCACGTCTACGAGCTTTTTCCCATCGCTGTCCTGATCGGAACGCTGTTCGCGCTGGCGCAGCTCGTGGCGAATTCCGAGTACACCGTGATGCGGGTGTCGGGCATATCGGTGATGCGCATGGGACTTACGCTGAGCGGCGTCGGACTGGTGTTCGCCGTGCTGACGTTCGTGTTCGGAGAATTCATCGGCCCGCCGACGGAGCAGCTCGCGCAGCGCATCCGCTCGCAGGCGATCACCGGTCTCGTGGCGCAGGAATTCCGCTCGGGGCTGTGGATCAAGGACGGCCGCAGCTTCATCAACGTGCTGGAAGTGCTGCCCGATGCGACGCTGCGGGGGATAAAGATCTACGAATTCGATGACGAGCACCGCCTGCGCCAGATCAGTCACGCGCAGCGCGGCGACTACCAGAGCGACCGCAGGTGGCTGCTGAAGGACGTGGTCCAGACGAACTTCGGCGAACGCAAGGCGGGCGTGCAGCAGATCGCGGAGGCGAGCTGGCAATCGGTGCTCGAGCCGCGGCTGCTGAACGTGCTGCTGGTGAAACCCGACCAGATGTCGGCGTGGAGCCTCTATTCCTACGCGCAGCATCTCAAGGAAAACCGGCAGAAGGCGCTGCGCTACGAGATCGCGCTGTGGAGCAAGATCATGTACCCCGTGGCGGTGCTGGTGATGATGTTGCTGGCGCTGCCGTTCGCGTCCTTCCAGCGGCGGCAGGGCGGGGTGGGCGCGAAGATCTTCGCCGGCATCATGCTGGGGCTCGCCTTCCACTTCCTCAACCGGCTCTTCGGCCACCTGGGGCTGCTCAACGACTGGCCCGCCATCGTGAGCGCGCTGGTGCCGACGCTGATCTTCCTCAGCGTGGCGGTGGGGATGCTGTGGTGGCAGGAACGAAGATGATGCGGGTGCCCGCGAGCCGATCGGGCAGGAACTGGCGCTCGCGACCGTAGAGCGCCCACACGACCCCGATGCCGACGGGCGCGGCGCTCACTGCGCGCGCTGGGTGGCGAGTTCGCGCTCTCCGGTGTCGGGCGACGGCAGCGGCACTGCCACCGCGGGTGGCGTGGCCGTTTCCTCCTGCGCCGTGGTGGCGGGCGGATCGGTGAGGGTGGGATCGAGCGGCGCGCCCTGGCGCTGCTGCTGCTGGGCGAGCGAGCGCTGGTAGCGCTCCCATTCGGTGCGCACCTCCCGGCGCTCGTCCGGCTTCATCTGCTTGAGCTTCTGGTATTTCTCGCGCGCGGCGGCGCGCTGCTCGGGGGTGAGCGCGGCCCAGTCGCGCATGCGCTTCTGCAGGCGCTGCTGCTCCTGCGGCTTCATCTTGGGATAGCGCTCGGCGATGGCCACCCATTTCTTGCGCCGGGTGGAGTCCAGCTTGTCCCACTCGAGCGCGAGCGGGGCGAGAATCTCGCGTTGCGCCGGCTTCAATTCCGACCACGCCGGACGGGGCGGTTTTTTCGCTTCGGACTTGACCTGCGCCGCGATGCCCGGCATCGCGAGGCAGAACCAGACGATCAGCGCGAGGAGCGTTTTAGCCACGAATCGAAACCCTTGTCGAGGTAGGCGCTGATGGGCAGCTCGTCGGTGAGCAGTCCGACATCGAGATCGGCCAGCTCGTTCACCGGGTTGGGATTCTGCCAACCGTTCTGCCAGTACGCCACGCCGATCAGGGCGCCGATCAGCGCCGTGGCGACGATCAGGTATCGCGGGCTCAGGAAAGGGTGCTGACCGGCGCGCCCCGACACGCCCGCCCAGGCGAGGCGGCCTTCCGGCTGCACCCGTTCGCTGTAGCGCGACAGGGCTGACTTGCGCGCCTCGAGCAGGCGTTCGCCGATTCGCGCCTCGACGTGGTCGGCGCCGAAGTCCAGTTGCCGGGCGATGCGGCGCGCCAGTTCGTCGTCGGTTCTAGTCATAGCTTGATCCCCTGTTTCTGCAACATCACGGCGAGCGCATGGGTTGCCCGAGAGCAGTGTGTCTTCACACTTCCCTCCGAGCAACCCATTATTTTCGCCGCTTCCGCGACGTCCATTTCCTCCCAGTAACGCAGGAGAAAAGCCTGCCGTTGACGGGCCGGCAGCTTTTCCAACGCTTTCTCAATCAAAGCAACGGTTTGCGCCTGTTCGAGCTGCTCCGCGGGAGCTTCCGCTTTGGAGTCCCCGGCCGCCTCCAAAGTTTCGAGCGGATCGTAGTCGTCGTCCCCGTCGCCGCTGCCGAAGAGACTCGAGATCGGCGTCATCCACATCGACCGCACTTTCTGACGGCGATAAAAATCGCGGATTGCGTTCTGCAGAATGCGCTGGAAGAGCAGCGGCAGTTCCGCGAGCGGCCGCCCCGCGTAGCGCTCGGTGAGCCTCAGCATCGCGTCCTGCACGATATCCAGCGCAGTCTCCTCGTCGCGTACCGCGAATACGGCCTGCTTGTAGGCGCGCCGCTCGACTTCTGCCAGGAAGTCCGCGAGTTCTTTATAGGTAGCCAGTGGGTTGCCTTTTTCTGCGGGGCCCTCGTCGCCGCTCCTGCCCTTTCCAGAAGGCTTCCCGTTTTCTTTGGGGCTTTCGCAAGGCATCTTAGCAAAACGTTTTGCGGGCGCAAGCCGCATGGGAAAGCGCTCGCACCGTGGCGTGTATCATGCTGTTTACAGGGATATTTTGCTTGACCTAAGCGCGGCCACCCGGTAATGTCCTGAGTTTTCCGCACCCTGGTCGCGAATCGAGCTTATGGAACTCACCGGCGCTGAAATCGTCGTGCGATGCCTGCAGGAGGAGGGCGTCGAGTACGTCTTCGGCTATCCCGGCGGCGCCGTGCTGTTCATCTACGACGAGCTGTTCAAGCAGAACAGCGTCAAGCACATTCTCGTGCGCCACGAGCAGGGCGCGGTGCACGCCGCCGACGGCTACGCGCGCTCGACCGAGAAGGTCGGGGTGGCGCTGGTCACTTCCGGCCCCGGGGTCACCAATGCCGTGACCGGCATCGCGACCGCCTACATGGACTCGATCCCGCTCGTGATTGTCACCGGGCAGGTGCCCACGCACGCCATCGGCCAGGACGCGTTCCAGGAATGCGACACCGTCGGCATCACCCGCCCGTGCGTGAAGCACAATTTCCTGGTGAAAGACGTGAGGGACATCGCCACCACGATGAAAAAGGCCTTCTACATCGCCTGCACCGGCCGTCCCGGACCGGTCGTGGTGGACATTCCGAAGGACGTGACCGTCCAGAAAGCCGAGTTCGCGTATCCCGATACCACGGTGATGCGCTCCTACAACCCGGTCGTCAAGGGGCACTCGGGGCAGATCAAGAAGGCGATCCAGGTGCTGACGGGCGCGCAGCGCCCGATGATCTACACCGGGGGCGGCGTCATCCTGGGGAACGCCTCCGAAGAACTGGCCCAGCTCGTGCGCCTGCTCGGCTTCCCGTGCACCAACACTCTGATGGGGCTGGGCGGCTATCCCGCCACCGACCGCCAGTTCGTCGGCATGCTGGGGATGCACGGCACCTACGAGGCCAACATGGCGATGCAGCACTGCGACGTGCTGCTCGCGATCGGGGCGCGCTTCGACGACCGCGTGATCGGTAACCCGAAGCACTTCTTCGAGGAGCAGCGCACCATCATCCACGTCGACATCGATCCTTCTTCGATCTCCAAACGGGTCAAGGTGGACGTGCCGATCGTCGGCAACGTGCGCGAGGTGCTGCGCGAACTGATCCGCCAGCTCGAGGCATCCCACGCGCGGCCGGATCAGGAAGGGCTCAAGACCTGGTGGACGCAGATCGAATTGTGGCGCGCGCGCGACTGCCTCAAGTACGACCGCGCGAGCCCGCTGATCAAGCCGCAGTACGTGATCGAGAAGCTCTACGAGATCACCCGGGGGGACGCCTTCGTCACCTCCGACGTCGGCCAGCACCAGATGTGGGCCGCGCAGTTCTACAAGTTCGACAAGCCGCGGCGCTGGATCAATTCGGGCGGCCTCGGCACCATGGGGTTCGGGCTGCCGGCGGCGATGGGCGCGCAGCTCGCGCATCCCGAGGCGGAAGTCGCGTGCGTGACGGGCGAGGCGAGCATCCAGATGTGCATCCAGGAACTGTCGACCTGCAAGCAGTACCGGCTTCCGATCAAGATCGTGAACCTCAACAACAAGTACATGGGCATGGTGCGGCAGTGGCAGGAGTTCTTCCACGGCAACCGGTACGCCGAGTCGTACATGGATGCGCTGCCCGATTTCGTGAAGCTCGCCGAGTCCTACGGCCACGTCGGCATGCGGGTGGAGAAACCCGAAGACGTCGAGCCGGTGCTGCGGGAGGCCTTCTCGCGCAAGGACGATCTCGTCTTCATGGATTTCGTGACCGACCAGACCGAGAACGTGTTCCCGATGGTGCCGGGCGGCAAGGGCCTGTCGGAGATGATCCTGGTATGAGGCACATCATCTCCGTGCTGCTCGAAAACGAGGCGGGCGCGCTCTCGCGGGTCTCGGGGCTGTTCTCGGCGCGCGGCTACAACATCGAATCGCTGACGGTCGCGCCGACGGAGGACGAGACGCTGTCGCGCATGACGGTCGTCACCAGCGGCTCGGACGAGGTGATCGAGCAGATCACGAAGCAGCTCAACAAGCTGATCGACGTCGTGAAGGTGGTCGATCTTTCGGAAGGCGACCACATCGAGCGCGAACTGATGCTGGTGAAGGTGCGCGCGGTCGGCAAGGACCGCGAGGAGATGAAGCGCATGGCGGACATCTTTCGCGGGCGCATCATCGACGTCACCGACAAGGACTACACGATCGAGCTCACGGGCACCGGCTCGAAGCTCGACGCTTTCCTGAGCGCGATCGATCGCAGCGCCATACTGGAGACGGTGCGCACCGGCGCCTCCGGCATCGGGCGCGGCGACCGCGTGCTCAGAGTCTAGAACAGGTCCGGCCGGCCGGGTTCCGCGCTGCCGCGTCGCGCCTGCATTTCAAACCAGAGGGGAACATGAAAATCTATTACGACAAAGACGCCGACCTGTCGCTCATCAAGCGCAAACACGTGGCGATCATCGGCTACGGCTCGCAGGGGCACGCCCACGCCAACAACCTCAAGGACTCCGGCGTGAAGGTGACGGTCGGCCTGCGCAAGGGCGGCGCCTCGTGGACCAAGGCCAAGAACGCCGGGCTCGCGGTGAAGGCAGTGGGCGACGCGGTGAAAAGCGCCGATCTCATCATGATCCTCCTGCCCGACGAGCACCACCCGCAGGTCTACCAGGACGAAATCGAGCCCAACATCAAGAAAGGGGCGACGCTCGCCTTCGCGCACGGCTTCAACATCCACTTCAAGCAGATCGAGCCGCGCGCCGATCTCGACGTCATCATGATCGCGCCCAAGGGCCCGGGGCATCTCGTGCGCTCGACCTACACGCAGGGCGGCGGCGTGCCCTCGCTCATCGCGGTCTACCAGGACGCGTCCAAGAAGGCGCGCGACGTGGCGCTTTCCTACGCCGCGGCGATCGGCGCCGCGCGCGCGGGCGTGATCGAGACCAGCTTCCGCGAGGAGTGCGAGACCGATCTCTTCGGCGAGCAGGTCGTGCTGTGCGGCGGGCTGACGGCGCTGATCCAGGCGGGATTCGAGACGCTCGTCGATGCCGGCTATGCGCCGGAGATGGCGTACTTCGAGTGCCTGCACGAGGTGAAGCTGATCGTTGATCTGATCTACGAGGGCGGCATCGCCAACATGCGCTACTCCGTTTCCAACACCGCCGAGTACGGCGATTTCACGCGCGGCCCGCGCATCATCGATGAGCGCGCGCGCGCCGAGATGAAGAAGATCCTGCACGAGATCCAGACCGGGCAGTTCGCCAAGGAATTCATCCTGGAGAACAAAGCCGGCGCGGCGTCCCTCAAGGCCATGCGGCGCGTGGGCCAGGCGCACCAGGTGGAGACCGTCGGCGCACGCCTGCGCGACATGATGCCGTGGATCAAGAAGAACCGCCTCGTTGACCAGTCGCGGAACTAGGACAGCGTACTGCGCCACCAACCACCCTGATGAGCAACTATCCGCATCCATTCATTGCAAGAGAGGGCTGGCCGTACGCCGCGGCGGCGATCGCCGTGGCGGCGCTCGTGAACTGGCTCGCCGGTTTCTGGTGGGCGCTGCCGTTCTGGCTGGTCACGCTGTTCGTCGTGCAGTTCTTCCGCGACCCGCCGCGGCCCATCCCCCAGGATCCCAAGGCGGTGCTCTCGCCCGCCGACGGCCGCATCGTCGCGGTGGAGCGCGCGCAGGACCCCTATCTCAACCGCGACGCGCTCAAGATGAGCGTCTTCATGAACGTGTTCAACGCGCACTCGAACCGCAGCCCGGTGGACGGGGAGATCCGCAACACCTGGTACCACGCTGGCAAGTTCATCAACGCCATGATGTCCAAGGCCTCGCTCGAGAACGAGCGCGCCGCGCTGTGGATCCGCACCCCGGGCGGCGCGGACGTGACCTGCGTGCAGGTCGCCGGACTGATTGCGCGGCGCATACTGTGCTACGTCCACACCGGGCAGAGGCTTGCGCGCGGCGAGCGCTTCGGTTTCATCCGCTTCGGCTCCCGCGTCGACGTATATCTTCCTCCCGCCGCCGTGCCGCGGGCCAGCATAGGCGACAAGGTGTATGCGACCGAATCGGTGCTCGCGCTGCTGCCGTAGCGCGCGGGCGGCTGCGCTGGCCGACCGATTGCGGCGCGCGCCCCCGGCCGATCGCTGAAGCGCCATGTACGAGCCGCGGGAAAGCAAGGCCTTCATCAAGACGCGCTTCGCGCGCCGCGGCATCTACTGGCTGCCCAATCTCTTCACCATCATCGCGCTCTTCGCCGGCTTCTACGCCATCGTGCAGGCGATGAGCGGGCGCTTCGAGCATGCGGCGATCGCCATCTTCGTCGCCATGGTGTTCGACGGGCTCGACGGGCGGGTCGCGCGGTTGACGCACACGCAGAGCGCGTTCGGCGCGGAACTGGACAGCCTGTCCGACATGGTCTCCTTCGGCGTCGCGCCGGCGCTGGTGGTGTACGTGTGGGCGCTGCGCGACTTCGCCTTCATCGAGAAGGTCTCGGTGCTCGGGCCGTGGCTCTCGACCAAGCTCGGCTGGATCGCCGCATTTGTCTATTGCGCGTGCGCCGCGCTGCGTCTCGCCCGCTTCAACACCACTCTCGACGTCGCCGACAAGCGTTTCTTCCAGGGTCTGCCGAGCCCCGCCGCCGCCTGCCTCATCGCCGGACTGGTGTGGGCGATGGACGAGTACCAGGTGAACGGCGCGGACGTGCGCTGGCTCGCCTGGGCGCTCACCATGTTCGCCGGGCTGACGATGGTGAGCAACCTCAAGTTCTACAGCGGCAAGGACATCAACCTGCGCAAGAGCGTGCCGTTTTCCGTGGTGGTGGCGATCGCCATGGGGTTGGTGTTCCTGGTGACGTTCCAGAACCAGATTCCGGAAATCCTGTTCACCCTGTTCGTGGCCTACGGCCTCTCCGGTTATGTCATCTGGGTATGGGAGGCGGTGAAGGGCCGCACCGTAAAGCCGCCGCCGGAGGCGGCGGGGTAGCGCTTGCAAGGGCGCGGGAAAGCCACTATATTCCGGGGCATGCATCCGTACAGCCAGGCCAATGCCACGCCCCTTTCCGCCAGCCTCCTGCTGGCCGGCCTGCTGCTGCGCGTTCGCGCGCGCTAATACCCTACCCCACAATCTGTGTTTCGAGCCCGGCGCGGCGGAGCCGCCCGGAAGACTGTTATGCACTCTAAGCACGCACGCGGCCGGCAGATGCGGCGGACGCAGCAGCAAACGGAGACCATCATGAGCAAGGAAAGATTGATCATATTCGACACCACCATGCGCGACGGCGAGCAGAGCCCCGGCGCGTCCATGACCAGGGAAGAGAAGCTGCGGATCGCACGGCAACTGGAGCGCATGCGGGTGGACGTGATCGAGGCCGGGTTCCCGGCGGCGAGCGACGGCGATTTCGAGGCGGTGCAGGCGGTGGCGCGGATCGTCAAGGACAGCACCGTGTGCGGGCTCGCGCGCGCCAATGAAAACGACATCCGCCGCTGCGGCGAGGCGGTGCGCGTGGCGGCCTCTCCGCGCGTGCACACCTTCATCGCGACTTCGCCGATCCACATGGAGAAGAAACTGCGGATGGAGCCTTCGCAGGTGATCGAGCAGGCGGTGCGGGCGGTGAAGTGGGCGCGGGAATACAGCGACAACGTGGAGTTCTCGCCCGAGGACGCCGGGCGCTCGGACATCGATTTTCTGTGCCGCATCCTCGAGCGCGTCATCAAGGCGGGCGCGACCACGCTCAACATCCCGGACACGGTCGGCTATACGCTGCCGGACGCGTTCGGCGGCCTCATCCGCACGCTGCGCGAGCGCATCCCCGACTCCGACAAGGTGATCTGGTCAGTGCACTGCCACAACGATCTCGGGCTCGCGGTCGCCAATTCGCTGTCGGCGGTGCTGAACGGCGCGCGGCAGGTCGAATGTACCGTGAACGGGCTCGGCGAGCGCGCGGGGAACGCCGCGCTGGAGGAAATCGTGATGGCGGTGCGCACGCGCCAGGACGTGTTCGGCTGCGACACCGGGATCGATGCGACGCAGATCTTGCCCGCGAGCCGGCTCGTTTCGGGCATCACCGGCTTCCCGGTGCAGCCCAACAAGGCGATCGTCGGCGCCAACGCCTTCGCGCACGAGTCGGGCATCCATCAGGACGGAGTGCTCAAGAGCCGCGACACTTACGAGATCATGCGCGCGCAGGACGTCGGCTGGGTGGCGAACAAGATTGTGCTCGGCAAGTTGAGCGGGCGCAACGCCTTCAAGACGCGGCTCCAGGAGCTCGGCATCGTGATCGAGTCGGAAGAGATGCTGAACGCGGCGTTCAAGCGCTTCAAGGACCTCGCCGACAAGAAACACGAGATCTTCGACGAGGACCTCCAGGCGCTGGTGACCGAGGAGAATCTCGAACAGGCGGTGAACGAGCACTACAGGCTGGTGTCCCTCACCGCACATTCGGAAACCGGCGAGCCGCCCTACGCCCGTATCGTGATGTCGGAAGACGGCTCCGAGCGGCGCGCGGAAGCGCAGGGCAGCGGGCCGGTGGACGCGGCGTTCAAGGCGATCGAGAACATCATCCGCAGCGGCTCGGAGCTGCTGCTGTATTCGGTGAACGCCATCACCACCGGCACCGACGCGCAGGGCGAGGTGACGGTCCGCGTTTCCAGGGGCGGGCGCATCGTCAACGGGCAGGGTGCCGACACCGACATCGTGGTCGCGTCGGCGAAGGCCTACATCAATGCGCTCAACAAGCTGCACTCCGGCGCGGAGAAACTGAACCCGCAGGTGTAGCGTTACAGCGGACCGTTCGCCCTGAGCCCTTCGATGTTACTCAGAACAGGCCCGTCGAAGAGTGATGTGTCTCAATACGAACGGAACCTGAGATGGCGAAGTGGCTGATCACGATCGGCGTGGTGCTGGTGCTGCTGGGGCTGCTGTGGCCGCTGCTCGCAAAGATCGGACTCGGCAGCCTGCCCGGCGACATCAAGGTGGAGCGCCGGGGCTACACGTTCTACTTTCCGCTCACGACCAGCATCATCGTCTCGCTGGTGATCTCGCTCATCCTGTGGATCTTCCGGCGCTGACGCCGCGCCGGCTCACGAGGCGAGCTTGAGCGCGATCTGAGCGAGACGCCGCCCCGCCACGAGACACAGCTTGCGCTCGACGTCGCCGAGGGGCTGATCGCTGGCGAGCCCGGCGTGATGGCTCGGGCCGTAAGGCGTCCCGCCGTCGTGCGTCGCCATGAGTTCCGGCTCGGAGTAGGGCACGCCGAGCACCACCATCCCGTGATGCAGCAAGGGCAGCATCATCGAGGTCAGCGTCGTTTCCTGTCCGCCGTGCATGCTGCTCGCGGACGTGAACACCACCGCGGGCTTGCCGGCGAGCGTGCCCTTCAGCCACAACTCGCCGGTCGTGTCCCAGAAATACTTGAGGGGGGCGGCCATGTTGCCGAAGCGCGTCGGCGAACCGAGCGCGAGCCCGATGCATTCTTCCAGGTCTCTCAGCTCGACGTATGGGGCGCCTTCATCGGGTATGGCAGGCGCGATCGCCGCGTTCACCGGTGACACGGGCGGCACGGTGCGCAAACGTGCCGCCACGCCGCCCGCCTGCTCGATGCCGCGCGCGACAAGCCGCGCCATGTCGCGCACCGCGCCGTAGCGGCTGTAGTAGAGGACGAGTATTTCGCGCATTGGCAGGAGAAATTGTGGGCGAAGGTATTATATAGGCCGTTACCGACGGGGCTTACGTGCCAGAGCGCCTCTCCGATTTCGCGCGGTTTCTGCGGATACTCTGGCAGCGGTTCAACGAGGACCGCTGCATGCAGATCGCGAGCAGCCTCACGTTCACCACGCTGCTCGCGCTCGTTCCGCTCATCACCGTCGCCCTCACGCTGATTTCGGCGTTCCCGGTGTTCGGGGACATGCTGTCGCAGCTGCAGACCTTCCTGCTCGAGAACCTGCTGCCGGAGTCGGCGCACCTGATCGCGCAGTACGGCGAGCAGTTCACCGCCAACGCCGCGCGCCTCACCGCGGTGGGCATCGCTTTTCTCGCGGTGACGGCGATCCTCATGCTGCAGACCATCGAGCATGCGTTCAACCAGATCTGGCGCGTGGCGCGGACGCGCTCGACGGTGCAGCGCTTCTTCATCTACTGGGCGCTGCTCACGATCGGTCCCGTGCTGATCGGCGCGAGCCTGTCGATCACTTCGTGGCTGGTGAGCCTGTCCGTGGACGTGGTGCAGGAGATCCCCGGCGCGGCGCGCGTGCTGCTCGGGATGGCGCCGGTCGTGCTGATCTGGGTCGCGCTCACGCTGCTCTATCTCGCCATGCCCAACCGGCGCGTGCTGATCCGGGACGCGGTCGCGGGCGGGCTGCTCGCCGCGCTCGCGTTCGAGGCGATGAAGCGCGGCTTCGCGCTCTACATCGCGAAATTTCCGACCTACACCCTGGTCTACGGCGCGTTCGCGAGCGTGCCGATCTTCCTGCTGTGGGTGTATCTCTCGTGGCTGGTGGTGATATCGGGCGCAGTGGTGGTCGCGGTTCTGCCGGAGTGGCGCGAGCGCTCATGGCAGGGGGAGTCCGCGCCCGGCACGCAGTTTTTCGACGCGCTGCACATCCTCGGGCTGCTGTGGATCGGACATCGTGACGGGAACGTACTCACACTGCGCCAGTTGCATGCCGCGGTGAAGTTGCGCGTCGACCAGATCGAGTGGATGCTCGACACGATGAGCGCGGCACAGTGGATCGGCAGGACCGGTCCGGGCTGGGCGCTGATCAAGGATCCGCGGGAAATCTCGATCGCGGACGTCTATCGGCTGTTCGTGTTTCGCGGCGGCCCGCGCATCACCGACCGCAAGACCGGGAAGGAGATCGACACCTACGCGCAGAAGCTTGCGCTCAAAGTCGAGGACTACATGCGGCTGTCGCTGGAGGCGTTCTACACCGCGGTGAACGACACCGAAAAAGTGCCGCCCGTGGAGGACGAACCCGACCAGACCACCCCCGCTGCTTCGCAGCCACCCTCCTGATGGAGGAGGGGTCAGGTTCTTTCCCTTCCTCCGATCAGGAGGCGCGGCCGCTCACGTTCCTGATGGTGTGCGCCGGATAGGGCCAGTCGGCCTGCCACGCGCGCACCACCAGGTTGGGATACTCGGGCTGGCCGAGGCTGCCGTTGTAGCGGCCGAGCGCGCGATACAGATTGCCTTTCTCGATATCGAGGTAGTGGCGCAGGATCATGCAGCCGTAGCGCAGGTTGGTGCGCAGGTGGAAGAGGTTGTGGTGGCGCTCGCCGATCAGCTTCACCCAGAACGGCATGACCTGCATGTAGCCGCGCGCGCCGGCTTTCGAGACGGCGTACTTCCTGAAGTTGCTCTCGACCTGGATCACGCCCAGCACGAGTTGCGGATCGAGTCCCGCGCGCTTCGCCTCGTAATGCACGGTGACGAGGAATTCCTCGCGCGCGAGCCGGTTCGGCATGCGGCGGGCGAGCTTCTGCGACATCGCATCCAGCCACGCGCGCGCCTCGCGCTCGGTCTCGAAGGCGAGATACGGCACGGCCTGGTCGCTGACCGCCTCGGAGAGCGCCGCCTGCACGCTTGCCGAGAGCGGCACGTACATCTGCGCCCCGCCCCATGCAGTGGGCGGCAGCAGGAATAGCGCGCAGAACAGCGCCCGCATCAGTCGTTCTTGTCCTCCCATGCCCGCGATTGTACGTACCGGACGGCATCCTGCAAGGCAATATTTTGCGCGGCCTTGTCGCCTCTTCCCTGGTATTCGACCGTCCCCTGCTTGAGGCCGCGCTCGCCGACGACGATGCGGTGCGGGATGCCGATCAGCTCCATGTCCGCGAACATGACGCCCGGGCGCTCGTCGCGATCGTCGAGCAGCACGTCGACGCCCGCCTTCCGCAGCGCGTCGTAGAGACTCTCGGCGGTTTCCCTGACGAGCGCGCTCTTGCCGAGCCCGATCGGCACGATGGCGAGTTCGAACGGCGCCATCGCGCGCGGAAAGATGATGCCGCGCTCGTCGTGGTTCTGCTCGATGGCGGCGGCGACGATGCGGGTCACGCCGATGCCGTAGCAGCCCATCTCCATCAGCTGCGGCTTGCCCGACTCGTCGAGGAACGTGAGGTTCATCGTGCTCGAGTACTTGGTGCGCAGCTGGAAGATGTGCCCGACTTCGATGCCGCGGCAGATCTCGAGCACGCCCTTGCCGTCGGGGCTCGGGTCGCCCTCGACGACGTCGCGGATGTCCTCGAACCGCGGCTCGGGAAAATCGCGGCCGATGTTGGCGCCGGTGTAGTGATGGTCGTTCTCGTTCGCGCCGACCACGAAATCCGACAGCGCGGCGAGCGCGCGGTCTGCGATCACGACACCCTTGAAGCCGATCGGGCCGAGTGAGCCGGGATCGGCGCCGAACGCCTGGCGGATCGCCTCGGCCGACGAAAAATTGACCGGCTTGCCGAGGGCATCGAGCTTGCCGGCCTTGATGAGGTTGAGCTGATGGTCGCCGCGCACCATCATCAGCACCGGCCTGCCGTCCACGCCGTCCACGCACACCGCCTTGACCGTTTTTTCGGGCGGAATCTTGAGGAACGCGCACAGCTCGGCGATGGTCTTCACGCCCGGCGTGTGCACTTTGGCGAGCGCCGCGCCGGCGGCAGTACGCGGTACGGCCGGTGCGCGCGCTTCGGCGAGTTCGACGTTCGCCGCGTAATCGGAGGTCGGGCAGAACGCGATGGCGTCCTCGCCCGAATCCGCGAGCACGTGAAATTCGTGCGACCCGGTGCCGCCGATTGCGCCGGTGTCCGCCGCGACCGCGCGAAACTCGAGCCCGAGCCGCGTGAAGATGCGCGAGTAGCAGTCGTACATCTCGCGGTAGGTGAGATCGAGGCTCGCCTTGTCGGGGTGGAACGAGTAGGCGTCCTTCATGATGAACTCGCGACCGCGCATGACGCCGAAGCGCGGCCGGATCTCGTCGCGGAACTTGGTCTGGATCTGGTAGAGGTTGAGCGGAAGTTGCCGGTAGCTCTTGACGTCCCGCCGCACGACGTCGCTCACCACCTCTTCGTGCGTCGGGCCGAAACAGAAATCGCGCTGGTGGCGGTCCTTGATGCGCAGCAGTTCCGGCCCGTACTCCTCCCAGCGCTTCGACTCCTGCCACAGCTCGGCAGGCTGCACCGCGGGCATGAGCAGCTCGATCGCGCCGCTCGCATTCATCTCCTCGCGGATCACCGCCTCCACGCGCCGCAGCACGCGCAGCCCCAGCGGCATCCAGGTGTAGACGCCGCTCGTGAGCCGCTTGATCAGCCCCGCGCGCAGCAGGAGCTTGTGGCTCACCACTTCCGCTTCAGACGGCGCTTCCTTCAGCGTCGAGATGAAGAACCGCGAGACGCGCATGGCTGTTCCGGAATGGAAAAAATCATTATTCTACCGGAGCTTCTGACATATCCCACGATGAAATTCCTGGCGAAATGGCGCCTGCGCAAGCCCGCGGACGACGCCGAAACGGTGTACGTGAGCGAAAAGTACGGCGTGCGCTCGCTCCACATCGGCAGCGACACCGTACAGAGCGCGATGCGCATCGCGAAGCCGTATGACCTCGAGCTTTCCTACACGCGCAGCATGATGGCGTTCCTGCTGTTCAACGACCGGCCGAACCGCATGCTCATGATCGGGCTGGGCGGCGGTTCGCTCGCCAAGTTCGTGCATCACCGCATGCCGTGGGTCACCGCCGAGGTGGTGGAGGTGAACCCGCGCGTCGTCGCGATCGCGCGCCAGTGCTTCCACGTTCCCGACAACGATGCGCGGCTCAACGTCGTCGTGGCCAACGGCGCCGAGTACGTGGCGCAGAAGGGCTATGCGCCGGACGCGATCGCGGTGGACGGCTACGACGCCGAGTCGCAGGTCGAGGAACTCTCGAGCAAGGCCTTCTATGCCGCGTGCCATGCCCGGCTCAATTCCGGCGGCATACTGGTGGTCAACCTCTGGGGCAGCGACCGCGCGTTCCACGAGACGCTGCTCAGGATCGAGGCCGCGTTTCCCGCCGGCACGCTGTGCCTGCCCGCGGAGAAGCCGGGCAACATCATCGTCTTCGCCTTCAAGGATTGTCCCGCAAGCTGGCGCTGGGATGCGCTCGCCGAGCGGGCGCGCGATCTGGAAAAGCTCTACGCGCTGGAATTTCCGCGCTTCGTCGCGGGCCTGCGCAAGATGAATCGACACGACAGGGACGCGCTCCACGTGTGAAGCACGGCAGCGTGCGCAGCGCGCTTTCTTTCCGCGCGGATTTGTGAAAAAATCGTCTCAACTGAGTTACGGGGTATTCCCATGGTGGACCGTGATGGATATCGCCCCAACGTAGGCATCATCCTGTGCAACTGGAAGAACGAGGTTTTCTGGGGCAAGCGGGTTAAAGAGCATTCGTGGCAGTTTCCGCAGGGCGGCATCAAGTCCGGTGAGACGCCGGAGGCCGCGATGTATCGGGAGCTGAAAGAAGAAGTGGGCCTGAACCCGCAGCACGTCGTCATTCTGGGGCGCACGCGCGACTGGCTGCGCTACGAGGTGCCGGAGAAGTGGCTGAAGCGCGACTGGCGCAGCCACTATCGCGGGCAGAAGCAGATCTGGTTCCTGCTGCGGCTCACCGGCCGCGACTGCGACGTGTGCCTGCGCTCCTGCGAAAAGCCCGAGTTCGATGCCTGGCGCTGGAGCGATTACTGGGTGCCGATGGAGTCGGTGATCGAGTTCAAGCGCGAGGTGTATCGCAGGGCGCTGGAGGAACTGGCGCGCCACCTGCGGCGCAATTCGCACCGGCGCTACAGCAGCCGGTCGCCCGGCGAGCCGCTCCACGCCAACGCGCTGGAAGGCGGCTAGCGGGTTCGGATCCGCACTGCCCTGCACAGGAACCGGCGTGCTCCGCGATTATCCGGCCCTGACCTACGCGATGCTGCGTCCCGGCTCGGGCTACGCGCAACCGAGCCACAGCCTGCCCGACAAGGTCACGCTCGACGACCCGGCGCTCAACGTGCTGACCGATTTCCAGCGCGTCACGGCGATCATCATCCTTCCCGGGGACAGCCTCGAGGAAGCGCACCGGCGCATGATCCAGCGCGGCGTGCGGCTCTTGCTGGTCGTGGACCAGGACCGCAAGGTGGTGGGCGTCATCACCGCCAACGACATCCTCGGCGAGAAGCCCATGCAGACGCTGGTCGAGCGCGGCATACGGCGCGAGGAGCTGGTGGTGCGCGACATCATGACGCCGCAGGAGCGGCTCGAGGTCCTCAAGCTCGCCGACATCCGCGCCGCCAAAGTCGGGCACGTCGTCGCCACCCTCAAGCACTCCGGACGCCAGCACGCGCTGGTGGTGGAGGAAAGCGGCCCCGGCCGGCATGTCGTGCGCGGCGTGTTTTCGGCGACCCAGGTCGCCCGGCAGCTCGGCGTGGCGATCCAGACCGGCCAGGTCGCGTTCACCTTCTCCGAGATCGAGGCCACGCTCGCGCGTTGACGGCGGCATTTTTCTTGACAGCGGTCCGCGCCCAGTCCTATACTCAGTTCACAGATTAGATTCAGTCTAAAGTCTGGGTGTTCGTAAGCGGGAGGGCGCGTCGGACGCGGCTTCCGCATCGTTCGGCCAATTCAACACTGCACGATGGAGAGGAGATGTTTATGCAACTCAAGGGATCCAAGACTCAGGAAAACCTGAAAGCCGCGTTCGCCGGTGAATCGCAGGCGAACCGCCGTTACCTGTACTTCGCAGCGAAAGCCGACGTGGAAGGCCAGAACGACGTCGCGGCGGTGTTCCGTTCCACCGCGGAAGGCGAGACCGGCCATGCGCATGGTCATCTGGAGTATCTCGAGACCTGCGGCGATCCGGCCACCGACCTGCCGTTCGGCAAGACGCGCGACAACCTGAAGGCCGCGATCGCCGGCGAGACGCACGAGTACACCGACATGTATCCCGGCATGGCGAAGACCGCGCGCAGCGAAGGCTTCAGCGAAATCGCCGACTGGTTCGAGACGCTGGCGAAGGCCGAGCGCTCGCACGCGAACCGTTTCCAGAAGGCGCTGGACGTGCTCGCCGACTGATTTGAGTCAGGCAGCGAACGAAGGCGCCGCGATGGCGCCTTTCGTTTCGTACGGACCACAGCAGATGAGTGTCAGAGAAGGCAGCCTCGAGCGCCCCACGCGCCACCCGCTCGACTGGAAGTCGCCGGACTTCCACGACGAGGAGAAGCTCCTCAAGGAGATGGAGCGCATCTTCGACATCTGCCACGGCTGCCGCCGCTGCGTGAACCTGTGCACCGCGTTCCCCTCGCTCTTCGATCTCATCGACGAAGGGCCGACCGGCGAACTCGATGGCGTGGACAGACAGCGCTACTGGGAAGTGGTGGACCGCTGCTACCTGTGCGACATGTGCTACATGACCAAGTGTCCGTACGTGCCGCCGCACCCGTGGAATCTCGACTTCCCGCACACCATGCTGCGCGCGAAGTCGGTCAAGTTCAGGAAAGGCGCGATGACCTTCCGCGACCGGCTGCTCTCCAGCACCGATGCGATGGGGAAACTCGCCACCATCCCGGTCGTGGTGCAGTTCGTGAATGCCATCAACCGTACCGCCGTTGCGCGCGGCGCGATGCACAACACGCTCGGCGTGCACAAGGAGCGCGTGCTGCCCGAATACGCGAGCCGCCGCTTCCGCAGCCACGCCGAGCCCGATGCGTCCTTCCCGGTGAAGGACGGCGCCAACACGCCGGGGAAAGTCGCGATCTTCTCCACCTGCTACGTGAACTACAACGAGCCGGGCATCGGCCACGATCTGCTGAAGGTGCTCGCGCACAACGAGATTCCGGCGATGCTGGTGGAAAAGGAAGCGTGCTGCGGCATGCCGAAGCTCGAGCTGGGCGATCTCGAGGCGGTCGCGCGGCTGAAGGAGAAGAACATCCCGGTGCTCGCCGCGGTTGCGCGCGCCGGCTACGCCATCATGACCGCGGTGCCGTCCTGCACGCTCATGTTCAAGCAGGAGATCCCGCTGATGTTTCCGGATGACGTCGAGGTCAAGCTGGTGGCGGAGGCGATGTACGACCCGTTCGAGTACCTGGTGCTGCGACACAAAGACGGGCTGCTCCGCACCGATTTCAGGCAGCCGCTCGGAAAGATTTCCTACCATATCCCGTGCCACCTGCGCGTGCAGAACATCGGGCAGAAAACACGCGAGCTGCTGGAGAAGATTCCCGGCACCGCCGTCACCACGGTCGAGCGCTGCTCGGGCCACGATGGCACCTGGGGCGTGAAGACCGAGTACTTCGAGCAGTCGATGAAGATCGGCCGTCCCGTGTTCCGCCAGATGGGCGAGCCCGGCCCCGACTACGTGAGTTCGGATTGCGCGATCGCCGCGCGCCACATCAGGCAGGGCATGGGGGAAACTGAAGCGCAGAAGGCGCATCCCATCAGTCTGGTCCGCATCGCCTACGGCCTATAGGGACTTCCATGCCGCAGATCACCCGCGACAGCCTGATGACGCTCGAAGCCTATGCGAAAGCCCGCAACGATTTCCGGACGCGCGTGATGGCGCACAAGAAGAACCGCACGCTGCACCTGGGCGGCAGCGTGACGCTGATCTTCGAGGACGAGCTGACGATACGCTACCAGGTCCAGGAGATGCTGCGCGCCGAGCGGATCTTCGAAGAAGCCGGCATCCAGGATGAACTCGACGCCTACAATCCGCTCATACCCGACGGCAGCAACTGGAAGGCGACGATGATGATCGAGTATCCCGACATGGACGAGCGGCGCCGCATGCTCTCGCGGCTCGTCGGGATCGAGGACAAGGTGTGGGTCAAGGTCGAGGGGCGCCCGCGCGTCTACGCCATCGCCGACGAGGACCTCGAGCGCGAGACCGACACCAAGACCTCCTCGGTGCATTTCCTGCGATTCGAGCTGGACCCGTCGATGGTGCAGGCGCTCAGGCGCGGCGGCGGGCTCTCTGCCGGGATCGATCATCCACAATATAATGTCACCCTCGATGATGTGAGCGCGCCGATACGCGACGCGCTGGTCGCAGACCTGGCGTGACCCCATCCCCACCCCGGCCCTCCCCTTGAAGGGGAGGGTGAAGCTGGGGAGGGCAGGGCAGAAAATCTGGTCTCCTTCCCCCTCAGGGGAACGGCGGGCTGGGGTGGGGGGTCACAGGACCGCTCTCCCGGCGAGTAGGCTGGGGCACAGGGCAGAAAATCTGGTCTCCTTCCCCCTCAGGGGAACGTCGGGAGGGGGTGGGGGGTCACAGGACCGCTCTCCCGGCGAGAAAGCTGGGGCACAGGGCGAAAAATATGGTCTCCTTCCCCCTCAGGGGAAAGGTCGGGATGGGGCGGGGGTCACAGGACCGCTCTCCCGACGAGGTGGCTGGGGCACAGGGCGACAAATATGGTCTCCTTCCCCCTCAGGGGAACGTCGGGATGGGGTGGGGGGTCACAGGACCGCTCTCCCGGCGAGT
>JBQTHU010000203.1:0-13174 GCA_052389535.1 Betaproteobacteria bacterium | reverse complement strand
CGCGGATTCGGGCGCGATGCCGGGCGCAAGACGCGAAGCCAGCGCATTCAGCGTCGAGCAGTCGCCAAGCAGTTCGCGCAGCATGATCTTTACGCTGAACTGCTTCTGCAGTGCGTTGCTGGCCTGGGTGAGAAACAGTGAATCGAGTCCCAGGTCCAGAAAACTCGCGTCGGGATCCAGCGCGGCCGCGTCGATACCCGACAATTCCGCGAACAGCGCCTGCAATCGCTTGACCACTTGCGCCGTGTGATCCGCGGCGGGCTGCTGTGGCATCGGGAGATCGGGCATCACATCCTCCATCGGGGTCGCGGGTTGCGGTGAATCGAGCGCCGCGGGTGCATGGCTGCCGTGCGGCGCCGGGTCGATCCAGTAGCGCGTGCGCTCGAAGGGATAGGTCGGCAGCGAAATGCGGCGACGCCGGCAGCCCGCGTTGAAGGCGGACCAGTCCGTCTCCAGCCCCGCCACCCACAGTTTTCCGACCGCCGCGAGCATCGCTTCGAGATCCGCCGTGGCGTCCTGGCTCGGATTGAGCGACGTCGCCGCGGTCTGCGCAGTCTTGCGGTCGGGATGCTGACGGGCGAAGCTGGTGAGCGCCTGGCCGGGTCCGACCTCGATCAGCGCCAGTGTCGGATCCATCAGATGACCGACGCCGTCCATGAAGCGCACCGCCTGTCGCATCTGCTGCGCCCAATAGCCCGGGTCGGTGGCCTGTTGGTCGGTAATCGGTTCGCCGGTCAGGCTCGAAATCCACCGGCGCGTCGGTTTCGATCGCGTAACGGTCGCCACATAACCGGCGAACGCTTCCACGATGGGTTGAACCATGGGCGAGTGAAACGCATGGGAAGTGGGCAGGCGCCGACACTCGATTTCGCGCGCGGCAAGACGGGTCTCCAGTTCTGCAATGGCCGCGTGATCGCCGGAGACCACCGTGGCGTTGGGGCCGTTGATGGCCGCGACGGAAGTCTGGGCCGTGAGCTCGCCTTCGATGGCCTTTACCGCGCCGCGCACCGCGAGCATCGACCCGGAAGGAAGGTCCTGCATCATGCGGGCGCGTTGTGCGAGCAGGCGCAGCGCATCATCGCGCGCAAACACACCGGCAAGGCACGCGGCCACATACTCCCCGAGGCTGTGGCCGATCATCGCGGCCGGTCCGACGCCCCATGAGCGCCACAGTTGTGCGAGCGCATACTCCACGACGAACAGCGCCGGCTGCGTTATGGCGGTCTGCGTGATCTTTTGCTGCGCGGCGCCGGTATCGTTCGCGTCGGGATACAGTATGGTCCGCAGGTCCAGTCCGAGCTGCGGCGCCAGCACAGCGGAACAGGCATCGATCTCTTCGCGGAAAAGGGGTTCCGATTCATAGAGCGCCCTGCCCATGTTGACGTGCTGTGCGCCCTGACCCGGGAACAGGAAAGCGACGCCCCGGATGGGTGCGCCGGCATTGCCGTTGAACACGCGTTTCGGATCGCTCTGCGCGTGTGCGAGTAGCTCGAGTGCATCGTCGCGATCGCGGCAGACCAGCGCGCGGCGGTGAGCGAAGGCGCGGCGCCCGGTCTGCAGCGTATACGCCGCATCGGCGATCTCCGCGTCGGCGTGTTCGGCGAGGTGTTCTTTGAGCCGAACGGCCGCTTCCTCGAGCCGCTCCGGCGAGCGCGCGGAGAGTACAAGTAGATGGCGCTCCCGTGCACGGCCGGCCGCTTCGGTGGCGGGTGGCGCTTCTTCCAGCACGGCGTGCGCGTTGGTGCCGCCCACGCCAAATGAACTAACGCCCGCGCGCCGCAGTGTTTCGCCCCGCTTCCAGTCCTGCAGCCGCGTGTTGACGTAGAAGGGGCTTGTCTCCAGTCCCAGCTTGGGATTCGGTGCAGTGAAGTGGAGGCTCGCCGGAATTTTCCTGTGATGCAGAGCGAGCGCGGTCTTGATGAGTCCCGCTACACCGGCCGCTGCATCGAGGTGACCGATGCTGCTCTTGAGCGAGCCGATGGCGCAATAGCCGGTGCCGCTGGCGCCCCCGGCGCGAAACGCTTGCGTAAGCCCGGCGATTTCCACCGGATCACCCAACGGAGTGCCGGTGCCATGCGCTTCGATGTACGAGATGGTCGCGGGATCGATGCCGGCGAGTGCCTGGGCCATCGCGATCACCTGGGCGTGGCCGCCCACGCTCGGGGCGGTGAAGCTCACTTTGCCGCTGCCGTCGTTATTGAGCGCCGCACCCTTGATGACCGCGTACACGGTATCGCCGTCGGCGAGCGCTTCGTTCAGCCGGCGCAGGACGACGAGACCCACGCCGTTCGAGAAGACGGTGCCATTGGCATTCCGGTCGAACGCCCGGCACTGCCCGTCGGGCGAAGTGATGCCGCCTTCGAACCACAGATACCCGCGCCGCTGCGGCAGCGTGACGGAGACTCCTCCCGCCAGCGCCATGTCGCACTGGTAAGTGAGCAGGCTCTGGACCGCCGTGCAGACAGCGACGAGCGAAGTGGAGCAGGCCGTCTGTATGGTGAGGGCAGGACCTTTCAGGTCGAGCTTGTACGCGGTGCGCGTCGTCACGTAGTCCTTCTCGTTGCCCATCATCGTGGTCAACCAGCCCAGCACGTTGGTCACGTCGCCGCGGTTCAGCAGGTTCTGAAGGTAGTAATAGTTGTTGCTGGAGCCGGCGAAAAGCCCGATCGCCCCGGAGAATTTCTGCGGATCGTATCCCGCGTCTTCGAGCGCTTCCCACGCGGTCTCCAGAAAAACGCGATGCTGAGGGTCGATTACCTCTGCTTCCCTGGGCGGGATGCCGAAGAATCCCGCATCAAACCTGTCCGCGTCCTCGAGTATGCCGCGCACGCGCACGTACGCCGGCTCCCGGCGCGCCGCCATCTCGTCCTCCGTGCCGGGTTCCAGTTCGTGCGCCGCGAAATGCGAGATGGTTTCGCGCCCCGCGAGCAGGTTTTCCCACAACTGTGCGATCGTGCGTGCCCCGGGAAAACGCCCGGCCATCCCCACGATGGCGACGCCTTCACCCGGATCGTAAGCGTCTGAATAGGCCATGGGTTATCGCAGTCCCGCGCTGGCCCGCTGCCTGCGCATCGCCTTGCGCTGCTTGCGTGCGCGTTCCGCCGGGCCGGCTGCGCTCTGTGCTGCGTCCGCGGTGCCGCTCATGTGCCGGGCAAGCGCGCGTATCGTGGGATATTGCAGGAGCGAGACGACCGGAAGATCGCGCTGGAGAATATCGCGCAGCCGGCCGTGCGCCTGAATGAGCAGCAGGGAATGGCCGCCGAGGTCGAAGAAGTTGTCGTCCATCGATACCCGTTCGATGCCGAGCAGTTCCTGCCACAGCGTAGCGACGGCTCGTTCCATGTCCGTCGCGGGCGGTGCATACGGCGCCGTGGATTCGCGCGCGCGCTTTCCCGAGTGACCGGCTGCAGCGCCGCGTGTCGCATCCGGCAGCAAGGCCAGCAGATCCCCTACCGTGGAAGCGGACTGCTCCGCCAGCGCGCGCAGAACCGCTGTCAAGTCGCGCGCATAAATCGAGATGGCGTTACGCGTGAACGCCGACGCGTGATAGAGAAGACGCAGCGTCAGCTCGCTGCCCGGCGTGACGGCGATGGTCAGCGGGTAGTTGGTCGATTCCGGCGTGCACACCGGCGTCACATGTGCATTGCGGCCCAACCGGCGGGCTGCCGCATCGACCTGGTAATTCTGGAAGACGATGAGGCTTTCGAACAGCCGGGCGCGCCAGGGCACCTCGGACCAGGCCTGTATGTCTTCGGCGGACGCGTATTGATGCTGGCTCAAGGTGAACTGGTCCGCCTGCAGTCGCGCAAGCCAGGCTGCGAGCGAGTCACTCGCCTCGACCCGCACGCGCACGGGAAGATTGCTCACGCAGGGGCCGACGAGCGATTCGATCCCGGCGACTTCCGCGGGCCGTCCCGAAAACGTCGCGCCGAGAACCACGTCGCGGGCGGCGCTGTAATGGCTCAGCAGCATGGCCCATGCAGCCTGCACCAGGGTGCTCAGCGTAACCTGGCGGGTTCTCGCGTACGACTGCAGCTTTGCCGTGCTCGCAGCCTCCAGCACCGCAAACGCTTCGCAGGACTCCGCGGTGCGTCCATCAGGTGCCCGCTGTTCGATGCAGAGCGGCGTGGGTGCCGTAAAGCCCGCGAGCGTCTTTTTCCAGAACGCTTCCGAGTCGGGCGCACTAGCATGCAGCCATGCGATGTAATCCCGATAGAGGCCGGGCCGCGCGAGCGGAGGCGTGCATCCGTCTTCCAGCGCCTCATAGGTGAGCGAGATGTCACGGAATACGAGCGGCCAGGACCAGCCGTCTATGCACAGCCGGTGCGTGGTCCACAGCAGCTCCCAGGTGCGCTGCCCCGTTCGCAGCAGAGCCATGTGCAGCAAAGGCGGCGCACCCAGGTCGAAGCGCGTTGTGTTTTGCGCGCGTATCGCCTCGTCCAGCCGTTTCCGCGCCTCCTCCGGGGTGAGGGTGCACCAGTTCTCCTCGGACCAGCGCAGCTCGACGCGCGGCAACACGACTTGCATCGGTGCGGCATCGGAAATGGCCACAAACGCCGTGCGCAGGACGGGATGCCGCTGTATCGTGGCTTCGAGCGCCGTGCGCAACCGCTCGGGATCGAGGTCCCCTTCCACTCGAAAATGCCAGGCTTCCAGTCCCACCGCAGTGTGCGAGCCCTCCATCAGGTGATAGAGACGCTGGATCGGCGAGAGCGGGTACACATCCTCGAAGCCGGGATAGCGCTGCCACAGCTCATCCAGTGCATCCTGTCCGAGCGCTGCCAGGGGGAAGTCGGACGGCGTGCGGCCGCCCGCTTCGCTGTGGGTGCAGTGACGAATGATGGCTAGAAGTGCGTCGATGAAGGCTTGCGCGGCAGCTTCGATCGCCGCATCACGGTTACGTTTTCGATCGTAGGTCCATCGCGCTTCGAACGATCCGTCGCGCACCAGGCACAGCACTTCCAGCGCGTGTGTGCGGCGAGCCCGCGGGCTATGCCAGGGTCCAACGGACTCCTTGGCGAAGCTGAAGAGCGACGAGCCGGCGACGATCTGGTCCAATTGTCCGAGGTAATTGAACAGCAGGTCGGCTGCGGGCGCCTGAGCGAGCGCGGCGCGAGCGTCCGGGTCGCCGCAATAGCGCAACAAACCATGGCTCAGTCCGCGGTCCGGTATGCGGCGCAACTGTTCCTTGACCGACTTCAGCGCGCCGCCGGGATCGAGGCCGGGCGCAAGCTCCAGGCGCACGGGAAAGAGGCTCGTGAACCAGCCCACCGTGCGCGACACATCGACGCCCTCGAACAGGTCCTCGCGCCCGTGTCCTTCGAGATCGATGCGGAAGGCGTCGCCTCCGCTCCACTGCCGGAGCGCGATCGCGAGGGCCGCCAGCAGCGCGTCGTTGATCCGGGTGCGATACGCGCGCGGCGCCGAATGCAGCACGGCGCGTGTCTCATCCTCACTCAGCCGCCTCACGACGGTGCGCGCTTCGCCTTCCAGATTGGGTCCGCCTTGTCCGTCTGCGGGCAGCGGCGTCACGGCCCGCGCTGCTTCTGCGGTCCAGTAGCTCAGAGACGAACGCAGGCTGCCCGAGCGGGCGTATTGCGTGAGGCGACCGGCCCAGCGCTGGAACGGCGCGGATCGGGGCGGGTAGGCGGGTCGCCTTCCTTCCTTGAAACTCAGATAGGCCGATTCGATGTCCTCGCGCAGCACGCGCCACGATACGCCGTCCACCGCCAGATGGTGGATGACGACGAGCAGCCGGCCGGGGCGCGCGTCACCCAGCGAGAAGTGCGCAATGCGCATGATCGGTCCGTGCTCGAGGTCGAGGCTCGATTGAATGCGCGTCGCATGCTGCTCGAGCGCCATGCCCACGTCTTCTTCGTCGCTCGAATCGCAACGTGCCAGTTGCAGCGGCTCGGGGAGTGTCGCGTATTCCTGAATCCAGCCGGCGTCCGTCTGCCGCAGACGCAGGCGCAGCGCATCGTGCTGCTGCACCACATCGTTGACCGCTCCTTCGAGCGCATGGAGATCGATGTCGCCCGGCACCCGGAAAAGAAACGCCTGGTTCCAGTAATGACGCTCGGCGATGTCGGCCGCGACGAACCAGCTTTGAATGGGCGTAAGGGGGACGGCGCCGCTCGCGTGTTCATCCCGCTCGTCGTTCTTCACCGGCTGCTGCCCCACGACCGCGGCCAGTTGCGCGACGGTCGGTCGACTGAAGAGATCCCGGGAAGCGAGCCCCAGTCCCGCCTGCCGGCAGCGAGCGATCACCTGGATGCTCAGTATGGAGTCGCCGCCCAGCTCGAAAAAGTTGTCGTCGATCCCGATATGCTCGACGCCGAGCACCGCGCTCCAGATGTCGGCGATGGTTTTCTCCGTCGCCGAGCGCGGCGCGACGTAGGCGGCGGCGCTTATCGCGTCCTTCGCAGGCGCCGGCAGCGCGCTGCGATCGACTTTGCCGTTTTCGGTGAGCGGCAGGGAATCGAGGATGACGAAGTGCGCGGGAACCATGTATTCCGGCATGGTCTTGCGGATGAGCGCGCGTAGTTCGTTCACCAGTTCCGGCGTCGCGTCCTTCGTGACGACGTACGCCGCTAGCCGCTTGTCGCCCGGCGTGTCTTCGCGCGCGATGACAGTGACTTCGCGTATCTCAGGATGGCGCGCGATGCCCGCCTCGATCTCACCCAGTTCGATGCGAAAGCCGCGGATCTTTACCTGGTGATCGATGCGCCCGAGATACTCGACATCGCCGTTTTCCAGTCGCCGCGCGAGATCCCCGGTCCGATAGAGCTTTGAGCCTGCATTGCCACTGAACGTATCGGCGATGAAGCGTTCTGCCGTAAGCTGCGCGCGGTTGAGATAGCCGCGCGCAACGCCGGCCCCCCCGACGTGGATTTCTCCCGGCACGCCGATCGGCGTCGGCTCGCCGCTGCTGTCGAGGAGATACAGTTGCAGGTCGGGGATCGGCTCGCCGATCACGCTGCCGTGACCGGCATCGAGATCGCACAGCCGTATCGGCCGACAGGTTACGTGCACCGTGGTTTCGGTGATGCCGTACATGTTGACCAGCAGCGGCCGGGCGTCGCCGTAGCGCTCGAACCACGGACGCAGCGTCTGCAGCTCGAGCGCCTCCCCGCCGAAGATGACATAGCGCAAGGCGAAATCCGCCTTTGGCGCCGCGTGATCGGTCTGCAGGAGCTGGCGGAAGGCGGAGGGCGTCTGGTTGAGGACGGTCACGCGCTCGCGCAACAGCAGCTCGCGGAACGCCTCGGGCGATCGGCTTACCCAGTACGGCACGACGACGACGCGACCGCCGTAGAGCAGCGCGCCCCACAGCTCCCAGACGGAAAAATCGAACGCGTAGGAGTGGAAGAGCGTCCACACGTCGTTGGAGCCGAAGCCGTACCACGCCCGGGTTGCATCGAAGAGCCGCGCGACGTTGTAGTGGGTGATCTGCACCCCCTTGGGCGTGCCGGTGGATCCCGACGTGTAGATCACATAGGCGAGGTCCTCCGGCATTGCGACCGACGGCGGATTCGTGTCCTCTCCTGAAATCGGTTCATCGAGCGGCATTACCCTGACACGAGATCCCTGAAGATCCTGTATCAGCGCGTTCTGCGTCAGCACCACCGAGGCGCGCGAATCCTCCAGCATGTACTCGACGCGTGCGCGGGGGTAGGCGGGATCGAGCGGCAGGTAGGCGGCGCCCGACTTCAGGATACCGAGGATGCCCACCACCATTTCTATGCCGCGTTCCACGCGCAAACCGACCAGCTCGCCCGGCTCGACGCCCAGCCGGCGCAGGCGGTGTGCCACGCGATTCGCCCGGCGGTTGAGTTCGTCGTAGGTGAGCTGCGCATTCTCCCAGGTCACGGCCACCGCGTTTGGCGTGAGCTGCGCCTGCCGCTCGAAGCGGTGGTGCACGCAAGCGCCGGGCTCGTGCCGTTCGCTGCGGTTCCACTTCGAGAGGAGCTGCTCGCGTTCGTCCCGCGCAAGCAGACGCAGTTCGTTGAGACGCGTTCCGGCACCGCGTGCCATGCTTTCCAGCAGTGTTTGCAGATGCCCCAGCAGGCGGGCCGCCGCGGCATCGTCGAAGCGGCGTCTCGAATACTGCAGTTGGAGCAGCAAGCCCGCGCCGCCATAGGCGGCGACGGTCAGCGGGAAGTTTGTCTGCCCGTAGTAATAATAGAAGTGTCTCGAGGCGACTTCGTTCTCCCAAGCCTGCATCTGCGCGTCCAGCGTGCGATGCTCGTACACCAGCAAGGTTTCGAAGAGCGGCGTGCCCCGCGGCACTTCGCTCCACGACTGCACTTTTGTAAGCGGCGTATGCTCGTAATCGCGCAGGGCGAGCTGCTGGCGCCGCAGCTCGCGCAGCAGCGCGGCGAGATCGGCATCAGGATCGACATTCACGCGGATCGGCAGGGTGTTGATGAAGATGCCGACCATGTCATCGGCGCCGCCCAGCGCAGATTTGCGGCAGGCACGGGTCGAGCCGAACACGATGTCCCGTTCGCCGCTATAACGGTGGAGCAATACCCCCCACGCGGCCTGGAGCACGGTATTGAGCGACACCGAGGCTTTGCGTGCGACCGCGTCAAGCGCGTCGGTCAGCGGGCGCGAGCAGCGTATCTCGTGCGTGCCCCACGGGCTGCCCTCTACTGATTCGCGTTCTCGGTCACGGGCGATGACAAGCGGCGTGGGCGCCCGGAAGCCGGCGAGCGCCTGCCGCCAGTATTCCCGGCTGCGGTCGTGGTCGAGGCTTTTCAGCCAATCGATGTACGCCCGAAACGGGCGCGTTGGTGGCAGCGCGGGTTCGAGATGCCTGGCTTGTGCCTCGTAAATTGCGAACACCTCCTGCAGTACCAGAGCAAACGATCGCCCGTCGAGGAGAGCATGGTGGAAAGTCCATAACACCCAGTGTTCTCCACCCGCCACGCGTACCAGCGTGAGCCGCAGCAGCGGAGCCGTTTCGAGGCCGAAGCCTTCGGCGCGGTCTTCGGCAAGCAGTTGGTGAAAGCTTTCAGTGCGTTGCGCCGCGTCGAGCCCGCTCCAGTCCCGCCGCCTGACCGGCAGCTGCACCTGGTCGAGCACCTCCTGTTGCGGATGACTGGCACTGGACCAGCGAAACCGCGTCCGCAGGATCGCATGCCGTTCGACGACCCGTGTCCAGGCGCGCACAAAGCGCGCTTCATCTACGGTTTCCCGCAGAACGATGACGACCTGTTCGATGTCCACGCCCGGCGTCCGGCCATCGACGGCATGGAACAGCATCCCGGCCTGTATGGGGGACAGATCGTAGGACTCGGATACGCGCGGTGCGCCGGACCCCGGAAACGGGGGGCGCTCGTGAGTTGCTGCCCAGGTCGGGCTGGACGGGTGGCTATTGGTCATGCGGGTTGTCGGTTACCGTACAGCAGCCGGTAATGGATCCCAGGCCGCCAGCATCCCGACGATGCTGCCTTGCCCACCGAAAAACACTTTGCGCCGGGGTGACAGCGTGCATGAGCCGACAAGACTATGCAGAAGCGCCGCGCGGTTTGGGGTTGTGCTATCCCTGATGCGGCTGTGGCTGCCAGCCCCGTTTGGTAACATCGCAGGCAGCCAATCCGCCGGCTCACGCATACCGGAGGTCCACGATGTCCGTCTACACTGCGCCGCTGCAGGACATGCACTTCGCGATAAACCAGCTCGCCGGGCTCGCGGAAGTGACCGCAATGCCGCAGTACGGCGAGATCAACGCCGAGCTCGTGGCCGCAGTGCTCGATGAGGCGGCGCGATTCGCACAGGAAGTGCTCGAGCCGCTGAACCGCAGCGGCGATCAACAGGGCGCGCAGTTCGCAGACGGCAAGGTGAAGGCGGCCGACGGCTTCGCGAAGGCGTACCAGCAGTTCGTCGCCGGGGGATGGAACGCGCTCGGCGGACACGCGGACTTCGGCGGTCAGAACCTGCCGCATGTCGTCTCGATGCCGGTGCAGGAGATCTGGAACAGCGCCAACATGGCGTTCTGCCTGTGCCCGATGCTGACCACCGGCGTGGTGGAAGCGATGCACGTGCACGGCAGCGCTGAACAGCAGCGTGTGTTTCTGCCCAGGCTCACCACCGGAGAGTGGGCGGGCACCATGAACCTCACCGAGCCGCAGGCCGGTTCCGACCTGTCGGCGGTGCGCACGCGCGCCACCCCCGAAGGCGACCATTACCGGTTGCGCGGCACGAAAATCTTCATCACGTGGGGCGAGCACGACATGAGCGAGAACATCGTGCATCTTGTGCTGGCGCGCACGCCCGATGCGCCCGAGGGCGTCAAAGGCATCTCGCTGTTCATCGTGCCGAAGTACCTGGTGAACCCGGACGGCACGCTCGGCGAGCGCAACGACGTGAAATGCGTGTCGATCGAGCACAAGCTCGGCATTCACGCGAGCCCGACCTGCGTGCTTTCCTATGGAGAGGAGAAGGGCGCGATAGGGTACCTGGTCGGGGAGGAGAACCGCGGCCTCGAGTACATGTTCACCATGATGAACCATGCGCGCCTTGGCGTCGGCATCGAGGGCGTCGGCATCGCGGAGCGCGCCTATCAGCACGCGCTGCAGTATGCGCAGACGCGCGTGCAGGGACGCGAGATCGGGCAGCGCAGCGGCGACCGGGTCACCATCATTCACCATCCGGACGTGCGGCGCATGCTGATGACGATGCGCGCGCAGATCGAGGCGATGCGGGCGCTGGCCTATGCGACGGCCGCGGCGCTCGACAAGGCGAAACACCATCCCGACGAAAAAGAGCGTGCCCGCCAGCAGGCCTGCGTGGATCTTCTTACGCCGATAGTGAAGGGCTGGTGTACCGAGCAGGCGGTCGAGATCGCCTCGATGGCGATCCAGGTCCACGGCGGCATGGGGTTCATCGAGGAGGCCGGCGCGGCGCAGTATCTGCGCGATGCCCGCATCACGACCATATATGAAGGCACCACGGGCATACAGGCGAACGATCTCGTCGGCCGCAAAGTGGCATTCGAGAAGGGCGCGACGGCACAGGCGGTGATTTCGCAGATGCGCGGGCTCGATGCGCCGCTTGCACAGGCGGGGCTTGCCTCGATGCGCGAGAATTTCACGTCCGCTCTCGACGGCCTGGAATCGGCGACGCGCTGGCTCGTGGAAACCTACGCCAGGGATCCGCGGGCGGCAGCGGCGGTCTCCGTTCCGTATCTCAAGCTTTTCGGAATCGTTGCAGGCGGCGCGATGATGGCGCGAGCCGCGCTGATTGCACAGGAGAAATGCAAGGACGCCGATTCAGGCGATGCCTTTTACCAGGCCAAGCTCGCGACCGCCCGCTTCTATGCGGACCACCTGCTGCCGCAGTCACCTGCGCTCGCGCGCCAGATCACGCACGGCGCGGGCAGCGTGCTCACGATCGATCCGGCTCAATTCTGAAGGAAACGTCATGGCGTGGACCTTATTGATCATCGCGGGACTGTTTGAGATCGGCTGGGCCATCGGGCTCAAGTATACCGAGGGCTTCACGCGGCTCTGGCCCAGCGTCTGGACCGTGACGGCGATGGCCATCAGCGTGTATCTGCTCGCCGTCGCGCTCAGAACGCTGCCTGTAGGCACCGGCTACGCGGTGTGGACGGGCGTGGGCGCAGCGGGCACCGCGCTGCTCGGCATGCTGCTGCTGAATGAATCCGCCAGCGCGGTTCGCATCGCCAGCATCGGGCTCATCGTCGCCGGCATCGTGGGTCTTAAAGTAGCGTGAAAAAGCGGGAACGAAGGCCCCAGGGAAAAACGGGAACGAAGGCCCCCCAAAAAAAGCGGGAACAAGAGAACGAACCAGAGAGGTATTGAGATGGCAACACTGGAAACGCCGCATATCGTCAATCCGCTCGCGGAGCGCATCCGGAGCGGCGGGCTGGGACTCACGTTGATGGTCCGTCAGGCGCGTACGGTGGACATCGTGCTCGCCGCCAAAACGTGCGGGTTCGACGGCCTGTTCTTCGATCTGCAGCACGGGGTCGTTCCCGAGGATGCGATATCGCAGCTTGCGGTGGCGTCACTCGCCGCCGGCGTGACGCCGCTGGTGCGCGTGCCGGAAAAAGACTACGCGGCGGCGCTGCGCATGCTCGACAACGGGGCGCTCGGCATCATCATGCCGGAAGTGACGACGGTCGAGGACGCGCGGCGTTCGGTCGAGGCGTGCAAGTATCCGCCGATCGGCAACCGCGGCGCGTTCGGGGGCTGGCCGCATTTCGCGTTTCGTGCGGTTCCCGCGGCGCCGGCGCGCAAGGCGTTGAACGACGCGACGCTCGTGGTGCTGATGATCGAGAGCAGGGCGGCGCTCGATAATATCGAGCAGATCGCCGCGGTGCCGGGCGTGGACGTGATACACATCGGCACCAACGATCTCTCGACCGATCTCGGCCATCCGGGAGAGTTGACACATCCCGACGTGCTCGCCGCGATCGAGCGCGTGGTCGCGGCGTGCCGCGCGCATGGCAGGATCGCAGGCGTCGGCGGACTGACGGGCGGCGACGTCACGAACATGCTGACGCCGGTCGTGAAGCTCGGCGTGCGCTTCATCACCGCGGCCACGGAATGGAATCTCATGATGGCCGCCGGCATCGAGCGCGTGAAAGCGCTGCGCGCGCTGCCGCAGTAAGGCGCGACGTCTTCCGGCAGTGTCGCCTGGATCCCGGCCTGGCGCCGTGATCGCGAAGTACTAGGCGTCGAGCAGGAGGTTCGGTGCGCCGAGCTGCAGCAGCAGCCCGAACTCGTCTGCGAAAGTCCAGGTCTCGGCGATCCTGCCATTTGCGAAGCGCAGAATGGCGACGACGTGCACGCCGACCTGCCTGCCGCTCGGCGGGATGCCGCACAGCGCGCCCATGTGCGTGCCGCGGGTGGAGAAACGCATCCACACTTCGTCGCCTTCGGCCATGAGGACTTCCACCCGGTCCTTGCGATCGGGGATCGCGGTATCGAGGTCGAACGCGATTCTCCGCGCGGAGCAGTAATCGCGCAGATGCGCGAACCCGTATCGCAGATGCTTCGGTTGCGGCCGCGGGCCGCCTGACGGTTCTCTGGAACGAGAGGCGACCGCGACGATCCTGTTGCGGTCCTCACGCGACAGTGCGCCCCGGGCGGCGAGCCTTGTTACGAGGACCTCCGCGTCTTCGCCCTTATCCGGCACCGCCGGC
>JBQTHU010000202.1:0-35698 GCA_052389535.1 Betaproteobacteria bacterium | reverse complement strand
CCGAGCACGCAGGCGTACTCGGCAAACCGGTCGCGCGCCGGCTGCCAGTTGATGTCGGCAACGCCCAGCCCCAGCCGCTTCATGAGGCGGCGCTCGAGTTCTGCCGCGTGGAGACCGTACGAGGCCTGCGTGCCGACCGCACCGACCATGCCGCCCACGAACATGCGCGGCTCGAGCTGTGTCAGCCGCTCGTAATTGCGCGCCATCTCGGAGAGCCAGATCGCGCACTTGTGTCCGAACGTGATGGGCAGCGCCTGCACCCCGTGCGACCGGCCCACCATCGGCGTCGCCTTGTGCGCGTCCGCGAGGCGGTAGAGCGCCCGACCGATCGCCTTGATGTCCCGCAGGTAGACGGCATGCGCGTCCCTGATCTGCAGCACGGTGGCGGTATCGAGCACGTCCTGGGTGGTCGGGCCGAAATGAATGTATTCGCCGTGCTCGGGCGTGCACAGCGCCTGCAGCGCCTTGAGCGCGGGCACCAGCGGATGCTTGATGCGGCGTATTTCTTCCGCGATCTTTTCAACATCGACATGTTCGACCCGCGCCTTGGACTCGATTTGCCGCGCAGCCGCGTCCGGGATGATCCCCAGCCCCGCCTGCTCCAGCGCGAGCGCCGCCTCGTAGTCATACCATTTCTGCACGCGGTTGCGGTCGCTGAAAATGCCGCGCAGCTCCTCGGTGCTCCAGAGATGCTTGATGAGCGCGTCGTCGAATACGCCTGATGCCATGCCGTGTCTTCCAGGTACTGAAATTGTTTTCTTATCCGCCTCGCTCGCGCGACGTCTTTCAGGCTCTTTCCAGGATGTGCAGCCCGCGCACGCGGTCGAGCAGGTAGATGAGCCCCCGGTCATCGACCATGACGTCGTTGCTCTGCACGCGCGGTGAGCCGGGCGGCGGATCGGGCAAGAAATGCGCGACCTCCTTCGGCGCGTGCGGACGCGCGATGTCGATGATGCGCAAGCCGTGCGCGAACCAGGCCACCGGGATCTCGGTGCCCGTCACCTTTTCGCACGGTTGATGGCACCCGGTCATATAGGGCTGCTCTTCCGGCGGAATATGGTCGAGCTGGTAGGTCGCTATCGGCATGGGGTGCTGCTCGTCGGTGATATCGACGATCCACAGAAACGCCGACGGATACGGCGGGCAGCCCTCGAGCCGCACCACGTCTTCATCGGAGACGACCATGAAATCGCGGTTGTCGATCTTGAACGGGATGCGCAGGCAGGTGTGCGTGGGCCACGGGAACGGCGGGCTCCAGTCCACGTGAGACACCAGCGTGGGCCTGGTCATGTCCTCGATGTCGAGAATCACGAATCCGCCATGCCAGTAGCTCGTGTAAAGCCGGTTGCCGCAGCGCAGGGGATGGTGGCATTTGTGCGCGGCGCCTTTCCACGTCGGCTTTTCGCCGCCCGCCGTCCACTGCCCCGGCATCCACCAACGCCCCACTTCCTCGGGCCGCGCCGGGTCCTTGAGATCGAGGATCATCACGATGTTGCCGACATAGCCGTCCCAGGTCGGCGAGATGCAGGCGTAGCGCCCGTCGAAGTCGAAGCGGTGGACGCCGCGCGCGTAACCGGGGCCCGGCTGGTCGGTTGTCTTCCAGAGCGTGATGAGTTTCGGCTTCGCCGGCGTGGACACGTCGTAGATCCCGAGGCCGCCCTGGAAATCGTCGGGTGGCGATTCGCCACGGCGCACGCGCTCGCCCAGCACTTCACGGTTGGTGAGCATGATGCCGTTCGCCACGCGCACCTTGTGCGAATGGGTACCCGGCGGCATGCCGATTTCGGCGAGCTGCTTCGGACGCTTGGGGTCCGACACATCGATGATCAGCGTGCCGTGCGGATTGCGCATGTTGCCCACGTACGCGATGCCGCCGTCCACGATGATCTGCCCTCCCCCGGCGCAATCATGCCAGGCAAGGCGCTCGAACCCCGTGTTTGCCGCTCGCGCGCGGCGAACAGCGCCACCGCCTCCCCCGGTATCGACGTAGGCGACCTGCCGTATTCCCTTGGCACTGCTCATAGTGTCTCCTCATTGCGTGCAGCACTCCGAGCACCACACGCTCAGTTCGTCACTCGATGCGGATGCCCGCCTCCCTGACGACGCGCGCCCATTTCGCATGCTCGGTGCGGATGAACGCCGCAAATTCGGCGGGGCTGTTTCCCACCGGCTCGCTGCTCTGGTTCAGCAGCCGCTCGCGGATATCGGGCGCATGCAGCACTTTGACGATGTCCGCGTTGAGCCGATTCACGATTGCGGGCGATGTTCTGGCGGGCGCGAGCCAGCCGAACCAGCCGACCACTTCGAATCCCGGAAATCCCGCCTCGGCAATGGTGGGCAGTTCCGGCGCAACCGGTGAGCGCTTGCCGCTCGTGATGCCAAGCGCGCGCAGCTTTCCCGCCTTGACCTGGGGCGTCGCGGCGAGCGCGATGCTGAACAGCGCCTGCACCTGCCCGCCGATCAGTTCCGCCAGCGCCGGTCCGCCGCCCTTGTAGGGAATATGGATGACGTTCATTCCAGCCGACAGCCGGAACAGTTCCAGTGCGAGATGCCCGGAAGTGCCGTTGCCCGCCGATGCGAAGGTGAAGCGCCCTTGCTGGCTCTTCGCAAGCGCAACCAGTTCCTGCACCGATTTTGCCGGCACGGAAGGATGCACGACGAGGATGTTCGGATCCGAAATGCCGTGCGTGATCGCCGCGAAGTCGGCGATGGGATCGTAGCGCACTTCGCGATAAAGGCTCGGGTTGATGGCCACGCCGGCGGCAACGAGCACGAATGTGTAGCCGTCGGGCGCCGCGCGCGCCGCAAGCTCGTATGCGATGATGCCGTTCGCGCCGGGACGATTGTCGATCACGACCGTTTGTCCCAGCGCATCGGTCAAACGCGGGGCCACGAGCCGGGCGAGCGTATCGGCCGGCCCGCCGGGCGGCACGGCGACGATCATGCGTACCGGCTTGTTGGGATAAGGCTCCGCTGCGTATGCACCGGCGGCGAGGCCGAGAACTGCGAGCAGCACCACTGCGGATTGCTTCAAAAAGCTGGTCTCCACGATGCGGACAGAAGCGGGACGGCGGGACACGAGGCCGGCGTCAAAGTTTAACAAAATTCGCGCCCTTGACGACGATGGCGGGCTTGTTGCCGGTGCTATCATTTCAGACGCCATCCCGCAGGAGCATACGCGATGAATCACACCGCACCTTCAAAACTGTGCAGCCTGGCCGCGCTTGCCGCTCGCATGGAAGACGGAACGGCGCTGGGCATCGGGGGCGTGTTTCTGCACCGCGGTCCGTTCGCCTTCGTGCGCGAGCTCGTGCGCCAGCGCCGGCGCGATCTCGAAATCATCAAACCTTCTCCGGGTTACGACGTCGATCTGCTGTGCCGGGCAAATGCGGTACGCAAGGTGCGGGCCGGCATCGTCGCGATGGAAGGCAACTTCGGCCTCGCGCGCTGGTACCGCAGGGCCATCGAACGCAAGGAAAGCGCGCTCGAAGAGCACGCCTGAATGACGCTCGTCGCCGGGCTGCGTGCAGCCGCCTACGGGATTCCGTTCCAGCCGGTGGCCGGGGTGCACGGCAGCGATATCGCGCGCCTCAACGGCTGGAAAACCGTCACCGACCCATACGGCTCCGGACGCGAAGCCTACGTCATACCTGCGATCCAGCCCGACGTTACGGTGATCCACGCGACGGAAGCGGATGAGCACGGCAACGCGCGCGTGCTGGGCTCGCCTTTCTGGGACCATCCCCTCACCCGCGCCGCGAAACGGGTGCTCGTCACCGCAGAACGCCTCGTATCCAGCGAGACACTGGCATCACAGCCCGAACTGACGCTGGTGCCCGGTTTTATGGTGGAAGCCGTCGCGATCGTGCCGCAGGGCGCATGGCCCGGCTCGATGCATCCCTATTACGAGATCGACTATGCGGCGGTCGAGCGCTATATGGAAGACGCGCCCGGCGTGCTCGAGACGCATCTCGCCGCAGCACCGGAAGCGGCACGAACTACCACCCTCGCGTAGTTGTGGGCATGCTACGTATGGGTACGAACTGGGCGCCTTTTTCCTACCTTGTCGTCAACCTCGCGCGCCAGATCCGGCCGGGCGAGGTCACATTCAGCGGCGTCAACTCGACGCTGCCGATGCTCGCGTGCCTGCTCGCAAAGCGCGCCTACGATTTTCACTACACCTATATCAATGTGGCCGGCGGCGTCGAGCCGAAGCCGCGCAAAGTCCCGCACTCGAGCAGCGATCCCGCCATCGTCGCCGGTTCGCCCGCCCTCTTCGCCAACGAGGATTTCTACGATCTCTGCGCGCGCGGCGGCCTGGATCTCGTCTTTCTCGGCTGCGCCCAGATCGACGCCGAGGGGCGCACCAACGTCTCGACGATCGGCCCGTGGCATGAACCCAAAGTGCGCCTGCCCGGCGGCGGCGGCGCGGCAGTGATGATGCCGACCGCAAAGCGGGTTGCGACGTGGCGCACCGAGCATACGCCGCGCACGCTCGTCCGGAAGCTCGACTTCGTCACTGCCGCCGGCAATCTCGCCACACTGGTCACGCCGATCGCGGTATTTCAGCGACGCGCCGGACAGCTTGCGCTCGAATCATGGAACGCGGGCGTGGCGCTCGATGAGGTAAGGGAGCGCACGGGCTTCGCATTCGATGCGACGAACGCAATGCCGACGGCGGCGATTACGGATCGGGAGCGCGAGGCGCTGGCGCACCTCGATCCGCAGGGCGAGTTTGCCGCCGAAGTACCCGCGTAATGCTGCTGTGCGGCTTGCCGGCGGTTTAGAATCGCCCTCAATTCACAGGAGTGCGGATGAATATCGGGTTTATCGGCCTCGGCGCCATGGGTCAAGGCATCGTGCCGCGACTGATTGCGGCAGGACACCGCGTGACCGGCTGGAATCGCGCGCGCGGCAAAGCGGAAGCGCTGCTTCGAGGCGGCATGCGCTGGGCGGACAGTCCGCGCGAAGTCGCAAAGCAGGCCGAGGTGGTGTTTTCCATCGTAACGGATGCGGCAGCCGTGCGTGCAGTCGCCCTCGGGGAACAGGGTGTCATCTCCGGACTTGCGCGCGAGGGCGTTTATCTCGACATGAGCACCATCGCGCCGGATGCAAGCCGAGGCATTTCCTCCGCGTTCGCGGAAGCGGGCCTGACCATGCTCGATGCGCCGATATCCGGCAGCCCGGTCACCCTGGCGCAGGGCAAGGCGTCGATCATGGTGGGCGGCGACCGGGACGCGTTCGAGCGCGTGAAGCCGGTGCTGCTCGACATCGGTGCGAAGGCGGGCTACATCGGCGGCAGCGGGCTCGCCGTGCAGATGAAGCTCGCCGTCAATCTGGTGCTGATGGTCGAGGTGATCGCTTTCGGCGAAGGCATCGCGCTCGCTGAAAAGGGCGGCGTGGCGCGGGAGGTGGCCGTGGAGGCGATGCTGAACAGCGTGGTCGCCTCGCCCGTGCTCGGCTATCGCGGTCCGTTCATCCTCGACGGTAAAATGCCGAAGGAGCCGCTCGCTGACGTCACCCTGCAGCAGAAGGACATGACGCTGGTGCTCGAGCTTGCACGCAAGTCGGGCGCCGCCACGCCGCTCGCCGCTGCCGCGAACGAAATGATGAACGCCTGCCGCGGACTGGGGCTCGACCACCACGACTTCGTGATTGCGCACGAGGTCTATCGCCGTCTCGGAGGACTGTCCAGATGAAACCGGATTCGTACACCACGCCGCAACCCTTCCGCACCAATCTGAAGGATGTGCCGAAAGTAGGCGGACTCAAGGAGAAGGATGGCTGGGTCAACATGCAGGTCCAGTTCCTGATCGATCAGAAAACCGCCGGTTCCGACAAGCTGCTGGTGGGCTGGACGGTGTTGCCTCCGGGCGCGCAGCACGATCGCCACCGTCACTTCAACTGCGACGAATTCTGGATCGTGGTGAAGGGACAGGGCGTCATGTATACCGACGAGGGCGAGCAACCCTCCCGAGAGGGCGATGTGGTGTTCACCCCGCGCGGGCACTGGCACGGATTCAGGAACACGTCGAACGAAAACGTGGTGCTGGTGTGGGGATGGAGCGGCGCAGGCTCCCTGGAAGCGGCGGGTTACGAATCGGTCGAAGGCGGCCGCACGCACTGAGCCGCCCCGCATGGTCACCCCGCTTCAGGACTCGCGTGTCGCGCGCGGGTTATCCGCACAACTCGCGCTCAAACGCTCGAAACTTGCCGCGGGCGCACGCTGCATCGGCTGGAAGGTCGGGTTTGGCGCGCCTGCCGCAATGGCAAGGCTCGAGATCGCAGCACCGCTTACCGGCTTTCTTATCGACCGCGGCCAGCTCGAGTCGGGCGCAACGCTCGATCTCTCCGGGTGGCACAAGCCGGTTGCCGAGCCGGAAATCGCGGTGCACATGAAATCCGACCTGCCGGGTGGCGCGCAACGCGACGCGGTCGCCGCCGCGATTGCGGGCATCGGCCCGGCAATCGAGCTGGCGGACGTCGATCGCCCGCCCGACGACGTTGAAGCGATTCTCTCGGGCAACATTTATCAGCGCCACGTTATCGTGGGACGCTGCGAGACAGCGCGCGCGGGCGGCAACCTGGTCGGCCTCCTCGCCTGCATCAGGCGCAACGGCGGCGAAATCGCGCGTACATCGGATCTGCAGGCGCTCACCGGCGAGATGATCGATATCGTGTGCCATGTGGCCACCACGCTCGCCGCGTGCGGAGAGCATCTGCGGGCCGGAGAAATCATCATCACCGGGTCCATCGTGCCGCCGTTGTGGGTCGAACCGGGAGAGGAAATCGTTTACGCGCTCGAGCCGGTCGATACGGTTTCCGTGCGCTTCGCCGCCCGGACGGCGGCCGCATGAGCGCGCCGCCTCCCAACCCGCTTGCCGGGATCACGTTCGCGCAGTACGGCGCTCAGTTCCGCTCCGGCGGGTGCAAGGCGGCGGAGGTGACTGAAGCCTATCTTGCGCGCATCGAGGCGCTCAATCCCAAGCTCGGCGCCTATACGTACGTGGCGGCGGAACCGGCGCGGGCAGAGGCGCGGCGCATCGACGCGCTACGGCGTGCGGGCACCGATCTCGGGCCGCTGATGGGCGTTCCCGTCGCGGTGAAAGATCTTTACTTCGTCGAGGGCATGCCGCTTACTGCGGGGTCGCGGCTCGAGGTCTCCGATGTCGTGCGCGCAGAGGGACCGATTATCGGCGCGCTCAGGCACGGCGGCGCCATCATCCTGGGCAAGACGTGGACCAGCGAATTCGCGCTGGGCGGCATCAATTTCATTCAGCGCGTGCCCTGGAACCCATGCGATCCTGAAGTGCATCGCACGCCGGGCGGCTCGAGCGGCGGATCGGCAGTCGCCATGGCAGCAGGCCTGTGCGCATTTGCGCTGGGTACGGACACGGGTGGCTCGGTGCGGATGCCCGCCGCGCTGTGCGGCGTGTTCGGACACAAATTCTCGGCGGGTGCAATGCCCGTCGCCGGCATATTCCCGCTCTCGCCCGCGCTCGACAGTCCCGGCGTTTTCACCGCCGGCGCCGAAGATGCGATCGCGGTCTGGCAGGCGCTCGGTGGCCGCCCGCCGGGTGCTGACATCGCGCTGCGCGACCTGACGCTCGGCGTTCCCGCCCCGGTCTTCCACGACGATCTGGATCCCGAGGTCGCGCGCGCCATGGATTTCGCGCGGAAGCGCCTTGCACAATGCGGCGCCCGCATCGTGCCGATCGAAGTGCCCGAGGTTCTGGAGTTCGAAGCGCTGTTCGGGCGCATCGTGCCGGTGGAGCTGATCGAGATCCTGGGCCGCGAACGCGTGCGCAGAAGTCTCGACGTATTCGATCCGGTTACGAAAGCGCGCTTCACCGCTGTGCTGAACGCCGTGGCGGCGGATTCCGGGACGGCGGCAAGCGAACTGTCAGCGCTCCGGCAGCGCGTCCTTGCTGCGGTACGTGCATGCGATGCCTGGATCACTCCTACCGCCCCGCTCGTTCCCGGCCCGCTCTCCTCGTATGATTCGGTCGGCACCGCGCTCGCGTGGAACCGGCGTGCGCTGCGCAACACGCGACCGGGAAACGTGTTCGATCAGTGCGGCGTGTCGCTCCCGCTGACCCATGCGCCGCTGCCGGTCGGACTGCAGATACTTTGCCCCGCCATGGCGGACGCGAAACTGCTCGCCATCGCGCGCACCATCGAGACGGCGCTCAACTCCCCGGAATGATGCCCGGCTCGAGGCTGTAGCAGTAGTCCGCGATCTCCGCGGGCTTGCACTTCCAGACGCGGTCCATGAACCGGCTTTCGAAGCAGTGCTTCAGCGCCTGGCGCAGCGGCCGCAACCGGAACGGATAGCCGAAGACGTAGGGATGGATGGAGACGTTGCACACCAGCGGGTGCTGCGCGCTCTGCTCCACCATTTCCTCGAACTGATCCACCAGCATGTCGCAGAATTCGCGCCCGCTGTGCTGCCGGTGGATCACTTGCGGTGAATCGTTCAACTCGACGGGATACGGCACCGACAGCAGCGGGCCTGAGCGCGTGCGCATCCAGATCGGCTGGTCGTCGCACGGCCAGTCCATCACGTAAAGATAGCCCGCCTCCTTGAGCAGATCCGGCGTCCACGCATTCTCGTACCCGCCCGCGCCCATCCAGCCCTTGGGCTTGCTTCCTTCCTTGCGCGCGAACGTGTCGGTCACCTCCTGTATCACGCGCGCCTCATCCTGTTCCCAGCGGAAATCATGCAGGTTCTCGCTGTTGGTGCGGCCGTGCCCGACGATCTCGTCGCCGCGGCTGCGGATCCGCTCGAAGATCTGCGGCGCGTAGTCGTAGAGCAGGCTGTTGGTGTTGTGGGCGAGCGGCATCTTCAGCTCGCCGGCGAGGTCGAACAGGCGCCAGATGCCGATGCGGTTGCCGTAATCGCGCCACGCGTAGTTGCGCTGGGTCTGCGGCTCGCCGTGCTTGGCGTTGTCGTGACCGCGCCCTTTCCCGAAGGCGAAACACTCGATGTTGGTGGTGATGCAGAACGCGAGCCGCTTGCCGCCCGGCCAGTCGTAGTCGCGCCGTTCGGTTATCGGACAGTAGTCGTAGCGGGTGTGGCGGGGCAGCATGCTTATCCTCCAGCAGTGTAGTGAACGGGCCGGGTGCCTCCTGCGGGCGATGCGTCAGTCAGGCTTCTATGATCTCGTAATCGAGCACCGACGCGCAGCGCAGCAGCAGCGGGTACGCCGCATCGGCGTGCCGGCGCGAGGAGTAAACGAAGTACAGCGCCTCGCCGGGAATGATTGCGGTGCTGAGGCACGCCGTTTCCGAGCCCGGATCGTCTCCGAAATAGACGTACACCGCTCCGCGCTCCGCTTTTCTCAACCGCTCGACGTAGGCCCGGTCCAGGGGCACGAGGCCCATGTCGCTGATCTTCTGGAGCTGCCGGATGATGCCGCGCACGTGCCGTCGCCCGTCCTCTTCGTCTACCTCCACGTACGCGAACTCGGATTCGAGCCGCGATATCACGACGCGGGGACTGAAGTAGCGATGGCCCTCCCGGGCGCATAAGCGGTGTGCCATAAGAACTGCGAAACTTTTTGTTCTGCCCGCAGCAGCGCGATGCGCGGGCTGCGCGGCTTCCCTTGGCTGCAGACAGACCCTAGTATATATGTTTGAAGATGCGGAATTGATACGCGGCGTGATGCCGCGCGATCCGAAAAGGGAAAAGGTACGATGCTGCCGCTCGCCGGCGTCAAAGTGATCGAGTTCTGCCAGGTGCTCGCGGGGCCGTTCTGCGGTTGCCTGCTCGCCGACATGGGCGCCGATGTGATCAAGGTCGAAGCGCCGGAAGGCGATCTGATGCGCCAGTGGCCGCCGCTCGCGGACGGGTACAGCCAGTATTTCGCCTCGGTGAATCGCAACAAGCGCTCGGCCGTGCTGGACCTCAAGAGCGAACCCGGCCGGGATGCAGCGCGCAGGCTCGCCCTTTCTGCCGATGTCGTCATCGAGAACTTCCGCCCCGGCGTGATGGCGAAGTTCGGGCTGGACCACGCCGCACTCGCGCAGGCAAAGCCGCAGCTCGTCTACTGCTCGGTCTCCGCCTTCGGCCAGACCGGGCCGCGCGCCACCGAAGGCGGGTTCGACATGACGGTGCAGGCGATGAGCGGCGTCATGAGCGTCACCGGCGAGCCGGACGGGCGCCCCGCCAAATGCGGCATCCCGATCGCGGACTTTACAGCAGGCCTCTATGCGGCGTTTTCCGTCGCTTCCGAATTGTTCAAGGTGCAACGCGGCGGCAACGGCGATCACGTCGATGTCTCCATGCTGGGCGCGATGCTCGGCATCGCCCACCTGCAAACGAGCGAACTCTTCGGCACGGGGCGCGATCCGGTGGCGCTCGGCTCAGCGCATCCGATGAACGCGCCTTACGCCGCGTTTCGCTGCCGCGACGGCTACTTCGCCCTCGCCGCCGGCACCGACAAGCTATGGCAGGCGACGTGCGAGGGCATGGGCCGACCCGACCTCGGGCGCGATGCGCGCTTCACGTCTCCCAGCCTGCGCGCGCGCAATCAGCAGGCGCTGCGCGAGGTGCTGGAAGCGGAGTTCAGCAAGCACGATGCCGCTATGCTGCTCCGCATGTTCAACGCGCGCGGCGTTCCGTGTGCGCCCATCAACCGCTATTCGCAGGTGCTCGCCGATCCCCAGGTGCAGCACATGCGCTGGGTTGACGACATCACCCTGCCGAATGGGGTTGCAACCCGCACGTTGATCTCACCCCAGCGGATTTCGGGACGGCGGCTCGGGGTCTGCCGCAGCCCGCCGGCGCTCGGCGAGCATACCGATGAGGTGCTGGCGGAGATCGGGCTCGGCCCGGAAAAGATCATGGCGGACGCATGAACGACGAACTGATCAGAAAGCACGAAGGGCACGTCACGTCGCTGACTCTCAACCGGCCGCAAAAGGCGAACGCGCTGTCCGCGTCGCTGGTGGAAGCGCTGCTGAACGCGGTCGAGTACGCGTACACCGACGGCACGCGGCTCATGATCATCGAAGGCGCGGGAACGCATTTCTGCTCCGGCTTCGATTTCACCGATTACCAGGCGAACAGCGAAGGCGATCTTGCCTTGCGTTTCATACGCATCGAGACGCTGCTGCAGCAGATCCATCATGCGCCCTTTGAAACGCTGGTGTTCGCTCACGGCAAGGCGTTCGGCGCGGGCGCCGATCTCGTGTGCGCCTGCGGCGTGCGCGCGTGCGCGCCGGGCACGACGTTTCGCCTGCCGGGCCTGCGCTTCGGGATCGTGCTCGGCACCAGGCGGCTCGCGCAGCGCATCGGGGCGGACCGGGCGCGCGCGATCCTCGCCGCCTCCCGGGCTTTCGATGATGAGGAAGCGCGCGCCATGGATTTCGTCACCCACGTGACTCCGCAATCCGGCTGGGCTGCCCTCGCCGTCCATGTGCGCGCGCAGTCCGACCTGCTGACTCCGGGTGCGGCCGCGGCGCTGCACCGGCAGACGGTCATCGATAGCCGCGCCGAGGACATGGCCGCGCTGGCCGCGTCGTTGAGCGCCCCCGGACTCAAGGAGCGGATACGGCTGTTTCGCGAGTCCCGTTCGTAACGCATTCCAGCTCTGCAGAGGAGATGTGATGAGCAGCGCTTTGCCCGCGACTATGAATGTGATCGAAATGACCGGGGCCGGCGGTCCGGAGGTGCTCAAGCCGGGACAGCGCCCACTGCCGACGCTGCGGCCGGGTGAAGTCCTGATCAGGGTCGCCGCCGCCGGGGTGAACGGCCCGGATCTCATGCAGCGCAAAGGCCTGTACCCCGCCCCGCCGGACGCCTCCGACCTTCTCGGTCTGGAGGTTTCGGGCGAAATCGTGGCCACCGGCGCGGACGTAAAGCGCTGGCGAACCGGGGAGCGGGTGACCGCGCTCACCAACGGCGGCGGCTATGCAGAGTACTGCGCGGTGGACGCGGAACACTGCCTGCCCGTGCCGAGCGGAATCAATCCGCTCGATGCCGCCGGCCTGCCCGAGACTTATTTCACGGTCTGGAGCAACATCTTCATGGGCGTCGGCCTGCAGGCCGGCGAGCTTTTTCTGGTGCACGGGGGCGCGGGCGGAATCGGCACGACCGCCATACAACTCGGCAAGGCGTTCGGAGCCAGGGTCATTGCCACCGACAGTCCGGAAGCCCGATGCCGCATCTGTCGCGACCTCGGTGCCGACCGCGTGATCGACTACCGCCAGGAGGACTTCGTGGAGGTCGTGCGCAACGAAGGCGGCGCGAACGTGATTCTCGATATCGTCGGCGGACCGAACATCGAGCGCAATTTCAAGGCGGCGAGCCATGATGCGCGCATCGTCCAGCTCGCGTTCCCGCTCGGCTCGAAAGTCGATATCAACCTCATGCCGGTGATGCTGAAGCGCCTGACCTACACCGGTTCGACACTGCGCACGCGTCCGCCGGCGTTCAAGGCCAGGACAGCGCGGGAGCTGGAGGAAAAAGTGTGGCCGGGGATCGCCGGGGGACGGATACGCGTGGTGACGCACCATACATTCCCGCTCGCGGAAGCCGCCAGGGCGCACGCGCTGATGGAGTCGAGCCAGCACATCGGCAAGATCGTCCTTACGCTGCAGTGACGCCGGGAGGCTCCGTACTTTCGACCGGCTATTACACTATAATCAGTAACTAACATCCGGTATAAACCAGGGCAGGGATAAAACCATTGGCTTGCCGCACCGAACGAGCGCCGGAGACACCGCGGATGCTCGAGCGTACCGTGCTGTGGGGTAAGATTGCCCACATCGGAAAAATCCCGGAATAATCCTGCATGCACCCGCTGACCGTCTATACCAAGACCGCCAAGGGCGTCCTGGAAACCAGGAGCAAGACGGGCAAGCTCACACGGGAACTCAATCGCGTTTTCCTGATGGTGGACGGCAAGTCCACCGTCTCACAGATCCTCGCCAAAGAGGGCCTCGAGGAAGAAAAACTGCACGAGGCGTTGGGCAAGCTCGAGGGCGACGGCTATATCAAGGTCTTTTCCGCGCCTGCCGAAGCCGTTTCCAGACCCCCGCCGGTTGTAGCGCTCGAGCCCGTAGAAGAACTCGAGCTCGACTTCACTTCTCCCGAACTCGTCGCCAAGCTGAACGTGGAAGCGGCGGCGCGCGCCAAGGCCGAGGCCGACGCAAAGGCGCGCGCAGAAGCGGCTGCGCAAGCCCTTGCCCAAGCCAAGGCCAAGCAGGAAGCCGAAGCGCGAGCGCGCGCCATTGCGGAAACCCGAATGCGGGCCGAAGCCGAGGCGAAGGCCAAGGCCGAAGCGCAGGCGCGCGCGGCGGCCGAGGCGCGTGCTAAGGCGGAAGCGGAGGCCCGCGCCGCAGCCAACGCCAATGCCAAGGCCGAAGCCGAGGCGCGGGTTCGCGCCGCCATGGAAGCGAAGGCGCGCGCAGACGCCGAAGCGAAAGCGCGGGCAGAGGCCGAATCCCGGGCGAAACAGGAAGCCGCCGCAAAGCAAGCGGAGGAAGCGCGCGCCCGGCAGGAAGCGGAAGCGCGCGCCAGGGCGGAAGCGGAAGCGCGCGCGTTGGCCGAGGCGGAAACCCGTGCACGCGCTGCGCTGGAAGCGCAGATGAAAGCGATGGCCGACGCGCTTGCAGCCGCCGAAGCGCGCGCGCGGCAGGAAGCCGAGGCACGCACGCGGATGGAGGCGGAAATCCGGGCGCGCGAGGTATCCGAACGCAAGGCGCGCGAAGAAGCCGAGGCGCAGGCGCGCGCTGCCGAAAAGGCAATCGCAGAGGCGCGGGCGATGGCGGAGGCGGCGGCGCGCGCCAAGGCTGAAGCCGAAGCAGCCGCACTGGAGCAGGCGATAGCCGGCGCCGATGAGGCTGCCCGGGCCCGTGTCGACGCGGCGATGAAAGCGCTGGAGGAGGCGACGCAGCGCGCCAAGCTGGAAAGCGAAGCACGGGTTGCCGCGGAAGCCAGGGCACAGCACGAGGTGGAAGCCCGCGAGCGCGAGGAGGCGCAGCGCCGGGAGCGTGAAGAGATTCAGCGCAAGGAGCGTGAAGAGGCGGAAGCACGCGCCCGGGCACAGATCCGCGAACTCGAGGAGCAGGCGCGCAAGGCGCGCGAAGAAGCTGAAGCCCGGTCAGAAGTGGAACGCCGCGCCCGGGAAGAAGCCGAAACGCGTGCCGAAACCGAGCGCAGAGCGCGCGAGGAGTCCGAGCGCAAAGCGCGCGAGGAGGCCGAAGCCGTCATCGAAGTCGAAAGGAAGAAACGCGAGGAAGCGGTACGGCGGGCGCAGGAGCAGGCGGAGCGCAAGGCCCGCGAGGAGGCGGAGGCCGCCATCGGCGCCGAGCGCAGGGCGCGCGAGCAAGCGGAAGCGCAGACCGAGGCGGAACGCAAGAATCGCGAAGCGGCAGTGCGGCGCGCCCAGGAGGAAGCCGAGCGCAAGGCGCGCGGGGAAGCCGAAGCCGCAATCGAGGCCGAGCGCAAGGCGCGGGAGGAAGCGGAAGCGCAGACCGAAGCGGAACGCAGGAATCGCGAGACGGCGGTGCGGCGCGCGCAGGAGGAGGCGGAAGTCGTCATCGACGCAGAACGCAAGGCGCGCGAGGAAGCCGAGTCCAAGGCCGAGGAGGAACGCAAGGCGCGCGAGGAAGCGGAGCGCCGGGCGCGCGATGATGTTGCCGCCATGATCGAAGCGGGCCGCAAGGCCCGCGAAGAGGCCGAAGCGCGGGTAGAGGCGGAGCGCCGTGCGCGCGAAGAGGCCGAGCGCAAGACCCGCGCCGAGCTGGCGGCGAAGATCGAAGCCGAGCGCAAGGCGCGCGAAGAGGCCGAGCGGCAGGCGCAAGCCGCACGCCAGGCACGGGAGGAGGCCGAAAGGCGCGCGAAAGAGGCGGCCGCAAGCGATAACGAGGCGGCGCGCAAGGCGCGGGCTGAAGCCGAGGCTGCCGCGCGTGCGGCCGAAGCGGCCGTCGCTAAGGCCCAGGCCATGGCTGAGGCGGCCGGCAAAGCGAAGGCTGAAGCGGAATCCAGCGCCGAAGCCGAGCGCAAGGCACGCGCACAGGCTGAAGAGCGCGCCAAGCAGGAAGCGGTCGCGCGCGTCGTGCAGGAACAGCAACTGCGCGCGCGTTCCGAAGAAGAAGTGCAGGCACGAGTCGCGGCTGAGCTGAAAGCAAAGGAGCGCGCGGAAATGGAGGCGGACGCCCGCTACCGCGCCGAACTGGAACAGCGGGCGAAAGCGGCAGCCGCCGAACGGGCGAAGCGCAGCGAGGAGCAGGCACAGGCTGCGACCCCGGCGAAGCCGCCGCGCACGCGGTTGAGCCCGCTGAAGGCGATCGGCATCGGCGCCGTCGTACTCGTGCTCGCCGCGGTAGGCCTGCTGCACGTGGTACCGCTGGGCGGCTATATACCTGCGGCACAGCAGGCCATCGCGGACCGCCTGGGACAGCCGGTGCGGATAGCGACGCTGCGTTACGCCTTGCTGCCCGTGCCGCAGCTTACGCTGGAGCGGGTGACCGTCGGCCAGGGGCATGACATCAAGGCCGATTACATCGTCGTGCGCACCCTGCCGTTCGCACTGCTCGGCGGAGACAAGGCGTTCGACACCGTGGAGATCAACGGTCTCACCCTGGGTGCGGAAGCGCTCGCCGGCGCCGGCGAATGGATCAGGCCCAAGTCGGCCGCCCTCCCTTTTACTGTACGCAGGGTGCAGATGCAGCGCGTGAAACTCGTCACGGCCGACATAGAAATGCCCGTTCTTAGCGCTGATCTCACGTTCGGTCTCGACGGTGCCTTGCAGGCTGCCAACCTGAGCGATGGCCGGGCCAGGGCGAGCTTCGCTCCGAAGGACAAGGCCTGGCAGGTCAACTTCACGGCGAGCGGATGGCGGTCCCCCCTGGGCCCGCGCCTGCAGTTTGATGATCTTTCCATGGCGGCTGTCATCGAACGGCAGCAGGCCGCGGTGACGAAAATAGAAGGACGCGTCGGGCGCGCCGTGATCAAGGGCGTGGCCAAGGTCAACTGGGCGAACAACATGAGGGTCGCAGGGGAGCTCAACCTCAGCAACGGCGATCTCGGCCAGTTGCTGAGCGGCTTCACCCGCGATTTCACCGCCAGCGGCACGTTGAACGCCAGCATGAGTTTCGTGCTGCAGGGGCGCACGTTACCGGCGCTATTCGCCGCTCCGCGCCTCGAAGCAAGCTTCAACATCGAGCGTGGCGTCCTCAACAACGTCGATGTAGTGCGCGCCATCCAGTCGCCTTCGCGGGACGGGGTGCGGGGCGGCAAGACGAACTTCGAGGTACTGGCCGGTACCGTGGAACTCACCGGCGACCGTTACGCGTATCGCCAGTTGCGGCTGAGTTCAGGGCCGATGAATGCGACGGGCAGCTTCGAGCTGGCGCCCGACGGCGAGCTTTCCGGGCGCATCAGCGCCGAGTTGGGGTCGAAGTCGATCGTGGTGGCGCGCGGCATGCTGAACGTCGCCGGTACGCTGAAGACGCCGCTGCTCAGACCATAGAAACGGGAACGAAGGCCCCCTTAGTAAAACAACGGGAACGAAGGCCCCCTTAGAAAGCAGCGGAACGAAAACCCAAAAAGAGCGGGAAACAAAAAAGCCCGCGCCTCACGGCGCGGGCTTTTGCTTTGGACAACCCTGAGATTTACGTCGCCAGGCCGGGATTGCGCCGCGCGGACGATGAGCGCAGCGCTGCGATGCGCTCATCGAGCGGCGGATGCGACATGAAGAGCCGCGCAAGGCCGCCCGCCATTCCACCCGAGATGCCGAACGCCTTCATCTGGTTGGGCAGGTTGGTCGGCTCGTGGTTGAGCTTGAGCCGCTCCAGGGCGGCGATCATCTTGTCGCGGCCGGCAAGGCTTGCCCCGCCGGTATCGGCGCGAAACTCGCGCTGCCGGCTGAACCACATCACGATGATGCTGGCCAGAATCCCGAGAACAAGCTGCGCGACGATCACGGTGACGTAAAAGGCGGGACCGTAGCCGCGTTCCACCTTGAATACGACCCGGTCGACGACGTGGCCGATGATGCGTGACAGGAAAATCACGAAGGTGTTCACCACGCCCTGAATGAGGGTCAGCGTGACCATGTCGCCGTTCGCGACGTGGCTCACTTCGTGCCCCAGCACCGCCTCGGCTTCTTCCTGGCTCATGTTGTTGAGCAGTCCCGTGCTGACCGCCACCAGCGCGCTGTCGCGGTTCCAGCCGGTGGCGAAGGCGTTGATTTCCGGCGCATCGTAGATCGCGACCTCGGGCATGCCGATTCCGGCTTTCTGCGCCTGGCGTTTCACCGTATCGACCAGCCAGCGCTCGCTCATGTTGGAGGGCACTTCGATCACGTGCGCCCCGGTCATCCTCTTCGCACTCCACTTGGAAATGAGCAGCGAGATGAACGAGCCGCCAAAGCCCATCACCGCCGACAGGATCAGCAGCGCGTTGAAATTGATACCGCCCTGCTCGTCCAGCATCCGATCCACGCCCAGCAGTTGCAGCGTCACGCTCAGTACGAACACGATGGCAAGGTTCGTAGCCAGATACAACACGATGCGTTTCATAAGTCTCCTGTCCCCCGAGTAGTCGGTCGATGCCTTAGATGGAGGCGAAAAGCGCCGGTTCAATACATCTCATCGGCGCGGAATTGTATCTTTTTCGGCCGCGCCGCGCCGGGTTCAAACCTTCCGTTTTGTTAGATTTTGAATTACCATGCAGCTGACATGACAATAACAAAAGTCAACAAAAACAAGAATAATCATTAATCAGAACCTAGCGCGACCGGTATATACCATATGGCTGTTGGGCGGTACCCGCGGGTATGGGAAAGTGCGGCGCACCATCACGGGATGCAGCAGCGGCCTGTACGCCTCTGAACCCATGGACTCCGCCCGCCTTCCCGAGCCACCCGCCGGCAGCCTCACGTTCCGGTCGCTGTTGTCCTCGCACGTCGTCTTCGATCCCGATCTGTCGGCCGAGGAGTTGCGCGGCTTCTCGCGCACGGTGCGGGAGATCGAATGGCTGCTGCTGGTGCTGGTGCTGCTCTACCACGCGGTGCGGTCGCCGGATGACGAGAGCGCTGACGCCATCGCCATGGCGCTGTTCTTCTTCGGCGCGTTCGTGCTCGCGTTTCACTACGTCAACTTCTATCGCAGGCAATCGTACTGGAAGCTCGCGATCGAAACCTGGGTGATGATCGTCTTCATCACCTGGGTCCTGATGTACACCGGCCGCCTCGAAAGCCCGCTGCTCAATCTCTACCTGCTGGTGGTCATTGCGAGCGCCCTGATACTGGGCAAGTCCACCACGCTCCTGCAGATGGTCCTGATCGTAGCGTGCTACCTGTGGCTGGGCTATCCCGAAAGAAACGAATCGCTGACGCTGACCTCGTACGTCACCACGCTGACAGCGCAGCTCGCGCCGCTGGTGCTCGTGGGCTACATCACGACCATGCTGGCAAGCGACATCCGCAGCGCGCTGCTGGAGATCAAGTCGCTCTCGGAAACCGACGTGCTCACCGGCGTCTACAACATGCGCGCTTTCGCGGTGCTCTCCGAGAACATCTCGCGGCAGGCCGAGCGCTACTCGCGTCCCTTCGCGCTCCTCATGATCGATTCGGACAGCTTGAAGGCGGTGAACGACAAGCACGGACACGAAGCGGGCAACCGGCTGCTGAAGCTCACCACGCGCTGCATTCAGAGCCAGTTGCGGGAGTCCGACCTCGTCGCGCGCTTCGGCGGGGACGAGTTCGTCGTGCTGCTGCCCGAAACCCCTTGCAGCGGCGCGCTGGCCGTCGCCGGCAAGATACTGAGGACCATACAGAACTCGCCGCTGTCGGTGCGCGATCTCAACATCACCGTGACGGCCAGCATCGGCGTTGCCTGCCATCCGGAACACGGCTCCAGCATCGAGGCCATCAAGGAGAAGGCCGACAAGGCGATGTACGCCAGCAAGTCCGCCGGGAAGAATCGCGTCACGTTGTTCAGCGTGGACGCCCCGGAAGAGGCTGCCGCGCCCCCCGCCGCCGCTTGACGCAAGGCGTTTCACCGCGAAAGGAATGCCCTGCGCTTTCTGAAGTGATCCTCGTTGTCGTAGTACGCCGCCTCGCCATTCGCTGCGCACCAGCCCGGAACCCCGAGTATCGGCAACGGCGGCAGGTCCCAGGGTGAGCGCACGGCCTGCGGGTCGGCGAGCCGGCATGCGGCTGCCGCGTCGAGATACGCAAGCTGCGCCTCGGGCGTGGCGTCGAAAAATCCCGTTGCGACCTCGAAGAGCAGTGCGCGCGCGGTGATGCCGGTGAACGGCTGCAAAGCTTTCTCGTAGAGGGCGTGTCCGAACAGATGGAAGCGCGCATCGGCGATGACCCGCGCGCGGTTCGCCCAGAACAGCGTCTTCCACTCGGATGCCGCGATGAGATCGAGCAACGCACGATCGCGCGCTGCAACGATGAGGCCGCCTTCATCGAACAGCGTCATCGCATCCTGCTCGCGCCCGCGATTCGGCGCGCCGGCGGCATGCTGTTGCAGCAAGGCGCGGTAGTGACGCGCGTTGAGGGCTGCCTTGGCGTGCGGGAACGTCGCCCACACCAGGGCGTTGAGCAGATCGTGCCAGTTCCGCTCCCGCACCTGCACTGCGCCTGTCAGAAAGATGCGCGGCTCGTACTTGTCCTCGAACGCGGCCGTCTTGCGCGATTGGTTTACGAACCCTATGCGGGCGCCGCTGCCGCTCACCGGCGGCACGCTACCGCGGTCCAGCATCCGCTGCAGATCATCCAGCGATGGCCAGCGGGACTTGGGCAACGCATTGCCGCGAATCCGCAACGGCTCGAACATCGGCGAGCGCGCGAGGAAATCCGGATCCCAGTCTGTGGCCATGTTTGCAAGGAAGGCGCTAGTATAAGATGCCGCCTTTCGTCCGCGTCGTGTAGCTGCTTTGCGTCTGCGAATCGCGTCTGCGGCATTTGGCTCTGACAGATGGCTGAAAAAATCGACTGCGCGGTGATCGGCGCGGGCGTGGTGGGACTCGCAATCGCGCGCCGGCTCGCGCTCGACGGGCGCGAGGTCGTGATCCTCGAAGCTGAGGAAGCGTTCGGCACGCACACCAGCTCGCGCAACTCCGAAGTGATACATGCCGGCCTCTACTACCCGACGGATTCGTTGAAAGCGCGGCTTTGCGTCGCGGGCCGGATCACGCTTTATCGCTATTGCGCCGAGCATGACGTTCAACACCGCCGGATCGGCAAGCTCGTCGTCGCCACCGATGCGGACCAGCTCGCGGGACTGAACGAGTACTGGCAGCAGGCGCGGGCGAACGGGGTCTCGGACCTGCGCATGCTCAGCGCCGCAGAAGTGGCGGAACTGGAGCCGGAAGTGCGCGGCATCGCCGGGTTCCTCTCGCCTTCCACCGGCATCATCGACAGCCACGGCCTCATGCTGGCGTATCTCGGCGACGCGCAAGCGTGCGGCGCCGCGCTGGCGCTGGCGAGCCCCGTGCGCTCCGGCGACGCCGCGCCGGACGGCATCACGCTCGACGTAGGCGGCAAGGAAGCCATGCGCCTGGAGTGCAACACCGTCGTCAATTCGGCGGGTTTCCACGCGCAGACGGTGGCGCGCTCCATACGCGGTTTGCCGCCGGCGACGGTCCCGCCCACCTACTACGCGATCGGCCATTACTACACGCTCGCCGGCAAGGCGCCGTTTCGCCGTCTCGTCTACCCGGTGGCGCGGCAGGACTGGCTCGGCGTACACGTCACAGTGGATCTCGGAGGCCAGGTCAAGTTCGGCCCGGACTTCAACTGGATCGAGCGCGTCGATTATCGCTTCGACGAGCGCCGCGAAGCGGCGTTCTATGAGGCCATCCGGCGTTATTACCCGGGACTCCGGGACGGGGCGCTGCAACCGGGCTATACCGGCATACGCCCGAAGATCGCCGGGCCCGGCGCGCCGGCACCCGACTTCGTGATCCACGGACCGCGCGAGCACGGCGTGAGAGGACTGGTCAACCTTTACGGCATCGAGTCGCCGGGGCTCACCGCTACGCTCGCGATCGCGGACCATGTCGCCCGGCTGCTCACGGCCTAGCCGCGGCTTGTCCCGCCGGCGCATGGCGATCCAGGAAATCTGCCAGCGCCCGTATCCATTCTCCTCGCGCGAATATGAATCCGTCGTTGTGCCCGCCGCTCAGCACCAGGAACTGTTTCGGCTCGCTTGCCGCAGCGTAGAGCCGCTCTCCATGCGAGAACGGCACGATTTCGTCTTCCCTGCTGTGGGCGACGAGCACCGGCGCGCTGATTCGCGCCAGATTCGCGAGCGTGTTGTACTCGAAGCGGCTCATGAGACGCACCGGCAGGAACCAGTAGATCTGCGCGCCCAGATCGGCTACCGAGGTAAAGGCCGAGGCGAGCGCGAGCGCGCGCGGCGCATGGCGTGCCGCCAGCCAAGACGCCACCGCAGCGCCCAGCGACTCGCCGAACAGCACGATGTCGCGGGCGGAAATGGCACGCTGCTCGGTGAGATGCCGCCACGCGGCAAGCGCATCCCGATACGTGCCCTCCTCGGAGGGCGATCCCGTGCTCCGGCCATAGCCCCGATAGTCGACGATCAGACTCGCGTAGCCGAGCCGATGAAACATGCGCAGATACTCGATGCGGTGCGAGATGTTGCCGGCGTTGCCATGGAAGATCAGCACCGTGCCACGCGCCTGCGGCACGGGAACCCACCAGGCGGCGAGCTTCTCGCCATCCTCGGTCGCGATTTCGAGCTCCTCGTAATCGAGGCCATAGGTGCGCGGCGTCGCGACCATCTCCCGGCCGATGTGCGGGTAGTAGATCAGGCTCGACTGGAAGAAGAAAACGCCTCCCACGACGCAGGCGTACAGCAGCGCGAGCGGCAGCATGATGTCGGCGAGCAGTCTCACACGATGAGTTCCAGCGGCGGCTCGTCGAGCAAGGCCGCCTGCTCGCGCAAGGCGAGGATATGGTCCTGCCAGTAGCGCTGCGTGTTGAAGAACGGAAAGCTCGCTGGAAACGCCGGATCGCTCCAGCGCCGCGCGAGCCAGCCTGCGTAGTGCACCATGCGCAGCGTGCGCAGCGCCTCGATCAGCGTGAGCTCGGCCGGATCGAAATCGCGAAACTCCCGGTAGCCCGCCATCAAAACCTTGAGTTGCCGCTCCATCGCGCCGCGGTCTCCGGAGAGGCACATCCACAGGTCCTGCACCGCCGGACCGCTGCGCGCATCATCGAGGTCCACGAAATGCGGCCCCGCTTCCGTCCAGAGCATGTTGCCGGCGTGGCAATCGCCGTGGAGGCGGATGTTCTGCACCCGGCCGGTACGCTCGTAGCACGCCGTCACCCGCACGAGCACGTCCTCGACCACGCTGCGATACGTCTCGCGCAGGTCGGGTGGCACGAAATCGTGCTCGAGCACGAAGCGCGACGGCTCACCGCCGAGGCTTTCCACGTCCATTTGCGGGCGGTGGGCGAAGCGCTTCAGCGCTCCGACCGCATGGATGCGGGCGATGAAACGTCCCAGCCAGGCGAGCGTCTCCTCGTTCTCGAGTTCCGGACTGCGGCCGGGACAGCGCGGATAAAGTGCATATCGGTAGCCGCCATGCCGGTGCAGCGTGCGCCCGTCCACCCCGATCGGTCCAACGACCGGGATCTCGCGTTCGTTCAGCTCGCGCGCGAAGTCATGCTCTTCGAGTATCGCTGCATCCGGCCAGCGCTCCGGACGGTAGAACTTCGCCACCAGTGGCGCGCCTTCTTCCAGATACACGAGATAGACCCGATTCTCGAAGCTGTTGAGCGCAAGCTGCCGGCCGTCGCACCGGTATCCGCAGGCCTCGACCGCATCGAGTACGCAGTCGGGAGTGAGGTTCCGGTACGGTGCAGACATGGAAAGCGAGCGGATGAACGCAGCCTCAGTGCCGGGCTGCTGCTGTAGTGACCCGATCCGCCGCGCGCAGGAAAAGTCCTCCCGAGCCGAGCCGGTCGGGCTGCACTTCCTCGACGACACACACGTCTCGCAGGCGGCACTCGCCCAGCATCGCCATGATGGAATCCCGGATGGCGGAGAAATCGTCCAGCGGATGCAGCGGCCAGCGAAATCCCTCCAGCAGCGCATCGTCCATGAGGCAACTCATGCTCACGCGCAACTCCGCGCCGCCATGTTCCAGCCGGTGCGCCGCAATCACGACCGCCGGATCGCCCACGCTCGCACGGAATTGCCGCACCGAGTTGCTTACGAACACGTTGAACGCGACCTCCAGCTCGGCGCAGCGGCCGGTGTGCGCAGCCCGCAGCAGTGGGGCCGGCGGACGAGGTATGGCGATGAGTTCGAGCGCCGGTTGCGCGAGCTGTCGCACCAGCTCACGCGTGAGGGCGATTCCCCAGGCGCCGATGTTCGATGCGGTCTCGAGGAACGACGGCGCCCCACCGGACACAACGCCCACGCCGGGCAGGAAACGCACATGAACCTGCTCGCGGCCCGGCTGCACACGCACCTCCGCCGGCGGCAGCTCGCGCTCGGCTTGCTGAGACCATGCACGGCTCCAGCGGTATACCCGGCTCGGCTTCAGGCGTTCGAGCGCCTCGGCGGAGCATAGAGCGTTGCTCAATCCGAAATTACGCGTCGCACCGACGGCGCCGTGGCGTTCCAGCAGCGCGCGTACCGCTTCAATGTCGCCAAGCACCCCCGGCACCACGTTGCGCGCCCGAGCGCCGGTGATGAGAACGATGGGAATCGCGAAAAGGTGGACCGCGACCGCGGTCGAGTCACGCTCCCGGTCGTCGCCTTCGGAGACAAGGCATACCAGGTCCCAGAATCTCCGGTATGCGGCCTCACCGGGGATCCGCCGCATCACCTCGAACAGATCCTCGTCGCGTTCGCGTGCCAGGCAGTCTCTCAGCCAGCCGAGCAGCGCACGCCGGGCGCTGCCCTCGCCGCGCGCGTGGCGGTCGATCAGGACGCCGACCGGGTCGTCGCTGTCGAACCTGCCATAGCGCCTCGGATCGGGAAGCTGAGCCATGCGCCGATCAATCGACTCGCGCGCCGGACTCCTTCACCACTTTCGCCCACTTGGCGTAGTCCTGCGCAACCACCTTCGCGAACGCTGCCGGTGTCCCGCCGATGGCGTCGGCGCCGGTCGAATTCAGCGTTTTGACAAGCTGCGGCGACTTCAGTGCCTCGTCGAGCGCGCTGTTGATCCGGGTGATGACGGCCTGTGGCGTGCCGGCCGGCGCAAAGATGCCGAACCAGTTGACCACCTCGTAGCCCGGCAGCGTTTCGGCAATCGCGGGAAGCTCGAGGAACGCCGAAGAACGCTTCGGGCTCGTCACGCCCAGCCCGCGCAGGCGGTCCGCCTTGACCTGGGGCGAGAGCGGCACGGCACTCGCGATCGTGACACTCACCTGGCCGCTCACGAGATCGGTGATCATCGGTCCCGTGCCCTTGTACGGGATGTGCGTCATCCGCACGCCAGCCATGGTCTTGAACAGTTCCATTGCCAGATGGCTGGACGAGCCGCTGCCCGCCGAGGCGTAATTGATCTGATCCGGTTTGGCCCTGGCGAGCGCCAGCAGTTCCTTGACGGAACGAGGCGGAAAAGACGGCGCTGAGGCCATCATCAATGGCACGCTGACGAACTGGATCACCGGCACGAAATCCTTGATCGCGTGATAGTTGACCTTGCGATACAGATGCGGGTTGATCACGTGCGGGATGGACGAGAAGAGCAGCGTGTAACCGTCCGGCGCGCCGTTCTTCGCGATTTCGGTCGCGATGAGCCCGCCCGCGCCGCCTCGGTTGTCGACCACCACTTGCTGGCCAAGCGCCTCACCGAGCCGCTGCGCCGCGAGCCGGCCCAGAATGTCGGCCGCGCCCCCGGGCGGAAAGCCGACGATGAGGCGGACGGGCCGATCGGGATAGCCCGGCGCCGCTGCTGCAGGCGGATGGCCGAACACACATGCAGCCACCAGCCCGAGCATGCCGACGGCGCGGCATGTCACCGTTGGCGATGCAGCCCGGTGTATGCCCTGCTTCACGCCCTGTGTAACCTTACCAGCCAAGCACGTAGGCCGGGCGGCGCGGATCCGCACCGCCATGGAGGACGCCATTCCGATGATCGGACACGATGGTGCACACCGAACCGGCAAGCCACGTTGATTCGTCCCACCAATGCACCTCATGACCGCGGCTGGAAAGTTCGTCACCGACATTCCCGTCGATGCGGGACTCGAGATGCAGGCGGCCCGGAAAATAGGGATGCGGCTCGAACGAACCGGGATAGCTGTAGTTCGCGAAGCGCGGCGCCTCCACCGCTTCCTGCGGCGCCATGCCGAAGGCGTTGATGCTGAGAAACACCTGCAGCATCGCCTGCGTCTGCACGTCGCCGCCCGGCGTGCCGAACGGCATGTAGACGCGTCCGTTCTTGAGAGCCAGCGCCGGGTTGGGCGTGAGTCGCGGGCGCTTGCCGCCGGCCACCGACGACGGGTGTGTCGGGTCGGCCCACGATTGCGTCCCGCGACCCGAGCATAGAATGCCGACTTCAGGAATGATCGGCGTCTTGTCCGAGCCGTCGCTCGGCGTGCACGAAAAGGCGTTGCCGTCCTGGTCGATGACGCACAGGTACGAGGTGTCACCCGGTCCAGGCGCATCCGCCGGCTGCGGCTCCGGCATCCAGCGGTTGGGAATCTCCTTGAGCGCGCGTGGATCGCCCGCCGGCGGCATGCCCGCCCACGCCTTCTCGGCGCTGATGAGCGAGCGGCGCCACACCGCATACTTCTCCGACATGAGACCCGCGATTGGCACTTTGATGAAGCTGGGATCGCCGAAATGATTATGCCGATCGGAAAAAGCCAGCTTGAGCGCTTCGGTCACGACGTGGATGTAGTCGGCCGAGTTGTGCCCCATCGCCTTCAGATCGAACTGCTTGAGGATGTTGAGCGTCATCGGCAGCACCGGCCCCTGCGACCAGGGCCCGCACGCGTGCAAATCGATGCCGTCGTAGCGGGTGCGCACGGTGTTCTCGAACCTCACGTTGAAGGCGGCGAAATCCTCGTAGCGCATGAGCCCGCCTTCCTTCTCGATGAACTTCGCCACCGTGCGCGCAATGTCGCCCTTGTAGAATTCGTCGCGCGCAGCCTTGAGCCCGGCCTTGCGCCCCTTGCGCCGCGCGACCCGCTTCTCCACGTCGGCGAGATGCTGCAGCGTGCGGCCGAGATCGGCCTGCACGAATACTTCACCCGTTTCCGGCGGCCGCCCCTTCGGCAGGAACACCTTGCGGCTCGAGGGCCACCGTTCATAGAGGGCGCGGTTGTCCTTGATGAACTGCGACATCAGCGGATACATCGGAAAACCATCGCGCGCGAATCGCGTCGCCGCCGACGCCACGTCGCCGAAACTCATGGTGCCGAACTTCGCGAGCGCCGTGATCCAGGCATCGGGCGCCGCGGGCACCACGCAACGCTCGACACCCGGCGGAATCTTGCCGCCGTGCCGCCTGATGAAGTAATCGGGCGTCACCGCTCTCGGCCATACGCCGAGGCCGTCTATGCAATGGACTTTTTTGTCACGGGCGGTGTAGATGATCTGCGGCGCGACGCCGCCGAAGTTGACTTTGTCGGTCTGGAGCACGCCGATGGCAATACCGGCCGCGACACCCGCATCGATGGCATTGCCGCCCGCTTCCAGTATCTGGAATCCGGCGTGTGCTGCAAGATAGTGTCCCGCGGATACGACATGCCGCGTGCCCATGATGCTCATGCGAGAAGTGGCCATGGAAATCCCTTCGGGTGGCGCCCAACGGGCGCGGGCTGGATCGATCCGCGATTCTATCGCTTATTGGCGCCGGACGTTACCGTGAAAGTCAGCGATGGCGCAGCGCTGTAGTATCATTCGCGGTCTACCGACAGGCATTTCACCGGAGAAAACAAATGCCCGTAATGCAAGCATCCCGGTCAGCGCTCGCGCTGTCGCTGCTCGTGCTGCTGACCGCGGCTGCCACGACGGCTCACGCCCAGAACTACCCGACGCGCACGGTGCGCATGATCATTCCGTTCGCGCCCGGCGGCAATACCGACATCATAGGCCGCGTGTTCGCGCCGAAGATGGCCGAAGCGCTCGGACAGCAGCTCATCATCGACAACCGCGGCGGCGCCGGCAGCACGATCGGCACCGAGCTTGCTGCGAAGGCCGCGCCCGATGGCTATTCCATATTGATGGTATCGGCGGCGCACACCATCAATCCCGCCATGGCGAAGAAACTGCCCTACGACTCGATCCGGGATTTCGCACCGGTGGGAATCATCGCCGACGTGCCGACGGCTTTCGTCGTGCACCCCTCGCTGCCCGCGAAGAACGTGAAGGAATTTCTCGGCATCGCGAAGGCGAAGCCGGGAGAGATCTTCTACTCCACCGCGGGACGCGGCACGGTCGGCCATCTCGCATCGGAACTGCTGAATTCGGTCGCGAAGATCAAGCTCACCGCCGTGCACTACAAAGGTACCGGCCCGTCCATGATCGATCTCGTCGCGGGACAGGTGCAGATGCAGTTTCCCAGCATGCCGGCCGCCGTGCAGTACACCCGCCCCGGCAGGCTGCGCATGATCGCGCAGACCGGGGAAAAGCGCTCCGGCGCCGCGCCCGACGTGCCGACGATGCAGGAACAGGGCCTGAAGAGCTTTGTCGTATCGAGCGGATTCGCGATGTTCGCGCCCGCAGGCACGCCCCGACCCCTCATCGACCGGCTCAATGGCGCCATGGTGAAAGCGCTCAACGATACCGGCGTCAAGAACAATCTCGCGCAGCAGGGCGCGGAAGTCGTCGCCAGCACGCCGGAGGCGCACGACAGGTTCAACCGCGCCGAGATCGACAAATGGATCAAGGTGGCGCGCGAGGCCGGCATCCAGCCCGAGTAGAAGAGCATGACGACACCGTTCGACTGGCAGTTCCCCTATCCGTCCCAGCGCATGCCGACGCTGGCGCGCAATATCGTCGCGACGTCGCAGCCGCTCGCCGCGCAGGCGGGGCTGCGCATGATGATGAAAGGCGGAAATGCGGTCGATGCGGTGCTCGCGACCGCAATCGCGCTTACCGTCCTCGAGCCCACCAGCAACGGCATCGGCAGCGACGCCTTCTGCATATTGTGGGATGGCACGCGTTTTCATGGGCTCAATGCCTCGGGCCGCTCGCCGGCTGGGTGGTCGCCGGACCGCTTCAAGGAGTTGAAGCAGATGCCGCAGCGCGGCTGGGAGTCGGTGACGGTCCCGGGCGCCGTCTCCGCATGGGTCGAGCTTTCCAGGAAATTCGGGAAGATTCCGTTTGCCCATCTCTTCGAGCCCGCGATCAGATACGCGCAGGACGGCTTCATGGTCTCGCCCACCATCGCGCGGCTGTGGGCGAATCAGGTCCCGGAGCTCAAAGCGCAACCAGGTTACGCCGAAGCGTTCATGCCGCGCGGCCGGGCACCGGAGCCCGGTGAAAAATTCACCTTCCCGGCGCAGGCCCGCACGCTGAAACAAATCGCTGAATCGAAGGGCGAGGCGTTCTACAAAGGCGAGCTCGCGGAAAAAATCGCGGCGCACGCTCGCCAGTGCAACGGCGCGATGACGATGGAGGATCTCGCTGCGCACACCAACGACTGGGTGGAGCCCATCGCCATCGATTATCGCGGCTACAGCGTGATGGAGATTCCGCCGAACGGCCAGGGCATCGCCGCGCTCATGGCGCTCGGGATACTGGAGAACTTCGATGTCGCGCGTCTTCCCGTGGACTCGGCCGAAAGCCTGCACCTGCAGATCGAGGCGATGAAGCTCGCCTTCGCGGACCTGAACGAGTACGTATCCGATCCGGCGACCATGCGCGTCAAGCCCGCTGCAATGCTGGACAAGACGTATCTCAAGAAGCGCGCGGCATTGATCGACGCGAAGAAGGCGCGCACACCGGAACACGGACAGCCGGGCGGCAACGGAACGGTTTATCTTACCGCGGCGGATGCGTCAGGCATGATGGTCTCCTACATCCAGTCCAATTACGCCGGGTTCGGCTCCGGCGTGGTCGTTCCGGGAACCGGCATCAGCCTGCAGAACCGCGGCTTCGGTTTCAGCCTGCGGCCGGGGCATGCCAATCAGGTCGGCCCGCGCAAGCGGCCGTTCCATACCATCATTCCGGGTTTTCTCGCGCGCAACGGCAAGCCGCTGATGAGCTTCGGCGTCATGGGCGGCTCGATGCAGGCACAGGGGCATACGCAAGTGATCCTGCGCATGGTCGATTACCACCAGAATCCTCAAGCCGCGTCCGATGGGCCGCGCTGGCGCGTGGACACCGGACTGTCAGTCAATGTCGAGCCCGCGATTCCCGCGGACAGCATCGCTGAACTGCGTGCGCGGGGCCATGCGATCCAGCAGTCGGGCTGGTGGTCCACCGATTTCGGCCGGGCCCAGCTCATCTACAAACTGGAGGACGGCTACCTCGGCGCCTCCGAACGGCGCACCGACGGCCAGGCTGTAGGGTTTTGACGCGTGTGATGTAATAGAATGCCGATTCAGGCAGGTCGCCAGAATCCTGTCGTTCACTGAAGGAGGATCAAGTCATGCTGAAACGCACGCTAGTCTTGCTCGCCGCTGGCCTCATGGCGGCATGGGGCCTCCCCGCATCAGCACAGGTCAAGGAAATTCCTTGGGGCACTTCGGCGGTCGGTTCCGCGGGGCACAAGGCGCTCGTCGTGCTGGCGGAGGTGCTGAACCGCGAAATGCCGAAATACCGCGTCACGGTGCAACCGACGCCCGGCGCGATCATTACCGTCAAGGGTTACGCGACGGGGCAGTTCGAAGGCTACTACGGGGCCGACATCGCGTTCTACGAACTCGCCAACGACATCAAGCGTTTCAAGGGCTTCAAGGCGAGCATGAAGCGCCAGCCGGTGCAGTCATTCTGGACATTCACCGTCGAAATGGGCACCGCGATCCACGCGCGCGACCGGGGCAAGATCAAGAACTGGAAGGACCTCGAGGGCAAGGCGCTCTTTACCGGGAATCCACCGTGGGACACGCGCGCCCAGCTCGAGCGCCTTTTCGAGGCGCTGGGCATCAAGTACCAATATCGCCAGGTCGATCTCTCCGCAGCCGGCTCGCTGCTGGAAAGCGGTCGGATTGATGGCTTTGGTCTCTACAGCAACGGAGAGGCCTCGACCCCGCCCTGGATCGTCGAAGCCTCGCTCGCGACCGATTGGGCCGCGCTCAACCCGAGCGCCGATGAAGTTGCGAAACTCAAGAAAGCCGGCTTCGCCGTCATCGAACAGAAGCCGCAAGTATTCAACCGGGACGTCCACACCGACAAGGTGATTCTGTTTCCCTTTTACTACGGCTTCCACGTCGGTCTGGAGTTTTCCGAAGACGATGTCTACCAGATGTTGAAGCTGATCGAAAAGAACGTCGGCGAACTCGCCAAGGCGGACAAGAGTTTCTCGCAGATCGCCAAGGACATGCCCGGCTTCCAGCGCCGCGGCGTGGAAGCTGCGGTGAACCTGGTCCCCATTCACCCGGGTCTCGCGAAGTACATGCGCGAGAAGGGCGTCTGGGACAAGAAGTGGGACGGCCGAATCGCGAAAAAGTAGGCCGGGCTTCGTGAACCCAGCGGAAGCACGGGCGAGCGCAGCCGCGCCCGCCCGCTTCCAGTCGTCTGCGGAAATCCTTCCCTAGCCATGGCCGATACCGCCGCACCGTCACACCAGCCGCGCCGCGTCGTAGAGTGGGCCTACTACGCGACGGCGATTTTCTTTTTCCTCTATCTATTCGGTTATTACTGGACCGGCGAAGGCGGTCCGGTGCTGCTCGCCTTCGCCCTCGTACCCGTCACGTTCATCCTCTACACGCTGGACGACCTGCGCAAGAACGAGTTCTACCCGCGACTTCCGAGCATCGCGGGGTACGCCATCGCCGTCATCTACATCGGAATTTCGATCGCGGTCGCCGTCTATATGTACGTCGAATACGACGACATCGGGACGGTGCGGGCGGGCACGTGGAATACCATGGATCTCACGATGGGTGCGCTCATGACGCTGCTCGTCATGGAGTATGCGCGCAAGCGGTATCTCGCGCTCTTCATCCTCAATATCGTGCTGATTGTCTACGCCGTCTACGGGTCTTTCGTGCCGGGCATGTTCTTCCATCCGGGACTGACATGGGAGAGGGTCGTGAGCGCGATGAGCGTCGAGATGTCCACCGGCGTCTTCTCAAACCTGCCGCAGCTCGCGCTCACGCTGATCGGGTCCTTCATCCTGGTGCTCGCCGCGCTGCGCGCGTTCGGCTGCGTCGAATCGATACTGAGGGCGTCGAAACAGGTCGCGGTGCGCTCCCCGCACGCGCTCCCCCAGTCCGCCGTGCTGGGCTCCATGGCGGTGGGGACAGTAAGTGGAAGCGGCGCCGCCAACGCGATCACCGTAGGGTCGGCAACGATACCGGCCATGATCGGGGCGGGCATGCCGCGCGTGACAGCGGCCGCCATCGAGACGGCGTCGTCGCTGGGCGGCCAGCTCATGCCGCCGGTGATGGGAATCTCGGCGTTCCTGATGGCGGAATTCCTCGGGCGGAGCTACTTCGACGTGGTGGCGCGCGGCTACGCGCCGGCACTCATCTATTACGCCGGCGTGAGCATCTCGGTCTATCTGCTCTCGACGCGCCATCGCGCGCGGCTGGGCGCAGTCGTCGCCGAGCGCATGCAATGGTCGGACTGGGCGAACATCATCGCGTTTCTGTGCGTGGTCGGCGGACTCATCGGCTTGATGGGCATACTGCATCTCGCGCCCATGTTCGCCGCGCTCTACGTGTTCGTTGGCGTGGCAGTCGCGCTGATCGTGACCTATTCCATCATACTGGCTCGGCTGCAGGGCTGGTCGCTACATGCGCTCCTCAAGCCGCTGGGGCGTCTCGTGAACTACTTTGCGGAGATGACCTCCGATCTCGCGCTGTTGCTCGCGACACTCTCGATCATGACCGGGGCGCTCGTCATCACCGGCGTGCCGACAAAGATCGGTTCGATACTCATCGCGATGGCCGGCGTCAATCTCGTCGCCATGGTGCTCGTCGCCTTCCTCTTCGGCGCCCTGCTTGGAACCGGGCTGCCCCCCGCGCCGACCTACATCATCACCGCGCTTGTCGTCGCGCCGCCGATGATCAAAGCCGGCATCGATCCCTGGGTCGTGCACTTTTTCGCGTTCTTCCTCGCCGTATGGGGTGAGCTGACGCCACCGACGTCGGTCGCGGCTGCGGTCACGGCGAAGATCGCCGAAACCTCATTCATGCGCACGCTTTTCGCTGCGATCACCGTATGCGTCACGCTATTCGTTCTCATGGCGGGCGTCTTTACCCGGCCGGAACTCGTCCTCGAGCCCGGCGTCGCGCAGTTGGGCGCCATGGCGCTGATCCTGGTCGCGACCGCCGGCGTGACCTTCAGCATCCAGGCCTGCTTCACCGAGCGGCAGGCGCTCGATGTGATGGTGCGCCTCTTTCTCGCCGCATTCGCCTTGATCGTCCTGCTCCATCCCGACCGCGAGATCGCCCTGGTCGCCTGCCTTCCGGTGGGGTTCAGCATCGCCTACTGGATCGTGCGGCGCAGGGGCATCCCGGTCGCGGCGTCGGCTAGCGCGGGTTGAGTGCAGGCGCTTCCACGGGCTCTGCCAGGCGCAGCTGCTCGATTCGGCCGGCCACGCCCGCCGATGCGGCGGCGATCAACGACATCCAGAACTATTACGTTGTCCATTCCACCGCCACGTTCCAGACCGAGCCGGTTTCTCTGGCGCAGCGGGTAACCTGGCTGGAAGCCCGCCTGCCCGTGCACCCGGTCACTGTCGCGAAAAGCGACGGGACGACCGTCGGTTGGGGAGCGCTCGATCTCTTCCGCACCCGCCCCGCCTACCGGCATACGACCGAGTTTTCGGTGTACGTGCACCACGACTGGCACCGCCGCGGAATCGGCCGCGCCCTCATGGCGGACCTGATCGAGCGCGGCCGTGCGCTGGGTCACCATGCCCTCGTCGGCGGCTGCTGCAGCGAATCGACGGCGGTGATCGCGATGCTGCAGGAGATGGAATTCACGCGCGTCGCGCATTTCCCGGAAGTGGGCTACAAGTTCGAGCGCTGGCTCGACGTCGTTTTTCTGCAGCGCCTGTTGTAGCGCCGCGGTGCGCACTACGTGCGCAGGGTCGGAGAAGCGTCCTCTTCGATCAACGCCCGCAACGTTCTGGAACGGAATTCGCGCCGATAGAGCACGTAGACCACCCAGGCGGTCGCGATCATCATCAACCACGGATGTAAAAACCAGGCGAGCGCCGCCAGCGCGAAGTAGTAGGCGCGAAGACCGTTGTTGAAATTGACACCCGCTGACGACGTGATGCGCGCAATGCGGTTGATGTGCGGCGCGTACTGCTCGGGATCATCCCCGGGCTGCTTCGGCGCCGCGCCGACGAGTATCGAGCAGAAACCGAGCTGGCGGATGCCCCACGAGAACTTGAAGAACGCGTAGACGAAGATCACCACCAGCAGCAGGATCTTGATTTCGGTCACCCGCTGCGTGCCCTTCACCGTGAAAGGCAGCCCGGACACCACGTCGAGCGCCTGCTGCACGTAGCCCAGCAACGCGATGAGCGCGCCGAGCACCAGCATTGTGGTGGACGCGAAAAACTGCGAGCTGCGCGTGAGGTTGCGCATGATGTTGACGTCGACCATGCGGTTGTCGCGCTCGATCATGCGCACCATCCAGGTGCGCCGGTAGCCGTCCATGGTGGTGTGCAGGCTCGGCACGTTGCGGCCGTGCCGCGTCGCGAACGTGGCGTAGCCCACCCATGCGATGATGAAAAACAGAAAGGCCGCGACGTCGAGCCACGTAACCGTGAGTTCGGCAAAGAGCCGCATCCCCATGCGCTCCCCTTTCTACGTTGTTATACGAACAGCGTCAGCACGCCGGTATAACCATACAGCCGGTTGTGCGAAATCTCGCCGTTGCAGAAAAAGCCGACCAGCGGGAAATCACCCAGCCCCTCCCGGATCATCTTCAGCTCGCGCGATTCGGGTCCGAACAGGCTTGCGCCGCGGCCGAGGCAGGAATAGTAGACGCCGCCGCGCGGCTGGGTGTACAGGCCCTTGCGGATGCTCTCCAGCATGCGCCCCATGTCTTCACGTGCAGTGCTGCCGTCGCGGCGGCAGAACATCACGCTTGCGCCCGGCTCCACGACCTCCCCGATCGCGACGAGCTTGTGCGCGGTGTCGATGCCGACCAGATTGCGCACCAGGTAATCACCGGTGTCACTGCCTGCGATCGGCAGTCCTGCAAAGATATGTCCGCCGACGCGGTTCAGATCCCGCGCCAGCGCTTCCCCGATGTCCTGCTTGAGTACGTCGAGCGCGGGCTGGCCGTCGAGCGTCACGATGACATTGCGCTGGGACGCCGTGATGGCGTGCTTGGAGGCGATCGGGGTGCAGCCCTGGGTGAGGCGCGTCGCGACGGTGACCGCATCGGTGAACGAGACTCCGGACACGCCGCCTTCCGTCACGCCGTTCGCGAACTGCACGTTCTGGCGGCGGGAACTCGTAAGGCCCCCGACCAGAAAACCGCTTTCCACGCGCTCGGCGAGCTTCGCGACCAGATCGGCGATTTCGCGGTTGCCCGGATCCGCGTGAACGATGGCGAAGTTGGCCGGCGTGTTGCCGCACTTGAGCGATGCGCGATCGACCTGATCCGGGGACGTGATGCCGGAGAACACCCGGAACGTGCCGGGCTCGATGTCCGCGACCATCACCGCCATCGCCGGCTCGTCGAGGTACTCGCGTCCCGTTGCGCAGATGCCGATGCCGACCGCGCCGGTCCAGTGCTCCACCCCGGTGCGGTCCCTGAACCAGTCCAGGATGTCGGCGCCGTGGTCGGCCAGCACGTCGGTGACATAGAGAAATCCGAGGCTGGCCTCTCCGTCTGCGAGCTGCCCGAGGCAGGCCTGGGCGGCGTCGCGCCAGTCCGGGGCGCTCGCATGGCCGTAACGGAAGGTGGGCATATCGATCGCTGCTACGATGTACGCCGAATCGTAGCACGCGCTTCCGGCCCCTCGCCAATCGCGCCGGCACGCCGTCAGGTGCCGTGCAACGGTGTTTACCCCGTGATGATGGTCGAACAAATCGCGATATTAGGATGTCGGTCAGGGAGGTGATCCGCCCGCTATAATCTTCGTGACTTCGGCCAGGACATGTATGGCAACCTCTCACCCTACCGTTTCTTCCGACGCCGCGCTCTGCGAACGCCAGGACGCGGCTGGCGTCGCGACGCTTACGCTCAACCGGCCGCAGCAGTACAACGCCCTCACGCTCGGGTTGATCCAGGAGCTGGAAGCAAAGCTCGCCGCCATAGTTGACGACGAGTCGGTGCGCGTGGTGGTGATCGCGGGCGCGGGAAAGGCATTCTGCGCCGGCCACGATCTCAAGGAACTGCGCGCCCGTGAGAATCCCGCCTTTGCGAAAGACGCCTTCCAGCGTTTCGCAAGATTGATGGTGGGCCTTACGCGGTTGCCGCAGCCGGTCATTGCCCGTGTTCATGGATTCGCCTTTGCCGCGGGTTGTCAGCTCGTCGCACAGTGCGACCTGGCGGTGGCTTCCACCGAGGCGCAGTTCGCGACTTCAGGCGTCAAGTACGGCCTCTTCTGCACTACGCCCGGTGTCGCGCTTGCGCGCAACGTATCGCGCAAGCACGC
>JBQTHU010000201.1:0-17075 GCA_052389535.1 Betaproteobacteria bacterium | reverse complement strand
CCCGCGCAGATGGCGAAATTCCTCGAGACCCGCAACGCCGATCTCGCCCGCGTGCTGGGAGAGCTCGCGCTCGCGAAATAACGGCAGGCGCTTTAGCCCGCCTGCTTCTCCTCGACCCGCAACAGCTCCACTTGCGGCGGGGACACGAGAATCTCGCTGAACTTGTGCATCCAGTCGCCCGTTTCCTTGCCGGTCTCGATGCCGCGCTCGCGAAACTCCTCGAGCTGATCGAGACTGGCAAGCTCGACTTCGAACTGCAGCGCCGCCCCGCCCTGCCCGCGCGTGAGCGGCACCAGCAGGCGGGCGCGCACGTCGTGCGTGAGCTCGGCCGCACCAAGCCGATCTCGGGCAGTGATGGCGGAAAAGATCGCGGCGCTCAGGGCGTGGGCATCCGAGCGCGCGGTGCCTGCCGATTAGCAGGTTAATCGACCCGGATATTTCCCGCCCGCGCCACTTCCGCCCACGTCTTGATCTGGCTGTTGATGAACGATGTGAAGTCGGCCGGCGTACTCGCCGCGACATCCATCGCGATTCCGTCGAGCCGCGCCTTGATCTCCGCCTGACGCAATACCTTCGCGATATCCTGATGCAGCTTCGCGACGATGTGCTTAGGCGTCTTCGCCGGCGCGTGCAGACCGTGAAACTCGAGCGCTTCGTAGCCCGGCAGCACGCTCGCGATCGGCGGCACGCCGGGAAGCCGGGGATTTGGCGTAGCGCTGGTCACGCCGAGCGCGCGAACCCGGCCCGCGCTCAACTGCGCGAGCGCGGTGGACGGCGCAACCAGCACATAGTCGACGTCGCCCGCGATCATGCCGGTCAGCGCGAGCGGGCCGCTCTTGTAGGGTACGTGTATCGTCTTGATGCCCGCTTTCATGTTCATCAACTCAAGGAAGGCATGGCCCGATCCCCCCGTACCCGAAGACCCATACTTGATCGCACCCGGTTTAGCCTTCGCCTGCGCGATGAATTCCTTGAGATTCGACATGGGACCCGACGTGCGCACGATCAGCACATTCGGAAACGCCACCATCATGGTCACGTGTGAGAAATCTTTCGCCGGGTTATAGGAAAGCCTCGGAAAGATGCTGCCCGCCATCGCGTTGGGTCCGAACCCGCCGACGAACAGCGTGTAGCCGTCGGGCTGCGCTTTGGTCACGAGATCGGCCGCGATGGTCGCGCCCGCCCCCGGCCGGTTATCGACGACCACATTTCTGCCCCACAAGTCGCTCAAGCCCTGCGCGGCGATGCGCGCAATGGTGTCGGTCGAGCCACCGGGCGCAGTGCCCAGCACGAAACGCACCGGCTTGGTCGGATAGCTCTGCGCGTGTGCACCGCTCAATATGAGGCTTGCCGCCGTTATGCAGAGCGCCGCGGCAATTACGTGGCCTGGTCTCATTGCACACCTCCTCGGCTGTGTCGGGAGATTATGCTCCGTCCGTGCCCTCTGGGCCACGCCACGCCGCTAAGGCAGCTCGAAGCGCACCGCGACGGCGGCGCTCGCGATCACCGCGAGATCGTGGCCATCGGCGGCCGGCACGTCGAGCCCGCCTTTGACGACGTTCACTTTCACTTTGCCGTGCGGTACGCCGGCCTTCACCGCCGCGGCATCGACCTTCTCGGGGTGTTGCACGCCGATCGTGACTTCGACCTGCATCGCCGCGCGATCGAGCTTGAGCGAGCGCACGAAGCTCATCGATGAGTGGTGTAGCGCATCCTGCAGTGCGCGTACCGCCGCCTTGGTGTAGTCACCGCCGTGCAGATCGTTGCCGGTGCCCATTTCGAGTATCACGCGCTTGAGCGGCATGGCGGCTCCTTCAGACGTCGAGATGCACGATCGCAGCGCAATTGGCCATGACAGTGGATCCCGTGCCGGCGTCATTCACGATCTCGAGACCGCCCTCGACTACTTTGACATTGCCGGTACCGTGCGGCAGCACCGCAAGAACTTCGGCGGTGTTGACCTTCTCCGGCTTCGGCACGCCGATCAGCACTTCCACGAACATCGAGTCGGTCGGCCTGCCGAGCGCCGCCGCCACGTTGAGCGAGTTGTGCCAAAGCGCATCCCTAAGCGCCCGTACCGCGGCCTTGGTGTAGTCAGTGCCGCGGATGTCGGTGCCCATGCCCAGCTCCACCACCATTCTCTTCATCGCCATTTAAGTTTTCCTCACATGTCCTGCATGCGGAAGGCATTGCGAAATTGAGGCGAAACGGGGTCTACCGAATTTAAGTCTTATCGCTCGAAACCAGGCTCAACTTCGGAATTGCGTTTACAGCGACCTTGAAGTAGTTCTTGTCTTTTTCGAGCCCCACGCTGTCGTAGCCGACAGCTTCACAGGCAGCTAAGGTTGAACCAGAGCCGGCGAATGGATCAAGGACGATACCCTTCCCCAGCGGCAGAACTGCGCGCGCAAGCTGTCGCAGAAACGCTTGCGGTTTTAGGCTGGGATGAGGCGCAAGCCTGCGCTCCGAAGCTCGTGTCGGTGCCGAACTGATCACATCCCCGAACGGGCGCTCCCGGGAAACTCGCCTGAAGCCACCCGTGCCCCATTTGCGCAGGTTATCCTGGACACGACCATCAAGCGGCCTCCTGAAAATGAGCCAGGGTTCCCACATCGATCGTGGCATCACACTTACATCGTAAAATTCGACGTGCGCATGCTTTGGCCGGTCACCGCCACGCATTGTCATTACCAGCCTGACTATCTCACCGCGGCGCTCAAGCCCCGCGCGACTCAAGGCGTTGGACACGAGATATGACAGCAGAGGATTGCTTGCGACGATAACGTTAGCTCCCGGCACAAGAACCGGCCGTAAAAGAGTGGCCCATGCAGTGAAGAACTCCTCCAGCGCGTCGAGATCGGTCCTTTTAAGAACAGTGAAGCGAGGAAGCGGCGAACGCTTGGAGCCGTCGAAAGAGGGAGGTATTCTCCAGATTCCACCTTTTCCGGATCGAAGTTTGCTTTGCTCGACCTCGGAATACTCTACCAAACCGTATGGCGGATCCGTCAGGACGGCATGCAGCGAGTGAGCCGGCTGCTTTTCCAGCCAGATAAGGCAGTCCTGTTGTATGAGCGTTGTCTTGCCATACACAAAAGATTCTGGCTTATCTTCTTCACTTTCCTTTCTGGCCTGATAGGAAAATCCCTTCAAGGCGTACTGCGCGCGATCCATCCGCGCGAACAGAGTGGGTGTGTTCAAACGAAGATACGAACGAATCGATGACGGTGGGACCGGCCCGATCAGGGATACGACATGGTCAGTGATCTCGGAAACCGTAGCTCCATGAGGACGAACGCTGAGGATTTGAACTATTGCATCCCTCACCTGGCCCGGTCGTTTTCTCATTGGTCGAGTTGTGCTTTTACGGATGCCCTATAATAGGTTCGAGACGTCCAGACGTCAATTGAGATTGTCATGAAGGCTAGACCAAAGAATGTATATCCGCAGTATCACGCGCATGTGTACTTCGACGAGCAGACCGTCGAGCAGGCGCGCGAACTGTGCCAGAGCGCGGCGAAGCGCTTCGGCGTGGCGATGGGTCGCGTGCACCAGAGGCCGGTCGGGCCGCACCCGCGCTGGAGTTGCCAGCTCGCATTCGATTCGGCGCAGTTCGACACGCTGATTCCGTGGCTCGATGCGAACCGCGGCGGGCTCACGGTGCTGGTGCATGGCGTCACCGGGGATGACTTGGAGGACCACACGACGCATGCGTCGTGGCTGGGCGAGCCGGTCGCGTTGAATCTGGAGGTTTTCAGGTAGGTTAGCGCGGATCCCGGCGTACGCCGCGTGATGGCGCTTGACGAACGAGCTCTTGTTAAAGGCCGCGCAAGCGCCTACGTGCCGCGGCGCGCGAAATCCCGCTCGATGCGACCCCGCACCAGCTTCGCCAGTGCCGCATCGATCCTGGTCGCCGCCAGCCGTGCCAATAGAGTCTCTTTGTCAGTCAGAACGTGTCGTGCCAGTTCGCGCGTGAAATCCAGATCCTTGTCACGCCCGGCACCGGCGGAGCGTCGGGGAACTGCCCCAGGATCGCCTGGCTGCCGATAACGACGATTTCCGGATCACCCGCGATCCTGCCAGCCGCACGTATCAGGTGCTCAAGCTCGGAACGCTTCATAAATGTTGTTACGCTCCGTTTGGTTCAGCACTCCCGCAAATGGTGAGGACTGCCGAAGCCGCGTCGAAGTCTCGCCGGAATCCGTGATGATAGCGGCGATCTCCCGCCACGGACGACGCAGGATCGCCTGCCATTCCTTCAAAACGCGGGGCGTATCGCGGCCATAGCGCGCACTCCAGTCTGCGAGATTGCGGCGGGCGATATCGAGCAACCGCGGATCCCGGTCAATCTTCCGCGCAATGAGGCAGTGCATCGCCAGGCTGCGGGCCTCGATGATGCGGTGCTTGAGAGCGCCGGGCGACATTGTGGACGGAACGATCGGTTGCCAGCGGGTGGATGGCCGCAAGCCCGCTGCGCGCTGGCGAGCCCGATACCGCCGCATGCGTTCTGCAGCGGTCAATGCCCGCCCGGTCGGCGGGCGGCCGGGACGGCGGCGGCGTTCATTCATGCCCTTTATTGTAACGCGTTACGATATTTATTGCACGAGACGTGGCGTGCGGCTCTGTTGTCCGCACGTATGGGTGTGTGCTAGCGTTGCACCCCCATCCCGACCTTGGAGGAAGGAGATGTTTCCAGGGTCCAAGTCACCCACTTGGGAGGAGACGAAATGAAGACCAAAGTGATGAGCCGGGCGTCGATGACGATGCTGGCGGCAGCCGGCCTCGCGCTGACCCAGGTTACCGCGGCGCAGGCGTGGAAGCCGGAGCGGCCGGTCGAGCTGACCGTGCCCTCCGGGCCGGGCGGATCGAACGATGTCGCGGGACGCGTGATCCAGAAGCTGTTCGACGATTTGAAGCTCCTGCCGGTTTCGAGCTCGGTGGTGAACCGCGCGGGCGGCGGGCACACCATCGCCTACACCCACGTCCAGCAGCGCGCGGGCGACCCGCACGCCATCGGCATCATGTCCACGCCGATCCTCATGAACTACGTCGAGGGGCGCACGCCAATGAGCTACAAGGACGTGACCCCGATCGCCTACATGATCACCGAGCCGATGGTCGCGGCGGTGCGCGCCGATTCGCCGCTCAAGACCGGCCAGGATCTCCTCAACGCCCTCAAGAAGGATCCCAACTCGATGAGCATCGCGCTCACCAGCGTCGGTCACCGCGTGTCGATCGGGCTGCCAATGCAGAAGGCGGGCGTGGACAGCAAGGCGGTGCGGACGGTCGTGTTCAAGAGCGGCGGCGAGACGACCACCGCCGTGCTTGGCGGACACGCGGACATCGTGGTGACCTCGGTGTCGAGCCTGGTGCCGCATCAGGCAGCGGGGAGGCTCCGCGGCATCGCGGTCAGTTCGCAGAAACGGCTCGGCGGGCCGGTAGCCAGCATCCCGACGTGGAGTGAACTCGGCTATCAAAGCGCCGGTTCGTGGAAGGGCATCGTCGCACCGCCCGGTTTGACTCCGGCGCAGGTTGCGTTCTGGGAGCAGGTCGCGCAGAAGGCGGCGCAGAGCAAAGAGATCGCCGAGTACGCCGAGAAAAACCAGTGGCTGGTCGAGTTCAAGAACTCGACCGAGACGCGCAAATGGATGGACGAGGAAACCGCGCGCCTCAAGGAAGTGCTGACCGCGCTGGGCCTGACCAAACGCGGGTCGTAACGCGCTCGAAACCCTGACGGACCCGGATCGCGCGCATCGCGATGCCGCATGCCGTTGCGCGGACCGCGCGGCTCGTGTGCCATCGCGCGAGCTGCAGCGATGCGGTGCGCGGCGTCAGCGTGTCGGTTCAACGCGCGGCGGATGAACTGATGCTCAATTTCACCATCGAGGCGGACGTCGCGCGGCTGCGCATACCGCCCGCGCGCGCATCCGTCACCGGCCATGAGCTGTGGAAGCACACCTGCTGCGAGTGCTTCATCGCGCTGAAGGGCGAGCCGGCCTACCACGAATACAACTTCTCCCCATCGGGCGAGTGGGCGGTCTACGCCTTCGCGAAATATCGCGAGGGCGCGCCGCGGACCGATGTGGCGCTCGATCCGCGAATCGCGGTGTGTGCCCTCGAGGATCGCATCGAACTGAATGCCGCGATCGCGCTCGCGCGGTTGTCGGAGCGCTATCGTGGAAAGGAAGTGATGCTCGGGCTGTCAGCGGTGATCGAGGATGCGGTGGGGGCGCTCACCTACTGGGCGCTCGCGCATCCGGCGGAGAAGCCGGATTTTCATCGACGGGAAACGTTCTTGCTGGAGCTTCCCCCGCCCTGATAGACCGCCACCTTATCCTCCCCCAGCCGAGGGAATTTTATGAAACCCCACCCTGCCCTCCCCCTTCTCAAGGGAGGAAGTCTTGATTTGGTGAGAAAGGGTTTATTGGCGCGAGATGTTAGTAGGCTTTGGCGCCGCTCGCTTTCACCACCTTCTGCCATTTCTCCATGTCGGCGAGGAGATACTTCCTGAACTCCTCGGGCGAGTTGCCGACAGCGGTCGCGCCCTGGTTGAAAATGATCTTCTGCACTTGCGGTTCCTTGAGAATCTTCACGAGGTCGGCGTGGAGCTTCGTCAGGATAGGTTTGGGCAGGTCTTTCGGCGCCATGATGCCGTACCAGCCGACCACCTCGAATCCGGGAAGACCCTGTTCCGCGATGGTCGGGATGTCCGGCAATCCTTCCGAGCGCTTGCCCGATGTCACGCCGAGCGCTCTGAGGCGGCCGTCCTTCGCCAGCCGCGATCCGGCGAGCAGCCCCATGAAGTTGTAGTGATACTCCTTGCCCAGCAGGCCCGCCGTCGCCGGGCCGGTGCCTTTGTAGGGTATGTGCTGCGCTTTCACGCCGGTCAACTGATTGAACAGTTCGCCGGCGAGATGCCCGCCGCTGCCGATGCCCGCCGAGCCGAAATTGAGCTTGCCCTGCTGGCCCTTGGTCCACGCGAGGAACTCCTTGAAGTTCTTGACCGGCGTGTCGGGATGCACGACCAGAATCAGGCCAGCCGCCGTCAACTGCGTGATCGGCGTGAAATCGTTGATCGGGTGATACGGCAGCTTGGGCAGCAGCGCGGCGTTGATGGTGTGCTGATGATACGGCAGGAACAACGTGTAGCCGTCGGGCGCGGCCTGGGCCGTCACTTCTCCGGCCACCACGCCGGACTGGCTCGCGCGATTGTCCACGACCACCTGCTGGCCGTACATGTCGGTCAACCGGCCGCCGAAAATGCGCGCCAGCCCGTCGGTCGTGCCGCCCGGGGCAGCGGGCACGATGAGGCGGATCGGCCGCGTCGGGTAGTCCGTCGCCTGCGCGAACGCGGACGTGCTGGCGCCCCCGAGAACAATGCCCGATACGAGTCCCCAGATGATGCGAAGAATCGATACAAACTTCATTGCTGCAGTCTCCTCGAAGTTGATGTTGTTGGCGTCCCCGGATTATCCAATAAAGACGCCCAAAAGCTACGCAGAGTTCCGCAATCTGGACCAGGATTCGCGATCGCTCGGGTAGTCGGACGCGTGTGCCCGCCCTCGAGCACCATGAGGCGATTGCGGTGCGGGTCGCCGCACACCACCACGTGCAGGATGTCCGGACTCGACAGAATGCGGACCTCATCGTCGGGCTTGCCGAGAAATTCTTCGGGAAGCAGGCCCGCCTCGACCCGCTCGCGAACGGTGGTGCGCTCGATCATGGTGTACTTCACCACCCATTCGAACTCGCGGAGCGTCATCCGCGTGTTTTCGTAGAGATGCCGCTTCACCTCCTGCTTGGAGTAACCCGCCGCGGCGAGCGATTTCGCCACGGGCGGAGACAGCAGCAGAGTGAGCATGACGCTTTCCGCCTGCGGGCCACGCGCCGGGAAGTTGAAAACGCGCGTTTTGCGGACGATTTCCCGTGACAGCAACTCCAGTGCCACCGCGGCGCCGCTTTTGTCCGGCGTGTCGTAGGGTGCGGGTGCCGAGCCCCAATTGTTGGTGACGCCGACGGTGACCGTGCTCGCGCCGGGATCAAAGCCGTGCTCGACGTGGAACGGCGGCCACGGGCTTTCCGCTTCGTTCTCGGCCAGCGCGAAGGCGAGCGGATAGCCGAAGGTGCCCATGTAGCTCGCGCCCGGACGAAAGCCCGCGATGTTCCGCACGATGAGACCGATGGCGCGGCCGATCGCAGGATTCGCGCCGCGTGAAATCGCCTGGCCGCCGCTCGCGATGCCGAGTTCGCGCGCAATCGGCCCGTTCACGAGCATGAACGGAAATATTCCCGAGGAGCTGCCGATGTTGTTGAGGCTCGCGCGCTCGTCTCCCAGCGCTTCCACCGCGGCGATGAGGAGCGGCATGTGCGCCGGCGCGCACCCCGCCATCACGGCATTGGCGGCGATGGCCCACGGCGTTGCGCGCAGGTTGGCCGACGGCAGCACCGCGATCTCCTCGCGCGCCGGTCGATCGGTGTAGCGCAGGAATTCCTCGATGCGCGCCGGCGTGGGCGGCACGATCGGCAGGCCGTCGCTCCAGCCCTTCGCCATGAAAAAGCGCGCGACCTCTTCCTCGCTTCCTGAAAATACGGTCTGCCCCGGATCGCGCCCGGCCGAATCGTGTTGCGCCGGCCCAGTCGATTGCGTCAGTGCGACGGCGATCTGTTCGACGACACCGTCGAGGTTGCGCGCGATTGTCTTGGCATCGTGGATGCCGAGCGGCCCCGGATACTCCGCGATCGCGAGTTCGTCCACGCCGCCCGCCTTGCCGGTGAACCGCGCGAGCGCGGAAAAACCCGTGGTGGTCACGACGACGCTCGGAATGCCGGCTTTCTCGGCCTCGGTCGCCGGCCGCGCCGCGGCCGGAGCGCAGGTCCCTCAGGCGCCGTTGCCCGAGATCACGGCGTCCGCACCGCGCTCGCGCGCGAGCGTGGCGAGGTGCACGGCGTGCTCGCGCTGTCGGGCGGGATCGTCACTGCCCGGCGCGTGAGGAAACTCGGTGTACGGAACGATCGTGAGTCCCGGATACCGCTCCTGCAGTCGCCGGCGGATCAGCGGAAAGGTGATATCGCCCTTGAAAACCCCGTTCCAGAATTCACAGACGGTTTCTCCGGCGAGGGCGTCGAGACGCCGGGCCCGGCGCACTCGCGCTACCGCTTCCTCGCCCTCGGGGCTGACAGCAGCGATACTCTCCCTCAAATCATTGCACCTTGATGTTCGCGCGCTTGATCACTTCCGCGTACTTCCGGATGTCGCGGTCGAACGCCTGCTGAAGCTCGCCCGCTCCACCGGCGATCGGCTCCAGCCCTTCCTGCTTGTAGAACTTCGCGATCTTCGGTTCGCTCAGCGCCTTCTTGATCGCGCCGTGCATCCTGGTCGCGAATTCCTGCGGCGTGCCTTTGGGGAAGAACATCGCGTACCAGTTGTCGGCCGCGAAATCGGGGATGGAGCCCGCTACCGTCGGCAGGTCGGGAAACGCCGATGATTTCTTCGGCGAGGCCACCGCGAGGCACTTGATGCGGCCGGTGGCAAGGTTGCGCGCGGCAACGGGGCCGGTCGCGAACAGCATGTCGATCTCGCCGGTCATCAGCGCCGCAGCCGCCGGGCCGCCGCCCTTGAAGGCGATGATCACGGTATCGAGTCCTGCGCGCTGCTTCATCAGTTCCGCGGCGAGATGGCTGGTCGTCCCGGCCGAGTTGACGCCGTGATTCAGCTTGCCCGGATTCTTCCTGGCGAGCGAGATCAGGTCCTTCACCGATTTCGCCGGCACGCTGGGGTGCGTGCACAGCACCAGCGGTGTCGATGAAACGAGGCTGACCGGCATCAGATCCTTGCGCGGGTCGAACTTGAGGCTCTTGGCAAAAAGCGTCGTGTTGACCGCGAGCGAAGCCGTGGTGAACAGTATCGTGTAGCCGTCGGGCGGGGCTTGCGCGACGATTTCCGCGCCGATCGTGCCGCCCGCGCCGCTGCGGTTGTCGGTGATGAACGTCTGCCCGGTGCTCTGGCGGAAACTGTCGGCGAGCAGCCGCGCCTGGATGTCGGTGCCGCCGCCGGTGCCGAAAGGTACTATCATGCGCACCGCCTTGTTGGGCCAGTCCTGTGCCGATGCTGCAGTGGGGACGGTCAATGCCGCGCCCGAAAGTACGAGCGCAAACGTACGTGCTGAGCTGTTGGGGCTCACGGTCTTTCCTCCTCGTAATTATTGGTGAAGCAGGCGTCATAATTCCACACGAGGCTGTGAGCCGCAACCCCTTTTGGGTTTTCGCCTGTGGCTGCAGCGCTACAGCGCATTCTGTTGCACACTATCGCGTATGAAATTCGGAATCGACCGCTTGAGCGAGGACGCCGCGCTGCGCAAGCCGCTCGCCGGGCGGCGCGTGGCGCTGCTCGCGCATCCGGCTTCGGTGACGCACGATCTCGTCCACACGCTCGACGTGCTCGCCGCGCTGCCGGAGATCAGGCTCGCCTCCGCGTTCGGCCCGCAGCACGGGCTGCGCGGCGACAAGCAGGACAACATGGTGGAGTCCTCCGACTACACCGATCCGGTGCACGGCATTCCGGTCTTCAGCCTGTACGGGGAAGTCCGCCGTCCCACCGATGCCATGATGGACAGCTTCGATGTGCTGCTGGTCGATCTGCAGGACGTCGGCTGCCGCGTCTACACCTTCATCACGACGCTGCGCTATATCGTCGAAGCGGCCGCGCAGCACCGCAAAGCCGTGTGGGTGCTCGACCGGCCCAATCCCGCGGGCCGTCCGATCGAAGGGCTCACGCTGCGGGCAGGCTGGGAGAGTTTTGTCGGCGCCGGCGCGCTGCCGATGCGCCACGGGCTCACGCTCGGCGAGCTGGCGAAGTGGTTCGTCAGAACGCTCAAGCTCGACGTCGAATGCGAAGTGATCGCGATGGAAGGATGGCAGCCCGCGCGCGCGCCCGGATACGGCTGGCCGCTCCATGAGCGCGCGTGGGTCAACCCGAGCCCGAATGCGCCGACGCTGTCGATGGCGCGCTGCTACGCCGGCACGGTCATGCTGGAAGGGACCACGCTGTCCGAAGGGCGCGGCACCACGCGCCCGCTCGAGCTGTTCGGTGCGCCGGACCTCGATGCGCGCGCGCTGCTCTCCCCCATGGAACAGCTCGCGCCGCGGTGGATGCAAGGCTGTCGATTGCGCGCCTGCTGGTTCGAGCCGACGTTCCACAAGCATGCGGGACGGCTCTGCGCCGGCATGCAGATTCACGTTGACGATCCGGCGTACGATCACGATGCGTTCAGGCCATGGCGGCTGATGGCGCTCGCGTTCAAGGCGCTCAGGAAACTGCATCCTGATTACCCGCTGTGGCGCGATTTCCCGTACGAGTACGAGCGCGAGCGGCTCGCGATCGATCTCATCAACGGCACGCAACTCCTGCGGGAGTGGGTAGACGACCCGGCCGCCGCATCCGCGGATCTGGAAGCGCTCGCGAGACCCGACGAAGAGGCTTGGCGCGAGGCGCGCAAAGACGTGCTGCTTTACCCCTGATTGCGGCGTCCCGGCGCCGATCTGTTATCCTATGAGCGCGTGACAGATACTCAGCATCCGCCGTTGTCCGCAGCAGCATTCCTGTCGTATCCCATCAGAGAAAGCAAATGTCATGAGCCGGAACATTCGTACTTTTTCATGCGCGGCCATCGCGCTCCTTGCAACGCTGCCCGCGACCGTGCCCGCTGCGGAGTGGAAGCCGACCAAGCCGGTGCGCTTCATCGTCGGCTTTCCGCCCGGCGGTGCCACCGATCTCGTCGCGCGCATCCTGCAGCCCAGGCTGAGCGAGAGCCTCGGCGAGCAGACGGTGGTGGATAACCGCCCGGGCGCGAACGGCTTGATCTCGCTGCAGATCCTCAAGGGCGCGGAGCCCGACGGCCACACGGTCGCGATGGGGCACTTCGGGGGATTGGTTATCAGCCCCGCGATCCAGAAGGTGCCCTACGATCCGTTCAAGGACTTCGCCTATGTCACCATGCTGGTGTCGCTGCAGAACATCATCATCGTGCATCCCTCGGTGCCGGTGAAAACGCTGAAGGAATTCATCACGCACGCCACGGCGCAGCAGGGACGGCTCAATTACGCCAGCTCGGGCGTGGGCAGCCCCGGGCACCTCTCCGGCGTGCTGCTCTCCAGCCTCACCAAGGTGCCGATGACGCACATTCCCTACAAGGGCGGCGGCCCCGCGATGACCGATCTCATCGCCGGCCACGTACCATCGTTCATCGCGGTGATCTCGACCGCGGTGCCACAGGTGAAGTCCGGCAAGGTGCGCGCGATCGCAGTGACGGGCAGCAAGCGCTCGGACGCCCTGCCCGACGTGCCGACGGTCGCGGAAGCGGGCGTCAAGGGCTATGCCGCGACGAACTGGTACGGGTTGCTCGCGCCGGCCAAGACGCCGCCCGCCGTGGTCAACCGCCTGAACCGCGATTTCGTCGCGGCGCTCAAGTCCCCGGACGTGGTGAAGCAGCTCATTGAGCGTGGCATCGATTCAGCCCCGTCGAGTGCGGCGGAGTATCTTCAGTTCGCGCGGAGCGAGCAGAAGCGCTGGCTGCCGGTCATCAAGGAAGCGAACATCAAGGCCGAATGAACGTCCAGGGGGGCTTGCCGAATGATCATCGACTGCCACGGGCACTACACCACCGCGCCGAAAGCGCTCGAAGCCTTCCGCCAGAAGCAGATCGAGGGCCTCAAGAATCCGGGTGTAAGCCCGGCGAGGAGTTCGCTCGCCATCCGAGACGACGAAATCCGCGAGAGCATCGAGGGCGCGCAGTTGAAGCTGCAGCGCGAGCGCGGCACCGATGTGACGATCTTCTCGCCGCGCGCAGGCGGCATGGGGCATCACATCGGGGACGCGAAAACGAGCGCGCTGTGGTCGGACATCTGCAACGAGCTGATCCACCGCGTGTGCACGTTGTTTCCGAAGAACTTCGTCGGCGTCTGCCAGTTGCCGCAGAGCCCCGGCGTGCGGCCGGACAACTGCATGCCGGAGCTCGAGCGCTGCGTGAAGGAATACGGCTTCATCGGCTGCAATCTCAATCCCGATCCGTCAGGCGGATACTGGACCGATCCGCCGCTCACCGACAGATGGTGGTATCCGCTCTATGAGAGGATGGTGGAGCTCGACGTGCCGGCGATGGTGCACGTCAGCGCCTCGTGCAATCCGGCGTTCCATTTCACCGGCGCGCACTACATCAACGCCGATACGACCGCCTTCATGCAGTTCATCACGTCGAATCTCTTCAAGGATTTCCCGACGCTGAGATTCGTCATTCCCCACGGCGGCGGCGCGGTGCCGTATCACTGGGGCCGCTATCGCGGCATCGCGCAGGACATGGGCAAGCCGCCGTTGAAGGAACTGCTGCTCGGAAACGTCTATTTCGACACCTGCGTCTACCATCAGGCCGGCATCGATCTGCTGACGAAAGTGATCCCGGCGGACAACATCCTCTTCGCCTCCGAGATGGTCGGCGCGGTGCGCGGGGTCGATCCCGAGACCGGCCACTACTATGACGACACCAAGCGCTATCTGGACTCGGTGAGCTGGCTCTCAGCAGAAGACAGGAAAAAAATCTACAGCGGCAACGTGCGCAAGGTCTATCCGCGCTTTCAGGCGCCATAGCGCTTTTCTGGATCCCGGATCACTGTCCGGGACGATACTGCATTCCGAATCTACATCGCGAGCCGGAATCAGTCCTCAGAACTGCCAGCTGATATTGAACGACTGGAAGCGCTGGTTGCCGCCGCCTCTCGTCGGTGTGGTGAATTCCTCGCTGCGCCAGATATGCGTAAGGGACAGGCGGGCAGAAGCTATGCGCACGGAAAAACCCGCTTTGAGGTCGTAGACGAACTCCTGCCGGTCCACCGAGGGGCTGGAGCGGAACACGTTGCCGTCGAGAAAGATGTTGTGTGCAACCGCCCGGGCCTCGGCGCCCGCGAAGAGATACCACTCGCCGATGCCGTCCCTGTACTCGGGATCGCGCAGCCGGACGCCTTGCAGCATCGCCCCGCCCGGCTCGATGGTGTCGGGCCCGAAACCGGACATGTTGCGCCCCGCGCGCACGGTCGCGCCCGCGCGGGCGAGCGTCATCACGGTCCCCACCGTTGCACCGAAGTGCGGCACGAGCTGCACGCCGCTGCGCGGGCCGAAGCGCCATTTCTCCAGGTACGCAAGCAGGAAGGCGGGCTCGTCGGGCAACTGGTTGTGCCAGCCCCGCGGACGCGTCGAATCGGTCGCCTCGTGGATCACCGTCTGGATCTTCTCGCCGAGCGCCGCAGGACCGATGACGCCGAGATCGAACTCCACCGTCTGCAACCGATTCGCGGACACGCTCTGCGCCACGCCCCCCACATAGAGCCACGCAGCCCACGGCCGATCGAAGGCGCTACGATCTCGATCTCGCGGGGCGTGTACACCTGCTGGCCGATGAACAGGCCGAACTGGACGCCGCGCGGATCGTCGGTGATACGCCTCAGCACGTGTTCCGCCGGCGCCTGGAAGATCCGTTCCACGAGGCCCGCGGCGCCGACCCCGCCCCCCAGCTTCAGCCCGCTGGTGTAGTAGCGGTCCGTGCCGCCCAGGATGTCGTTCTCGACGTAGAGCTGCACTTCGCAGGCGCTTGGCGTCGCGCAGAAAAGCCCACGGGACTCGGATGCCATGGCTGTCGTCGCCACAAAAAGCATCGTGGCCAGCACGCCGGCTGACCCTATGCTGCGTGCCGACGGAATTATCATGCCGGGCGTGATGCGTCGCACGAAATTCCAGCGGAAAATCTTGCTTGGATGCATCGGTAAGACGAGTCGTTAAAACGCGTGCAGATACGACATGCAACACGCATGAGTGGTTCACCGAGGTCTATTTCGCTGTGACCGGTGTTAGTACAAGTCAACGGGGGGCTGCGGTTGCGTGCGAGTCGGTGCGCTCTACCGTTGATGACAGGATATGAGTAGAGTGGGCGCTGGGGCCTATCATCCAAACGGATCCATAACAGGATTGCACCCGGCGCTACACGACTGGAACCTCATGCTCATACGCTTGCTCCTCTTCGTTTCCGCTGCCTTGCTGGCGCATGCGGCTTCGGCGCAGCAGCCGGCAAAGGTCGCGCGCGTCGGCTATCTGACCGCAAGCCACGCGATGGATGATGACGCGCTCGCGGCGGCGTTCCTGCGCGGAATGGAGGATCTCGGCTACGTGCAGGGCCGCAACATCGTCTTCGAGGGGCGCGCCGCGCACGGGCGCCTCGAGCAGCTTCCCGGTCTTGCCGCCGAGCTGGTCAGAGCGAAGGTGGATGTCATCGTCGCCCCGCCGTTGCCTGCGGCTCTGGCAGCGGTCAAGGCCACGCGCACCATTCCGGTCGTATTCATGATGGTCGCCGATCCGGTCGGCGCCGGACTGGCGGCGAGCTTGTCGCGACCCGGTGGCAACGCAACCGGGGTATCGAACCAGTCGGGGGACCTGGCGGGGAAATTGATTGAGCTGCTCACGGAAGCGGCGCCCGGCGCGAGACGCCTGGTCGTCCTGACCCGCGCCGGCAGCGCCGGGCACGACCGTCAGTGGTCGAACGCCGTGAGTGCCGCTGCACGGCTCAAGCTCACATTGCAGCGGGTGCAGGTTGCCGGCTACGACGGCGTCGACAGCGCTCTGCGCGAAGTGAGCGAGCTGCGCCCCGACGGGTTGGTACTCCTGTCCGACGCTGTTTTCACCAGCCGTCGCGAGCACATCGCGCACTTCGTCAATGCGCTGCGCCTGCCGGCCATCTACGGATTCGCGGAATTCACCGAGGCGGGCGGCCTGATGAGCTACGGTGTGAACCTCGGCGACCAGTTCCGGCGTGGCGCGCAGTACGTCGACCGAATTCTGAAGGGGGCACGCCCCGGCGATCTCCCGATAGAACAGCCATCAGCCCTTGAGTTTTCCATCAATCTCAAAACTGCGGCGAGCATCGGCTTCGCTTTCCCCCGCGAAGTGCGCCTGCGCGCGCACCGGCTGGTCGAGTGAGCGCGGCCCGCACGCTGTCCCGCAAATACGCCGTCCTGGTGGGCGGGTTGGTTGTAGGCGCCATCTTCCTCGCGGGAATCGTCCAGGCGTATTTTTCGTACCGTGACAGCCGCGCCGCGATTTCCGCGCTCACCGAGGAAAAAGCGCTTGCCACAGCCTTGCGCATCGGCGATTACGTCAAGAGCGTCGTGGATCAGGTAGCGTGGGTGACCATGCCGCTGCGCGACGAGGATGAGCGGGCGCTGTCACAGCGTCGCTTCGAATATCGTAACCTGTTGATGCAGGTCCCGGCGGTCACCGATATCCGGCAGCTCAACCGCCTGGGCCGGGAAGAGTTGCTCGTCTCGCGCACGGAGCTCGACGTGACGGCGGGGGGAATCGATTATTCGCAGGACGCGGGTTTTCTCGCGGCGCGCTCGGGCACCCTTCACTTCAGCCCCGTTTCCTTTCGCAAGGGGACGGAGCCTTATACCCGCATCGCGGTACCGGCGCGTCTCGGTGCAGAGACGGTTGCACTGGCCGACTTCAACCTGAAGTTCGTATGGGACAGCGTTTCAGAGATCGAATTCGGACGCACGGGATACGCCTATGTCGTCGATGGCAGCGGCCGGCTGATCGCTCATCCCGATCTCAAGCTGGTGCTGCAGAACAGCGATTTCTCCCAACTCAGCCAGACTCGCGCAACCCATGGCGCGGTGCGCGCGCGGAACCACTCCGGGACAGAGATTATTGCGGCATCCGCCCGGATGACGGCGTCCGGATGGATGGTGGTCGTCGAGCAGCCGATCGCGGAGGCCTACGCGCCGGTCTACGCGAGCCTCACCCGTCTCGCCATCGTGGCCGTCCTGTCGCTGGTCCTGGCCGCTGTAGGTGCGCTCGTGGTCGCGCGAAGAATGGCGGCACCGGTGAAGGCCCTCGAGACCGGCGCCGTACAGCTCGCCGCGGGCCGGCTCGATCATCGCGTGCGCGTCGAGACCGGGGACGAGCTCGAGATGCTCGCGGATCAATTCAACGCGATGGCGGAGAGCCTGCGGCAGTCGCATGAAGGGCTGGAGCAAAAAGT
>JBQTHU010000200.1:0-2775 GCA_052389535.1 Betaproteobacteria bacterium | reverse complement strand
ATTCATTTCACCTCCAGTTTCATTCTGCGCGCCACGTTGGCCGAGCCCGGCGCGTGGATCGTGTTTTTCACCACCCGCTTGGACCACGCTTCCATCTCGGGATGGGGTTGCTCGTAGTGCACGAAATGCGCGTTGCGCGCTTCCAGCGATGTGAACTCGTAGAAACACGCGTGCTTGGCCCATCCCGACACCGAGATCAGCTTGCGCACGCGCACGCATCCGGGAACGTTCCTCATCGAAGGCAGCCGCCAGCGCGCGTACCAGGTCAGCATTTCGTCTTCTTCCTCGAGCGAGCCCGAATTGAAGCTGCCGAGCTGGATGCAGGGACTGGGCGCGAGCGCGTGATCGGGTTTTTCGGGGCCGTAGACGCGCGCTTCCTCCACCATGACGTTCATGCGCTCGCCGATCCGCATCGCGAGCATCCGGCGATCGGCCTCGGGCAATTCGGCGTGCAAGCGCCGCGGCGCCGGATCGGCAAACGCATGCGCCGACTCGCCGCCGAAGATCACGATGTAACGATCGCCTGCGGGGACGGCGTCCGGCCTGATGTGGCTCACGCGCCCCTTGCCGCCGCCGAGCGGGACAACGTTTTCGTCGGACGCATAGTGCGCGCCCCACAGCACGCCCGGCCGCCTCACCACCATCGGCAGGTACTGCTCGTGCAGCCACGCGAAATAGGAGTCGCGACCCTCCCCGGGCAAGTTGTACCAGGAAATCCAGTAGGCCCGATCCTGCTCACTCAACGCGCACCCCCGCTTCCTTGATCACCCTGCCCCACTTCGCGATGTCCGACTTCACCAGCGTGCCGAGTTGGTCCGGTGTGCTGCCGGCAACCTCCATCCCGAGCGAGAACATCTTCTCCTTCACGTCCGGCAGGCCGACGACCTTCACCAGTTCCGCATGTATCCTGCTGATGACCGCCTTCGGCGTGCCCGCGGGCACGTGTACGGCATTCCAGGAAATGAATTCGTATCCCGGCACACCGGATTCGGAGATGGTCGGAATGTCCGGAGCGGACGGCGATCGCTTGGCGGAAGTTATCCCGAGCGCGCGCAGCTTCCCTGTTTTGACATTGGGGTACCCCGCCTGCATGACGGCGAAGGTCACGTGCGCCTCGCCGCTGATCACGCCCACCAGGCTCAAGGGAACGGTCTTGTAGGGAACGTGCACGATCTTGATCTGCGCCATGTTCTTGAACATCTCGCCGGCCAGGTGCGACGTGGTGCCGGTGCCCCCGGATGCGAAGTTGATCTCGCCGGGGCGCGCACGCGAAAGCCTGATCAGTTCCTGCACGGATTTTGTCGGCAGCGAGGGATGCGCCACCAGCAGGAACGGGATCGTCGCGAGCAGGCTGACCGGCGCCAGATCGTTCACGAAATCGAACGGCAGCTTCTTGTACAGGCCCACCAGCACGGTGTAGGCACCCGTGCTGAGCAGCCACGTGTAGCCGTCGGGCGCCGCCTTCGCCACTGTTTCCCCGGCGAGTATGCCGCCGGCGCCGGGGCGCTGATCGACCACCACCTGCTGGCCCCAGGTGTCCGACAGCTTCTGCCCCACCAGCCGCGCCAGCACGTCGGGCGCGGGACCGATGATGAAGCGTATCGGCTTGCTGGGGAACTGCTGTGCCGATGCGCCGATACTATTGACCAGACAGGCAAGTGCAAGCGCAAGGGCGGCGAGCGTCGATCGGGTCTTCATCTCTCTCCTCCTTCGTCGCGATGGTTGGTCGGGTCAGTTTACCGCACCACCCCGCCTGCACAGCGGATCTATGGACTGGTCACCACCTGCCGTCGTGCGACGAGAACGCGATCGTGCACGGCTTGCCCGAGCGGTTGCTCCAGGCGTGGTTGGTGCCGCGCTGCACGATTGTATCGCCGGCCTTGAGGTGCACTTCCTCGGTGTCGAGCACCAGCGTGATCTCGCCCTCGAGCACGAGACAGAAATCGAGCGTGCGCGTCTTCTGCATGTACGGATGTGGCGCTTTCGGCGAATACGTCGAAGCGCCGGGCGAGCCCATCGCTGCGAAATACGCCTGCACTTCCTTCGCCCCGACCTTGCCCTTGTAGCTGTCGTCGGGCGGGAACGTCACGACGCGGCAAACGGAGCCCCCCGGCGGCGACTCCAGCGTATGCGGCATGTGCAGCGATTCGCGCGCGCCCTCGAGGCGCGCCGGCGTGCGATCGGTGACCCAGATGCGCGTGGAAGAAAATCCCGGGCGCGCCGGATCCGTGCGCACGTCGGGGGACGGGCCGTCCGCGATGCACTTCGAGCGGTCGTTTTCGTCCACGACCACGATACGGCGCACGCGCTTCGCTTGCTCAGTCATCTGCAATCTCCAGAATGGTCTCAGCGGTCGTCATTCCGGACAAACGGTCGCAAGGCGAGTGCGATCCGGAATCCAGCCCCTCTGGATCCCAGCCTCCGCTGGGATGACGAAGAGCAATCGTTCATGACGCGCAGTAGTCACTCGTCGAATTGGGCGCCCATCATGACGAACGCCATCTGGCTTTCGTTCGGATTCGCCCAGGCGTGCCAGCTTCCGATCTGCACCACGCAGTCGCCGGGCTTGAGAACACGCTGGCCATCATCGGTGATCAGAATGCGCTCGCCCGAAAGCAGGATTCCGTAGTCGAGCGTCTCGGACTTGTGGATGCGGGTCGTGTAGAGATTCTGTCCGCCGCGCTCCCACGTGCCGCCTTCCGTTTTTTTCGGCGGGTGCTCGGGCACCAGGTACTTGTCGTTCGCCGGATCGTAATCCTTCGGCTTCGGGTCCGA
>JBQTHU010000199.1:0-2042 GCA_052389535.1 Betaproteobacteria bacterium | reverse complement strand
TTCACCGAGATCGCGGTCGTGACCATGTCGCGCAGGCTGTCGATCGACTGGTTGATGCGGATCAGGTGATCGTAGACATCGCGGAAGTAGTCCTGCGTGCCGATGCACACTTCGGGCACGCGCCCGCCGTGCAGCTTGGATGCGGTTTCCTGCAGCGGGCCTGCGGCGTGACGCAGCGTCATCAGTTTCTGCTTCAGTTGGTAGAGGCCCTCGATGTTCTCCCGCGCAGGCCCGCCCGAGAAGATCCGCCGCTCCACGGTCTCCAGCTCGTCCTCGAGATTTTCGAGCACCGGGAAATAGCGGTCCACAACGGTGTCGATGAGCGCGTAGAGTACGAAGCCGGAGCCGAGCGCGAGCAGATGCGGCTCCCGTTCGCAGCGGGCGCGCACGTCCGCAAAACCCTCGCGCGTGCGGTTGCGGATCGACAAAACGTAGTTCTTGCCGACAAATATGCTGACCTCGCCGCACAGCAGTTCGCCGCCCTGCTCTTCCACCGTGTGCACCACGGCGAACAGCGCCTCGCCGTACTCCTCCAGTTTGGGGCGCTGGTGGCCGTGGCTCGCGTCCTCCACCGCGAGCTCGTGGAGTCCGAACTGCTTCTGCATTTCGGCCAGTTCCTGCGCGGTGGCATCGCGCAGCGCCACCCAGACGAAGCAGCCGGGCCGGTCGAGATAGACGTGGATCTCTACCTTGCCGATGTCGGCGAGCTTCCTGCCGTCCTGGTAGGCGACGCAGTTTACGAGCATATTGAGATTGGTGCTGTAGCGGGCCCCATATTATGCACCGCGCCGCGACCGCCCAGCCCCGCATCCCGGTAAACTTTGTTCATCAGCATCCCGAGGTGCACCATGCAACGCGTCCTCATCACCGGCGCCGCAGGCGCCATCGGCACCACTCTGCGGGCGGGCCTCAAGGGCGTCTACCCGCTGCTGCGGCTTTCCGACATACGGCCCGTCGGAGATCTGTCGAGCGGAGAGGACTTCATGAGTGCCGATCTCAACGACGCGGCGGCGGTGGCGCGCCTCATGCCGGGCATCGACTGCGTGGTGCATCTGGGCGGCGTGCCGCGCGAGGACAAATGGGAAGCCATCCTCGCCAACAACATCGTCGGCACCTACAACGTCTTCGAAGCGGCGCGAAAAGCGGGCGTCAAGCGCGTGGTGTTCGCGAGTTCCAATCACGTCATCGGTTTTCACCGCGCCGCACGGACGGTGGACATCGAGGCGCCGGTGCGCCCGGACAGCCGTTACGGCGTTTCGAAGGTATTCGGTGAAGCGCTCGGCCGGCTCTACGCCGACAAGCACGGGCTCAGCGTGGCGTGTCTGCGCATCGGATCGTTCCGGCAGCGCCCGCACAGCGCGCGGCAGGTGGGTAAGCCCGCGCGATCTCACGCAACTCGTGCGGCGCTGCATCGACGCGCCCGCCTACCACTTCCTCGTGCTCTACGGCGTCTCCAACAACACGCGCACCCGGTGGCGCAATCCGGATGCCGCCCGCATCGGCTACGCGCCGCAGGATGACGCGGAAGACTATGCGAAGGAGCTAGCGGCGCCGCCCTCTGCGGACGACAGCGATCCGGCGGAACTGTTCCACGGCGGCGAGTTCTCCGCGATGGAATTTAGCGGCGACGTGAAGGCCGTCGACTGAGCGCCATCACGACAGGCGGTGCGCGTCCACGAACCGCCAGTCGATCTCGATGCCAAATCCGGGCTTGTCGTTCAGGTGCACGTAGCCGTCGCGTATCTGCGCGCGCTCGGTGAACAGGCCGAACCAGACCGGATCGCGGTCCGGCGCGCCGTGCGACTCCACGCAAAAGCCGCTGTGCGGGAAAGCCGCGACGAGGTGCGCGTGCAGCTCGGGCGCGTGATGCGGCGCGCTTATTTTTTTGCAGCCTTCTTGCTCGGTTGCTTCGGTTTCGGCGCCTGCGCCGTCCAGCCGTCAGTGATGGCCCCGCCGCAGCCTTCCTCTGCCGCGGCCCAACGGCCGACGTCGGATTTCAGGCGCTGGGCCAGCGCGTCCTCGATCTTGAAGTTCTCGACGCC
>JBQTHU010000198.1:0-12321 GCA_052389535.1 Betaproteobacteria bacterium | reverse complement strand
GCCTTCGGACAAGCGGCCTATCCCGCCAAACCGGTGCGCGTGATCCTCGGTTTCCCGCCTGGTGCCGCGGCGGACGTCGTGACGAGGATAGTCGCCGCAAAATTGAGCGAGGACCTCAAGCATAGCTTCGTGGTCGAGAATCGTCCCGGCGCGAGCAGCAACATCGCAGCCGAGTTCGTCATTCGCTCGCCGGGCGACGGTTATACGCTGTTGATGGGAACGATAGCGAACACCATCAACGCGAGCCTTTATCGTAAACTCCCGTTCGACTTCGCGCGCGATCTGGCCCCGATCACGAGCATCGCGTCGGTGCCCAACCTGCTGGTCGTTCATCCTTCTTTGCCGGCGCGCTCGGTCAGGGAACTCATAGCGGTCGCCAAGGCGCACCCGAACGAAATTCTTTTCGGCTCCTCCGGCAACGGCACGAGCCCGCATCTCTCCGGCGTGCTGTTCAACAGCATGGCGCAGGTGAAGATGGTTCACGTTCCGTACAAAGGCAGTCCCCAGGCGGTGACGGATCTGGTCGCGGGCAGGGTACAGGTGATGTTCGCGCCCGCCTCTACTGCATTGCCGTTCATCAAGTCCGCCAAACTGCGCGCGCTCGCTGCGAGCACCAGCCGGCGTGCGGCCGTCATGCCGGAACTGCCCACCGTGGCGGAAGCCGGCATCACGGGTTTCGAGACGTCGATCTGGTTTGCGCTGTTTGCCCCCGAGGCGACGCCCAAGGATGTGATCGAGCGATTGAACGCTGCCTCGGTGCAGGCGGTTTCCGACGGCGAGGTGAAACGCAAGCTGTCGGCACAGGGCATCGATGCGCTCGGCGGGACGGTCGCACAGACCGCCGAACTCGTTCGCTCGGAGCTCGCGAAGTGGGCGAAGGTCGTGCGCGAGTCCGGCGCAACGCTCGACTGAGGCTCCCACATGGCGCTCAAACGTCCCAAGGGCCCGGCCGGAACGCTCGTCGTGCTGGAGCACGTCTCGAAAATACTGAAAGGCAATCCGCTGGGCGACCCGCACGCGCGCAAGCCCGCCGTGTGGCTGCCGCCGCAATACGACGGCTCCGGCCAGCGGCGATTTCCCGTCCTGTATGATCTCGTCGGCTTCACCGGCACCGGCTTGTCGCACACGAACTGGAAGCCGTTCGGGGATAACGCGCCGGAGCGCGCGGCGCGTCTCATCCGCGAGCGGAAAATGGGGCCCGCGATCATCGTCTTTCCCGACTGCTACACGGCACTGGGCGGAAACCAGTATGTGAATTCATCGGCGATAGGCAACTACGCCGATTACCTGACGCGCGAGATCATCCCGTTCGTTGATGGCGAATTCCGCACGCTTGCCACACGCGAGCATCGCGGCTGCTTCGGCAAGTCCTCCGGCGGGTACGGCGTCATGCTGCATGCGATGAAGTACGCCAAGCACTGGGGGGCCGTCGCCAGCCATTCCGGCGATGCCTACTTCGATTTCGTCTACTGGCACGACTGGCCCAACACGCTGAACGAGCTGGCGAAGCACCGCGTGCCGAAACGCAAAGCCGGCCCCTGCGATGCGCGGCGCGAATCTTCTCGCAAAGGATTGGCAGAAGGCCTGGACGACGGCCGCATCAGGCGCTTTCTCGATCATGTCTGGAACAGGGAAAAGCTCTCCAGCGCCGAAGGCCACTGCATCATGAACCTGTGCATGGCGGCGACCTACGACCCGGACCCGCGCGCGCCGCTCGGTTTTCGCGTGCCGTTCAATCTCGAGTCCGGCGAGCTGATACCCGAGCGCTGGCGCAGGTGGCGCCGCCACGACCCGATAAACCTTGTGTCGCGGTATCGCGCCAGTCTCAGTACCTTGCGCGGGATCTATATCGACTGCGGCTGGCGCGACCAGTACCATATCCACTACGGTTCCCGCATTCTGTCGAAGCGCCTTGCTCAGGGCGGCATCCGCCACACCTACGAGGAATTCGACGACAATCACTCCGATATCGACTACCGCATGGACGTGAGCCTGCCCTTTCTCTACCGTGCGCTGAAGCCCTGAACGTGAACAGGCCCGCACGAAGCCGCGCCCGCGATCCGGAGATCACCGGCATCCGCCTGGACAAATGGGAAGATCTGAACCGCTACGCGAGGCCGGGCTGGCTCTATCGCGGGCATCGCAAGGCCGACTGGGTGATCGAAAGCTCGATCGAACGCTGCTTCGAGCGCGAGCGCATTCCCGTCAAGGGTCGCTACGGCCTGGAGCAGGAACTGCTGCGCGACTTCAAACGCGCCTATCACCAGTATGCCGCCCACGTTCCCGGCGATGGTGCAGTGCTGGAATGGCTCGCGCTGATGGAGCACCATGGCGCGCCCACGCGGTGCGTGGACTTCAGCTATTCCATCTACGTCGCGGCATACTTCGCGCTGGAGGACGCCGACGACGATTGCGCGGTGTGGGCGATCAACGGTCCGTGGGCATCCAATGCCTCGGTCGCGGCGCTGCGCAAGGCGGGGAAGAAAGGCGTGGAGACGTTTCTCAAGCCGACTGTTCAGGAACAGGAATCCATCGCCGCGGAAGCGTTCCTGCGCACGCCTCACGTGCGGTGCGCCGTGCCGGTCAATCCTTTCCGGCTGAACGAGCGCCTGCGCATCCAGAGGGGGATTTTCATGGTGGCCGGAGACTGCCGGCTGCCTTTCATGGATAATCTGCGGGCGCTGCCGCGGTATCACAGCGCAGTAAACGTGGTGAAGCTGGTGATCCCGATCGCGCTGAGACGCACGATCCTGCGCCAGCTCTACCACATGAACGTGACGCGCACCAGCCTTTTCCCCGGGCTGGACGGCTACGCCAAAACGCTGGGCGTGTATCACCCGTCCTTCGAGCCCGTGAAGTGGCTTTGAGTTTTGTTCCGTTCGTGGTGAGCGAGTCGAAACATGAACGGACATCATGAGTGATCGCCCTTCGACGAGCTCGGGGCGAACGGCTGCAACTTTAGTGGAGGACGACATGCTACGCATCTACGGCTCGGCCAAATCCCGCACCCTGCGCGTGCTCTGGATGGTCGGCGAACTGGGAATCCCCTACGAGCAGAAGGACTGGCTGCCGCGCTCGCCCGAAACGCGCACCCCGGAATATCTTGCGCTCAATCCCAACGCGCGCGTGCCGACGATCGATGACGACGGATTCATACTGTCCGAGTCGATGGCAATCAACATCTACCTCGCGAAAAAGCACAAGAGCCCGCTCTACCCTTCCGATCCGCGGCACGAGGCGCTGGTGTGGCAGTGGAGCCTGTGGGAAACCGACCGGCTCGACCGCCAGCTCGTCAATTACTGCCGGCATACGAAGGACCTGCCCGCCGCGGAGCGCAAGCCGGAAGTCGCCGATGCGGCGTGGAAGGAAGTCGTGCCGGCGTTCGACGTGCTCGAAGCCGCGCTGAAAAAAGCCGACTGGCTCGCGGGGCCCGCCTTCTCGGTCGGGGATCTCAATGTCGCGTCCGCGCTCTATCGCGCGCACACGCTCGATCTCGCCAAGTGGCCGCGCCTCGGTGGCTGGTTCCAGCGCTGCTGGGACCGCCCCGCCGCGAAGAAGGCGCGCGCCATGCGCGAGTGAGTTATTTCCCGAGCAGGCGGTGCAGGTGCCTGCCGAAGTCGGTGTTGTGCTGGTAGCCGCGGAATAGCTCCGCGCCCGGCCCGATCGCGCCCACCGCGACGGGCTGGGGCGTATGGCCGGAAGTGCCCCAGTGAAAACCGGTCTGGCGCGCAACCATCACGCCCAGTGCGTTCAGCGGCGGGTAAGTAAATGCGTGCCCGACAGGCTTGCGGTTGAGCAGCAGCTCGCGCAGATCGGCATCGAGCCGGAAACCCGGGAAATGCCTGGCGAGCAGTGCATCGAGCGCCTCGCGCGTGGGCTGTGCGCGCAACTGCTCCGCCGCCCTGCCAAACGACATGCTGATGCCGGCCAGCAGTTCCAGCTCCATCACGCGCGGAGAGATGGCGCCCTTCCGCCAGTTGAGCGGGTCCGGAAACGAGTGCGTGGGCGAGAAGCCACCGGTTTCGTGATCGCTGGTCACGATCAAAAGCGTATCGGGATGACGGCGCTGGAACTCGAGCGCCACCTTCACTGCATCGTCGAAGGCCCACAGCGCACGCATGAGCGAGGCGGCATCGTTGGAATGCCCGGCGTTGTCGATGTTTTCGTTCTCGATCAGCAGCACGAAACCGCTGGGGCTTCCCTGCGACAGGGCTTTCAGCGCCGCAGCCGCCATTTCCGCCGTGGACGGCTCGCTCGCCGGATCGCGGTCCAGCTCGTAGCGCATGAAGTTTCGGGCAAACAGGCCGAGCACTTTCGGGCCGCCCGCGGCTTTGAGTTCCGCGGTATTCCGCGCGACGGCATAGCCCTTCTCGCGAAAGGCGACAACGAGGTCCTTGCCGTCCTTGCGTCTGCCGCCCCGCACTTCAGCGGACATGAAGTATGCCGCGCCGCCGCCCATCAGCACATCGGGCTCGAGTGCCAGGAGGCGGTCCACGATGGCTTGCGCGTCGTTTCGCGAGCGTGCGTTGACGCTGAACGCAGCCGGCGTGGCGTCATGCACCGGCGCCGTGGTCACGAGCCCGATGCGCTTGCCCGCCGCCTTCGCAGCCTGCATGAACGTCCGTTGGGGTGTGCCATCGGGCGCCGTCGCTATCGCGCCGTTCACGGTTTTATGCCCGGTGGACATCGCCGATGCCGTCGCCGCCGAATCGGCCACGTACTCGCCCAGCGCATCCGTCGCGAGCAACCCGAGCACGCCTTCGCGAAACACGATGTCGGTCGTCGCGAACGGTTCCCGGCGCAGCACGGCGCTCGTATGCCGGCCGAAATCCCACTGCATGGGCGCGGCGCCATCCGCGAAGAGAATGACGATGTTTTTCGGCCGCTCGGGCGCTGCGGCGGCTGATGCAGCGCAGGCATGGCCCGCAAGCGCAAGCGCGATCAGAAAGCACGCCGCTGTTGCAACGTGCCGCTCGCACCTGATTCGCCAGACAAACAGGAGAATGAAAAGCCCGGCCAGGAAGCCGGGCGCGTGCGACGATGGATCCGAGACGGCCTCGCCCTCGTCCTGGGCCAGGCAGGCGTGAACGAAGCCGTCGGTCAAGTCAGTCTTACTTCGGCTTGAGCCCGATGTCGCGCACCAGCTTGCCGTATTTCTCGTATTCCCCCTTGAGGAACTTGTCGAAGTATTCAGCCGACTCGTTCTGCACGATGAGGCCGAGATCGACGAGTTTGGCATTCACTTCGGGCATCTGCATCGCGCGGTTGATTTCGGCGTTGAGGCGCTTCACGATGTCGCGCGGCGCCTTCGCCGGCGCGACGAAACCGAACCAGCCGCGCATGTCGTAGCCGGGCACTGTGTCTGCAAAGATCGGGACATCCGGCTTGTTAGGAATGCGCACGTCGTTGGTGGCCGCGATGAGCCGGAGCCTGCCCGACTGGAAGTGCGGGAACATCGAGGTGTAAGAGGCAACACCCGTCTGGATCTGGCCGGCGATGGCCTCCGTCGTGATCTGCCCCGCGCCCTTGTAGGGCACGTGCAGGAAGGTGAACCCCGCGGTGCGCGCGAGAAGTTCCATCGTGAGGTGCGGGTAGCCACCCTCGCCGTTGGTTCCTACCGAAAGCTTCCCGGGGTTCTTTTTCGCCCAGTCGATCATTTCCTTCGCTGTCTTGAATGGGGCTCCTGGATTGGCGACGACCACCAGGTAGTTCGTCGCGGCGAGCGAAAGCCCGGCGAAGTCGTTCAGCGCATCGTACGGAAGCTTGGCGTAGGTATGCGGCTGCACCGACATGTTGCCGCCCTGCCCCATGCCGATGGTGTAGCCGTCCGCCGGCGCCTGCTTGAGCAGTTGCAGTCCGATCTGGCCGGCCGCGCCGGGACGGTTGTCCACGACGAACTGCTGCCCCATGCGTTGCGAGAGCACGGGGGCCACGAGGCGGGCGATGGTGTCAGCCGCCTCTCCCGGCGGGAAAGGCACGATGATGCGCGCCGCACGCGCGGGGTAAGTCTGCGCTCCCGATGGCGCGGTAAAGCCGAGACTGCCTGCGATACAGGCAAGCAGGGCGACGATGAAACGTTTCATTTTATTCTCCTCGTTGCAAGTCCGGTCCCATACTCTATAACAAAGGCCGCGAAGCGTCCCACTCCGGGCGGTTACCGGATCTTCGCGAGCCCCAGTTCGGTCAGCACAGCCTTGTACTCGGCGTACTCCTCATCGAGGCGCTTGCGCGCGGCCTGTGCGCCGGTGTAGCCGTTCACCCAGAAGTTCGCCTCGAGGTCCTTCTTCCATTCCTCGGTCTGGGCAAGCGCGGCGAACACCTTGTCCCAGTACGCGACCTGCTCGGGCGTCATGCCTTTCGGCCCCATCAGTCCGCGCCAGCTGGAGGAATCCGCAGGCACGCCCTGCTCGCGCCAGGTCGGAACAGACGCGAAGTCGCCCCACATGCGTTTCGGCGCCGAAATTGCCAGCGTGCGCAGCTTCCCGTTTCGCAGATGCGCCACCATGTTGCCGAGCCCGGTATTGATCACGTCCACGTGACCGCCGAGCAGCGCGGTGGTCGTCGCCGCGCCGCCGGGGAATATCGCCGTCTTGAGGCGCTTGATGTCCACACCGCCGGCGCGCAGGCACGTCGTCAGCGTGGTGTGATTGCCGCCGCCGAGGCTGGTGGAGACGCCGAAGCTTACCGACTGCGGGTCCTGCTTCAACCGCGCCACGAGATCGGCCCCGCTCTTGATCGCGGAGTCGGCACGGACGTTGATACCCAGATACTCCTCGAACAGCATCGCGAGCGGCGTGAACGCGGTGTGGTTATAGGGAATCAGCCCGAGGATGTGATTGCTGATCGACCCGGTGGTCGCGATGATGATGTAGTGGCCGTCGCCCGGATGCTGGTTCAGATAGTTGAGCCCGATGGTGCCGCTGCCGCCCGGCTTGTTCACCACGTTGACCGGCACGTCCACGAGCTTGTGCTGCGCGAGGATGCGCGCAACCAGACGCGCGGTGCGGTCGGTGGTGCCGCCGGGGCCCGAGGGCGCGATGATCTCCACCGTCTTGTCGGGTTTCCATTGCGCCGCGGCGGGCAGTGCGGGCCACAGCAACAAGGCGGAGCAGAAAATCGTCAGGATGCGCAGCCACTTCATTATTGTTCCCCCAGGATGGAATGAGATTCGCACGCGATGATATCACTTCGATGACGCGCGGGACGATATACTGCGCGTCATGGGAATGACCGCAGCGGAAAAAATCCTGGCGCGCGCCGCGGGCTTGCGGGAGACGCATGCCGGCGACATCGTCTTTCCGATGGCCGACCTCGTGATCATCCACGACGGCGTGGTGATGGGTGCCAAGCAGGAGATGGACGCCATCGGCATCGACCGGCTCTACGATCCGGACCGCGTCCTGATGGTGACCGATCACGATGTGGTCTACACCAACGAGCGCGCCGCAGCGCGTGGCGCCTACAACCGCAAGGCGGCACGCGCGTGGGGCGTCAAGCATTTCTTCGACGCCGGCCAGGGCGGACACGGCCATATTTTCCCGATGGAGCGGGGATTCGTGCTGCCGGGCACGTTCTATTTCGACAACGACCGGCACTGCACCAACGCGGGGGGCATAGGGGCGCTTGCGATACGGGTCGGCACTGAAATCTCGCGCGTGCTCGCCACCGGTACCGTGTGGACCCTGGTGCCGCACTCGGTGAAGCTCACGATCCAGGGCAGGCTCGAGCCCGGCGTCCATGCCCGAGACCTCGGTTTTCAGATCGGCAAGCGCCTGAAGCCCGGTGGCGAATTCGGCGTGGACATCGATTACCGCGTGCTCGAGTTCGCCGGCGAGCTGGACCAGTTCGGTCTCGCCGCGCGCGTCTCGCTGTGCAGCACGCCGACGGAGATGCGCGCAATCGGCGTGTTCTTCCCGCCGTCACAGGAGATCGTCGAAGCGGCACGCCAGCGCGCCCAGCGCCCGTTCACGCCGGCCTATCCCGATCCCGATGCGCGCTACGACGCTGAAATCGAAATGAACGTGAGCGGTCTCGAGCCGCAGGTGGCGCTGCCGGGCGGGCCGCACAACGCGGTGAATCTCGCCGAGGTCGCCGGCACGCGCATCGATCACGCTTTCATCGGCTCCTGCGGCTCGGGCATGTATGACGATCTCACGGCCGCAGCGAATATCCTGCGCGGGCGGCGGCTGGCACCGGGTGTGCGGCTCATCGTCACGCCGGGGTCGGAAGACTCCACGCGGCGCATGCGGCGCGACGGGCTCTTCGACGTGTTCCAGGATGCGGGCGCGATGGTGATGCCCGCGGGCTGTGGCGTGTGCGCGAGTGGCCGCACCGGGCTCATCCATTCCGGTGAGGTTTCAATCTCTTCCGCGGTCGCCAACGGGGCCGGCCGGTTCGGCGCGAAAGACGCGAAGCTCTACCTCGGCAGCCCGGCGACCGTCGCCGCCTCCGCAGTCGCGGGCTCCATCACAGACCCCCGCGAGTTCGCCTGATCCGACCGTCGAACAGCGCGCGCCTGCCCTACTTAACAACGCCGATCTGCTTCATCAGCTTGCCGTAGCGCTCGTAGTCGGAGTTGAGCCGCTGCGCAAACTGCTCCGGCGTCATGTACATCGGTTCCAGCGTCGCAGCCACCAGCTTGCTCGACACATCGCGATCGGCGAGCGCCTCCTTGAGCAGCGCGTTCAGTCTGTAAACCGCTGACTTGGGCGTACGCGCAGGCACGAAGCAGCCCACCCAGGCCGTAAAGTCGAAACCGCGGAGCGTATCTCCGATCGGCGGCACATCGGGCAGTTGTGGAACCCGTTGTGCGGACGTCACGCCGAGCGCTCGCATGCGTCCCGACTGAATGTGACGTATGAACGAGCCTATCGTCCCGATGGTCGTCTGCACTTCCCCTGACATCAGCCCCACGGAAAGCGGGCCGCCTCCGCGGTAAGTGATGTGCTCCATCTTCGTTCCACTCATGGAAATGAACATCGCCATGTTCAGATGCACGTAGCTGCCCAGCCCGGCCGAGCCGTAATTGATCTCCCCCGGCCTTCTCTGGGCGAGGGTGATCAGTTCCTTCACCGATTTCACCGGCATCGACGGGTGGACTACCATGATGCCGATCTGCTTCGCGAGTGCCGTTACGCCCGTGAAGTCCTTGAGCGTGTCGTATTCGAGCTTGCCCTTGTACATGTAAGCGTTGGCGATGTGCGTTGCCGATTGCACCATCACCGTGTAGCCGTCGGGCGGGCTTTGCGCAACCATGGTGGCGCCGATGGTGCCCGCTGCGCCGCCGCGGTTGTCGATCACGAATTGCTGGCCCGCGATTTCATCCGCCTTCTTGAACACGATGCGGGCGGTCACATCGTTCGAGCCGCCTGGCGGAAACACCACGATCACGCGCACGGGTTTCGCAGGATAGGACTCGCCTTGGGAGTGCGCCGGATGCGGCGCTGCAGACAACAGCAAAAGAACGGGTATGCCCAAAAGCGGACAAGGTTTCATTGCGACTTCCTCCTCGGTTTATTCGCCGACCCTTTTTTACTTGCGGGCGTCATTAAAATCTTGTGGAGTCGCTGCGCGGAGCCGGCTGACGCAGTGCATGCCCGCTTCCCTGGACCACATTGTGAACCCGGTCACCGCGAACGGCAAGCCGCGGCGGGCAGGACACGGCATCACTATCGCCAGGCGCTGACGCCAGGCGCGAGTGAAGGCAGCGTCTCGGACAGCAAGGCAGGCCGAAGGCAGGCCCGGTAGCCGATCATGGCGGGCGCGGTCCCCCAGTACCGAGTGCAACGGGCTTGCCGCTCGCAACGGCATGCTCGATCGCCAGCGTCACCGCCAGATTGTTGCGCGCTTCCTCCGCCGTGGTGAGCGCGCAGGGGCGGCCCGTCGTCAGGTGATCGAGCCACGCACGGGTTTCATTGGCAAGCGGCCCCCAGAAGTCGCCTTCCGCCCAGTCCCCCGGCGCCGAGCTGCCGAGAAACGCCATGTTGACGGTATGGTCGGGAATGTAGATGTGAGGGATGCCACGCTCGGTATAGAGCAGCTGGTCGAGATGATCGTCGTCGATGATGAGCGAGCCTTCGGTGCCGAGCAGTTCGAAGCGGCCGCTGTAGCCCAGTGACGGATACTTGTCCGGCAATGCGAAGCTCACGCCCAGATTGACCAGTGCGCCGCTGGCGAGCCGCAGGATCGCCCACGTCACATCGTCGCAGTTGTAGCCGCGGGCCCGGATCGCCCCCGCCTGGCCCCAGGCCGACACTTCCACCACGGGATTGTCGGGCAGAAACCAGCCGAGCAGGTCCACGTAGTACGTGAGCGAATCGACCACCGGCGTTGCCCCCGGATTGCGCTCCAGCATCTGATAGACCTGTGCCCGGGTGTTGTAGAGGCGCGCCGACACGCCGACGATTTTTCCCAGCCGGCCGCGCTTCACCTGCTCCTTCGCAGTGAGATAGCGCCGCTTGAAACGTCTGCTGTATCCGACGCGCAGATCGCCTTGGGTCGCCTCCAGCGCGGCGAGGATGCGGCTCGCGTCCTCGAGCTCGAGGGCGATCGGCTTTTCGACCAGCACCGCCTTGCCGCGCTCCAGCGCCTGCAGCACCGGGACGGTGTGTTCGTGCTCGCTGGTGGAGACAATTACCGCATCGACGTCGGGATGCGATATCGCGTCCATGTTGTCGGGGCAAACGAGATGCGCGCTCACCTTCTGCGCCAGCGTTCGCGCACGCTGCAGGTCCGCATCGGAAACGGCGATGAAGCGCACGCCCGGATGAGTCGCCGCCATATGCGCGCGCAGCGTCCCGATCCGCCCCGCCCCGACGATTGCAACGCCGATCTGCTTGTGCGCCATCAATTCGCCTTGATGCCGGCCTCTCTCACCACCTTCGCCCACTTCGGCACATCGGCCCGGATGTGCGCCGCGAACGACTCCGGCGTGTCGAGTGGTATGTCGAAGGCTTCCGCGAGAAGCCGATTCCGCACGTCAGGGAGCTTCAACACGCGCAGCACCTCCCGGTTGAGGCGCTCCACGATGGCTCGTGGAGTTGCCGCAGGCGCAAGCAATCCGTACCACGAGCCCGCCTCGAACCCGGGCACGCCGGACTCGGCGACCGTCGGCACCTTGGGCAGCGCAGGCGATCTTTGCGCGCCGCTCACGGCGATGGCTCTCAGGCGGCCTGCTTCCACCAGCTTCGCGGCCTGTGCGATGCCGCCGAATATGAGAGACACTTCGCCGCTCATGGTCGCCGTCACCGCCGGCGCATTACCCTTATAGGGGACGACGATCACGTTGATGCCGGCGCTGTGCTTGAAAAGCTCCGCCGCAAGCTGCGTCACGCCGCCGCCCGCGCCCCAAGTCAGCTCGCCCGGCCGCGCCTTCGCGAGTTGCAACAGCTCCTTCACTGTGCGGACCGGGAGCGACGGGTGGGCGACCAGCACGTAATTGGAGATACCCAGGCGGGCGATCGGCGCAAAATCCCTGACCGTGTCGTACGGGAGCTTCGGCACGAGGCTGGCGTTGATGCCGTGCGTGCCGGTCGTGCCCAGAACCAGCGTGTAGCCATCAGGCGCGCTGCGCGCAACCGCCTCCACGCCGACCACGCCGTTTGCGCCGCCGCGATTTTCCGTGATCACCTGCTGCCCCAGGCTCTCGGACATTTTCTGCGCCACGGTGCGGGCGAGGAGATCGGATGGGCCGCCGGCGCCGAACGGAACGACGATGCGCACCGGCCGCGTGGGATAGCGCGCGGAATCGCTGCTCTGCGCGAGCACCGCGTTGCATGCCCATACTGCGAGCACGACCACACTGATTGCACGCCATTTCATGGGACGTCCTCACCACGGTGCCGCCGAAGCGACACTTCTTGTTCTCGGGATTGAGCCCGATTAGACTTGATGCCCTCTCGCAGTGTCAACAGGAGTTCCTCCGGTGATCGACATCCAGAACGTGGACCACATCGGAATACGCGTCGGCGATATCGAACGCGCAATGCGCTTCTACAGCCTGTTCGGTTTCGTGCTGGAGCACAAGGCGGAGAACGATGCAGTCGTCGTGATGAAGAACCCACATGGCGTCGAGTTGAACCTCATCTACAACGCCAGCGACGACAACGGCGGGAAAAACATCCTGATGGATGTGCCGCGCAAGTACGCGGGCTATACGCACGTCGCGTTTCGCGTGGGGTCGATCGCCGATGCGATGACCATGCTGCGCGAGAACGGCATCACGATCACCCAGGGCCCGGTGTCGTTCGGGCGGGATGGGCATGTGTCGCTCTTCGTGCGCGATCCCGACCGCAACGTGATCGAGTTGCGGGGCCGCGAGGA
>JBQTHU010000197.1:0-2245 GCA_052389535.1 Betaproteobacteria bacterium | reverse complement strand
GTGCCGAAAGCTGCTCGAAGGTGCCGGATTTCACGATGTCCGGACGTGGCGCGATCTCGGCGGGAAGGAGCGCCTCAGTGGCGGCGTGGCTTGACGCTCGTCAGCCGGAGCAGTTAAACTTCAAAGTCGAGTGAATTTGTCAACTATTGGAGAAACCATGAGCATTCAGGACGTTATCCGGGATCAGGTGACCAAGCACCGGGTCGTGCTGTACATGAAAGGCACGCCTGATTTCCCCCAGTGCGGATTCTCGGCCAACGCGATTGGCGTGTTGCGGGCGTGCGGCGTGGAGCAACCCCACACCGTGAACGTGCTCGAGGATTCGGAGATCCGCCAGGGCATCAAGGACTACGCAAACTGGCCCACCATCCCGCAGCTCTACGTGAATGGCGAGTTCGTGGGCGGATGCGACATCATGATCGAGATGTATCAGAGCGGCGAACTGCAGAAGCTGCTCGGTAAAGCGACCGTCTGAGTACGAGCCGCCAGGGCGCCCGCTAATAGCGGACGGGCCGGCCATGTGCCGGCCCATTTGATTTGTGGCGTCCGATGCTATCCGGTTAATCAGTCGGTGCCGAGCTCATCCAGAAGCCATATGCGTACTGAAAGAGCAGAATGAGCGCCATCACGAACAGCGCCCGTTTGAGCCACGTGCGATACGCTTCGGCGTGCAACCGACTGCGCACGCGCATGCCGTAGACCACCGTCATTGTGGCGATCACCACCAGCGGCAGCGTCGCCAGCCACTGTGACGCCGGCACGCCGCCCACCGTGGCGAGCGTCGCGAACTGCGTGGTCTTGCCGACCGTGAAGCAGATGTTGAGGGCCTGCACCAGCATGGCGGGCGTCAGACCGAGCGCGAGGTAATAGATCAAGAGCGGCGGCGAGGCAATGTTTGCGGTGCCTTCCGACATCCCGGCCGCGACGCCGAAGACCGCAGCAAAAAGCTGGCGGTGTTCCCTGATCACCGTCCAGTCCGCCCGCCCCAGGCGCTCCAGGTTGAGGTAGAACACGATCATGCCCGCGAGCAGCAGCGCATACGGGAATTCCGGCGCGAGCACGAACAACCGCGTGCCGATCGCCGCGCCAATCAGCATGTAGATCGGCATCATCCAGAACTCCGCCAGCGCGCGGCGCAGCGAGCCGCTCATCAGCACGTTAGCGACCACGGCGGCGAGACACGGCAGCAACACCAGGATCACCGCGGTGCGCATGTCGGTGAAGAGCGCGATGAACGGCGTCGCGACCAGCGGAAAGCCGAGTCCGAGCGCGCCCTGAACGAAGCCCGCGAATGCGATGACCGCGCATGTCCACAGCAGAACCTCGATGGACAGCGATTCGAAACCCGGCATCAGCTTGCGGCCGCCGCGCGGTGATGTAGGCGGAAGGAGCGCATTGTTTTTTAGAGCGCGCAGTGTAGCAGATAGGCAGGCTTACCCGATGCGCGCCGTTTGTCTGCGCGCGGCCGCCGTGTCACCATACGCGCTCCACGGAGGAGACGATGCAGCCGGCGAATCTCATTTTCATCATGTCGGACGAGCACAACAAGCGCGTGCTGGGGTGTTACGGTCATCCCATGATCAAGACGCCGCATCTCGACCGGCTGGCGCTGCGCGGCACGCGCTTTACCAGCGCATACACCAATTGCCCGATCTGCGTTCCGGCCCGTGCGGCGTTCGCGACGGGCCAGTACGTACACCGCATCCGCTACTGGGACAACGCCATTGCCTATGACGGACGCGTGGCGTCGTGGGGGCACCGGCTGATGGCGCAGGGCCATCGTGTCACTTCGATCGGCAAGCTCCATTACGTCGAGTCGGATCCGAGGCGTAACGGGTTCGACGAGGAAATCCTGCCGATGCACATTGTGAACGGCGTCGGCGATCTCCTCGGTCTCATCCGGGACGAGCTGCCGCGCCGGCCGGGTTCCGCCAAGCTCGGGCCCGAAGCGGGCCGCGGCGAATCGGAGTACACCCATTACGATCGCAGCATCGCCCGTGAAACGGTGCGCTGGCTGACCGAGGAAGCGCCCCGCCACCGCGACAAGCCGTGGGCGCTGTACGTGGGATTCGTCTCACCTCACTTTCCGCTGATCGCGCCGCCCGAGTTCTACGATCTCTATCCGGAAGACAAAGTGCCGTGGCCGGACATGTACGAGCATGACCAGCGCCCGCGCCATCCTTTTACCGACGCGATGCGCAAGTGCCTGTGCTTCGACGAACCCTTCGACCCGCCGATGGTAAGG
>JBQTHU010000196.1:0-4143 GCA_052389535.1 Betaproteobacteria bacterium | reverse complement strand
AGTCAATCTGGTCGTAGCTCCTCGCCTCCCCACCATACTTCTTCGACAGAATCATCGTCATCGCCGCCGTCAGCGTCGTCTTGCCGTGATCCACGTGTCCAATCGTCCCTACGTTCACGTGCGGCTTGGTCCGCTCAAATTTACTCTTCGCCATGATCGTTTCCTTGCTCGCTCTACTGACAGATGGGTGATGCTCTTTACTGTTGACTGGTGCCCATGGCGCGGATTGAACGCGCGACCTCTCCCTTACCAAGGGAGTGCTCTACCACTGAGCTACATGGGCAAAACTCCCTTACGGCCTTCGCCCGGGCGAGAGGGGTTGGAGCGGGTGAAGGGAATCGAACCCTCGTCGTAAGCTTGGAAGGCTTCTGCTCTACCATTGAGCTACACCCGCTTGAGCCTCGAAGAGTGTCCGCGCCGCGCCAGCCGCAAATCTGGTGGAGGGGGAAGGATTCGAACCTTCGAAGGCTGAGCCAACAGATTTACAGTCTGCCCCCTTTGACCGCTCGGGAACCCCTCCGAACGAAACCCGGCATTATCGGAGCGTTTCCCATTTGTGTCAAACAACTTACGGGGAAAAATGAGTAAAAAAACCCGCGACAAACCGTCTTCTGGAAAAGCCGCGCCCCCGGACCGGAAACGGACCACCGCGCGTCAGTTCCCGCCGATGAATTATGCCCCGCCCGTGCCGCTTATGCTGGTGCCGCCGCAGACGAACAGCGTCTGGCCTGTGATGTAGCCGCTTTCAGGCGCGAGCAGAAATGCCACGGCCCGCGCGATATCGTCCGGCGTGCCGACCCTTTTCACCGGGACGCTGTCGATCACGATCTGCCGCTTCTGACTTCCGGGCGGGTGTCCGCGGTCGAAAAGCTCGGTGGCAACCGGCCCTGGCGCGACCGCGTTGACCGTGATGCCGTCGGCGCCCAACTCGAGACACAGCGTGCGGGTCATCCCGATCAGGCCGGCTTTGGCCGTGGAGTAAACCGTGCGTTCGGTCTTGCCCAGCACGGCGCGCGAAGAAATATTGACGATGCGGCCGAATTTCGCCCTGCGCATGCCGGGACTGAACGCCTGGACGAGGAGCATCGCCGCCCGGACGTTGAGCGCGAGCGCATAGTCGAGGTCGTCCACGGTCGCTTTCTCCAGCGGTCCCGGGCGGTTTACCCCGGCATTGTTGACGAGATAGCGTACAAGGTGCTTTCCCGCTATGGCCTCCGCGATGTTGCGCGCGGCGACGGCATCGGCAAGGTCGACCTCGTGATACGACAGCTTCGGATGCTTGAAACGCGGCGGCCGTCGCTGCAGCGCAATCACCTCGCACCCGTCGTCGAGCAGGCGCCTGGCGATCGCCTCGCCTATGCCCGAGCTTGCGCCCGTGACCACTGCAGTGCCTTCCATGCGGTTCTCCCGGGACCCGATTCAGCCAGCCGCCACTCTAAGTGGGCTCATGACACGACTTTACCCAGCGTCGTCCCCGGCGGCCAGGCTTTGGGCGCGCAGCGCTCGTACTGCGGCGCATAGCGGGCATTCCCGTGTAGCGTAACAGCAGCGTGCTGCGGCCAGCGGGGATTGAACAGCATGGCGCGAGCGAGTGAGACGAAATCCGCCCGGCCCGACGCGACGATGTCCTCCGCCTGCGCCGGGTCGCTGATCAAACCGACCGTGCCCGTCACGATTCCGGTTTCGCGTTTCACGCGCTCGGCGAACGGCACCTGGTATCCCGGCGAAACGGGAACCTTGGCGTCGAGCACCACACCGCCGCCAGAGACCGTAACGTAGTCGCAACCCAGGTTCTTCAGTTCTGTCGCGTACGCGACCGCATCATCGGGCGTCCAGCCGCCAGCCGCGAAATCGGTGCCGGAAATCTTGGCGCCCAATGGCTTGTCCCATGCCGCGCGCATCGCACGAACCACTTCGAGCGGAAACCGCATGCGGTTTTCCAGACTGCCGCCGTAGTCGTCGGCGCGGCGGTTCGCGAGCGGCGAGAGAAACTCGGACAGCAGGTAGCCATGCGTCGAATGCACTTCGATGAAATCGAGCCCGAGCCGCGCTGCGCGCCGCGCCGCACGCACGAAAGCATCGCGCATCTCATTCATCCCGGTGCGATCCAGGGCACTTGGCACAGGCCACCCGCTGGCCAGCGCCACCGCCGACGGCGCGACGGTCCGCCAGGCGGCGGGATCATCGAAGTTGAGCGCGCCACGCCCTTCCCACGGCCGCTGCGCTGATGCCTTTCGGCCGGCATGCGCGAGCTGGATGCCAATACGGATGGGAGAAATGCCGCGCACGAACTTCACCGCCCGCGCCATCGCCGCTTCGTTCTCGTCGGAGTACAGCCCGGTGCAGTTCGGCGTGATGCGGCCCTCGGGCGTGACACCCGTCGCCTCGATCACCATCATGGAGGCACCGGACAGCGCGAGCGACCCGAGATGCATCAGATGCCAGTCGGTCATGGAACCGTTCACTGCGCTGTACTGGCACATCGGCGCCACCGTGATGCGATTCTCCAATTCGAGCTTACCAATGGAAAAAGGGGTGAAAAGCTTGCTCGCCATTCCTGACTCCGTCTTTCCGGCGTTCATCCAAAGTAACCGATGACCCGCCACCACGCATAATCGAGCGGCAGCAGTACCACAAAACTGACGAGCATCAGCGGCACGCTCAGGCGCAGGACGTCGCGCAGGCGGATCCCCGCGATCTGCACGCCCACCATCACCGGCGGCACCTGATACGGCAAGATCAGCGTGGTGAACCCCACCGCCACAGTCATCAGCGCCGCCTTGAGCGGCCAGCCGGCGGCTTCGGCAAAATACCCGGCGAGCGGTGCCATCAACGCCGGCTGGGCGGGATTGGTGACCAGAACGCCGGCGAACGTGGAGAGCAACGCCAGTATGCCGAAATTGAGCGCGTCCTGTCCCGGCTTGAGCTGCAGCGCGGACTGCGCTGCCTCGCCGAGCATCGCGCTCACGCCCGCTTCCGACATGAGCCCACCGACGCCGAGTATCGCCGCGATGTAGAAAAAGGGGCCGAAACTGACGTTCTGCGCAAACGCGGTCATCGGCATCGCGCCGACGCGGGGCAGCAGAGCCAGCACGCCGGCCGCAAGGCCGATCCAGCCGGGATGTACATGGTGAATGAAGTCCGTCGTCCAGAGCGCAAGCGCGGAAATCAGGATGACGGTCAGGCGCCGTTCCTCGCCGCTCATGGGCGTTGGCGCCTGCGGCGCGGAAGCGCGCCGGGTTTCGTCAGGGAAAAGCCACCAGATGAGCGCGACGATCACCACCGCCTTCACCAGCCCCATCACCGGAAACTGCACGAACAGATATTCAGCGTAGATGAGCGGTGTCGCATAAAGGGTCTCCGCCGCGCCTGCCAGCACGAGATTCGGCGCGTTGGACGGCAGGATCGCGGTGCCGACCTGGTAGGAAGTCATCATGACAGCGAGCGCCACGCCGTTGTAGCCGGCGCTTCCGCGCTGGAGGCCGGCGCTCTCCGCCACTGCGCCCATGATGGGCAGCAGCAACAGCACGCGACCGATGGTCGCCGGCATGACGAAGCACAAAGCCGTGGACACCAGAACGACCGCGACGATCAGGCCGCGATACGAAAGTTCGATACGCGAGAGCAGCGAACGCGCGAACCGCTCTCCCAAACCGGTGCAGCGCACGGCCTCCGCGACGACCAGCCCGCCGAGCACCAGCCACAACGTGCCGGACGCGAACCCCGAGAACACCACCTCCGCCGGCGCCACCGCGAGCAGCATGGCCAGCGCGAAGAACAGCAGCGCCGCGATGTACTCGGGCACCGCGCCGAGCGCCCACAGCCCGATCACCAGCACCACCAGCGCCGTTGCGTGCATGGTTTCGGCCGCGACCCCGGCCGGAGGCGGCGAAAAATACACGGCGACTGCCGCCGCGGCGACAATCGCCGTGAAGACCGTGATCGGCTTGGGCAATCGGGTCAGGCTTTGAACTTGGCAGCGAGCGCTTCACTGCCGCGAACGAGCATGCCCACGTCCGCGCCGACCGCCACGAAACGAAACCCCATGTCGAGGCAGCGCCTGCCGTCCGCTTCGCCAACGAGGATGCCCGGCGCCTTGCCCGCCTTGAGAATGCGCTTGGCCGCATCCTCCATCACTTTCCA
>JBQTHU010000195.1:0-29673 GCA_052389535.1 Betaproteobacteria bacterium | reverse complement strand
AAGAAGTGGGCAAGCAGTTCGATGTCACGCGCGAGCGCATCCGCCAGATCGAGGCGAAGGCGCTGCGCAAATTGCGCCATCCGTCGCGCTCCGAGCGGCTGCGCAGCTTCCTCGACACCGAAAGCTAGAAAAAACTCTCCTTCCCTGCTTGCGGGGGAGGATTGAGGTGGGGGCGATTGCCACGCCCCTCCGCTATAATTCGATTCCCGCCAGCGGGTCTGTAGCTCAGCCGGTTAGAGCAGAGGACTCATAATCCTTTGGTCGTTGGTTCGAATCCAACCAGACCCACTCCGTAACCTCGGGTCTATTCCCGACACATAGGTTTATACCGGAGACATGGGTTCCTGCGGGGTCTCCGGCTGGAATGCGCGCTGCTTGTCTCGAGTCAGTCGCACAAGGCCGCTGCATACTTCGCCGAGACTCGAGGCGCCGCGCAGCCAGCTTTGCAGGGTCTGTGCAAACGAGAGCTGTCCCGCAGTGACATGCGAGCGCTTCCAGGCCCCCGCAGCGTACTTGTTTGCCTCGGCAAGCGTCGGGTAGATATGAATCGTGCCGAGAACCTTGTTGAGCCCCAATCCGTGACGCATGGCGAGAATGAACTCAATGATGAGATCGCCGGCATGCTCGCCGGCTATCGTGACGCCGAGGATCCTGTCCTTGCCGGGAGCGGTGAGCACCTTTACCACGCCGCGGGCCTCGCCGTCGGCGATGGCGCGGTCGAAATCGTCAATGCCGTACGTCGTCACTTCGTACTGAATGCGCTTTTCTTTCGCCTCGGTTTCATTCAGCCCGACCCGCGCGACCTCGGGCTCGGTGAATATTGCCCCTGGGATTACCGAGAAATCAGCGCGGAACTTGCGGAAACTGCCGAACAGCGCGTTGATCGCCGCATACCACGCGGTGTGGGCGGCGGTATGGGTAAACTGATACGGTCCTGCAACGTCGCCGCATGCATAGATGTTGGGATAGCGAGTCCGCGCGCGCGTGACGGGAACCCCGAGCGTTTCGAGCCCGTAGCCCTCGGTGTTCGCGATGCGGCCGACCGCACAAAGCAGCGTTATCGAACGGTACCCGAACCTCCTTCCCGTTCGCCTCGCAAATCAAAATCTTTTCGCCGTTCTCGATGACGAACTGCTTCGCCTTGTGAAGGGTGAGGACGCGAATGCCCTCCTTCCTGAACTGCTGCGCCACCATCTCGGAAATTTCGGGATCTTCGCGGATGAGGATACGCGGCAGCATCTCGACCTGCGTCACCTCGGAGCCTAGGCGCGCGAAACACTGCGTAAGCTCCGAGCCGATCGGCCCGCCCCCGAGCACCACCAGCCGTATGGGCAGCTCGCGCAGTTCCCACACGGTGTCCGAGATGACGTAACCGGTTTGATCGATTCCGGGAATGGGCGGGACGAACGGACGGGCGCCCGCGGCGATCACGATCGCGCGGGTGGTAAGCGTTGTTGTTTCAGAGCCAGTCTTTATTTCTACGGTGTAGGGAGAGATGATGCGCGCCTCTCCCTGTATGCACGAACAGATAGAATGCCCCTTCCTTCGTCACGCCCTCGTTGATTGGTTTTAGTTTGTCTCCGAATCTGCCCTGCACCCAATCACGTAAGAGAAATCGCGATGCCAGGAAGGCGAGAGTTGCGCCGATGGTCGAGGCGAAGGAGACAATAATGACGCCCCATAGCAAGCCGAAGAGCGCCCCGGCGACCAGCGTCATCAATGCCGCCCCCGGCAGCGACAGGCCGGTTACGGCGGCATAGATCATAAAAAATGCAAATGCCGCCCATAGCGGCTTGTTCTGTACATAAGCGTCGATCGCGGCCCGCTGTGATCGGAAAAACTCAAGGGTGAAGTAGCGATCCAGATCCAGCGCAAAGAAGATCACGGCTGCGCCGACGATAGCGCCTAGAAGAAGTAGTTTTGCTTTCATGGATTACTTCCTCCCCAGGGGCGGCCGCTAGTGCTGGTTGTTGCACAAGCGTACTGCTCCACGCACCGCGGCATGGATTTCGTACCTCGGACCCTCCATGATGCGCTCGTAGTACGACTCATATGCGGGGGACCCGGGCGGCCAGCTTGCCAGAAACATATGCCTCCACGCCATGTGGTCATAGTCGATTGCGATCGCCTCCACGTAGACGGAATCTACGCGAGTCCGATAGAGCGCATGCGGGTGAGAACGCGTGGAGATACGAGTCAGCAGGCCATAGGTCGTGCCGCGGAAATTCGGCATGCCGGCAGCGCCGTTGTTAAAAAGAGCGCAGGTGGCTCCAAGTGTTTGCACCGTCTGCGCCACCGGAAGGCAGGTATGGCTCGACGCGATCACCCGCGTTCGCGAAGCACTGAAATGCTCAATTAGGCGTTGCGCTCCCTCGGCATGCAACAGTGCCTGATGAGAGTATCCCCAACCGGCAAGCGACTCCGCATCGCCGTGCACGATTGCTACTCGAACGCCCGCAACCTGCGCAACTGCATTCATTTGCAGCGAGTCCAACCCGCTTCGAATACCTGGAAATCTGCGCGCGGTGCAGCGCAGTAACCTGGCTATGGCGTTGGACCGCTCCACCTCATCCCGAGTCACATCGCTCGGGTACGCGCAGCCGCAGCCCGCGCTATCGTCATCACCCGCAATTTCGGATTCGACGTTGCCGCGCAAAGCGATGTGCTGCATCACTATCCAATCGACTACCGCAAAATCGCAGAGATGTACATCGAACCAGTGAAAATCTCCGTTGAATACGATCAGCGCGCGCTGGGGCTCCGCGTGGACTATTTCAAGGATTCGCTCGAGCGCATGAACATTGCCGTAGAGACCGCCAACTACGTAGAGAGTCTCTGCGTGTATGTCAGGGTGACGCGCAAGACTCGCTGGAGAATAGCGGTAGTTCAGCGGACAGCTGCGTCCCGGCTGAGCCGGCAGCACCGTATCTGATGTCCTCAGCTGCATGTCACGTGCGCGAGCGCAGCCGCTGACCAAGTATAGGCAGCAGAAAGCCGGCGAAACAAATGCCCAGGCCGTACAGGTTGACGCCCAGGAGCAGGGCATACTTTCCTTCACCGATCGCCCAGGACGGCGGTATCGCATTCACAGTGAGGAGGATGCCGAGAAAGATGCCCGGCCAGAAGGCAAGATGGAAGCTCCAGGGCGAGTATCGCACGAATGGCGCAAGGAGGAATATCGGAGCCAGCCCCATCACCATGGTGCCGCTGATGGTGGTCGCCTTCAGTATGTCCGTGCCGGCGATCATCGGGATGTTGCCCAGCACCGCCATCGCTACCATGGTCCACATGCCTATCGTTATCGAACGCATACCGGGGCGGCGTCCGGCAAGCAGCGGTATCTCGCGACCGACTGATTTCGCAACAGACGAGAATGTCGAGTCCAGCGTGGAGCCGGCAGCCATGATCATGACAATGGTCATCAGCAGGTAGGGAATGACACCGAAGGTGAGGGCCACGGCTCCCGGCATGTTGTCTCCCGCAGGCAGTCCCTCTATACGGGCATGCACGCCGACCAGGCTGAAGGCGAGGATACAGACGAACCCTAGTGCGCCGGCTGCGATCATGGCGCGCAGCATTTTCTTTTCCTCCGTGATGAAGCCGCGGTCCGTCAGCACCGGGTCATGAAAAGGGTAGGACAACACCTGCAATAAGGCGACCATCACAAGATCGAGTCCGGCACTCAGGCGGAACTCGCCCGTGGACAGGAGCGCCGCCACCCCGTGTTTCGGCAAAATGGCGAACAAAACGATGGTCAGCACGATGACGAACAATACCGACTGGATCACATCGGTAAAAATAGACCTGCGCAGCCCACCCTTCATGCTGTAAAGCAAGGTTGCCGCCGTGAAGAGCAAAGCCGCTCCTATAAAGGTCCACTCGCCGGTCTGTCCGTAGTACGCGCCAACGACCGCAGGCAGCATAGGCAAGTCCACCAACGATGCCGAAGCTCGCCCCGAGATTCGCAGCATTGGTCACCGATTTCGCAAAGATCCAGCTGATGAAAATGCTGCACATCAATGCCCACTCGGTGGCAGGCTTTCCGGTCTCGTCAGTCCCGCTGAAGAAGCTCGATACCGTACGCGCTTGCGGGGAGACGACGTACATGACCGTGCCGTAGAGAAGGAGGAAGGCCCAGAAGAAGGCGCCAGTCGTCGGGTCGAGATGCATTTATGCTCGGAATTGAGTAGGTGTGAATTTTTGACCCGCTAAGAGCCTGTCGTTTCTCGCGGTTCAGGAGAGAGAACCGCCGCAACTCGATCCCTGACCCGCGGTGCAACCATAGCAATGGTCCTTCACAACGATCGGATTGCCGCTCAAGTCTGCGCCGATCAACTCTCGCAAGTGGGTGCGCGACTTTCCATCCCATTCCATTCCAAGTCCCAGCATCTGGTTGAAATCGCAGTCATGGACATAACCCTGCCAATCTACAGAAAGTAGCGTGCGGCACATCAGGTCTTCGAGGTTCTCCGCTCGATAGGCGCTCTTCAGAAGGGCCATATATTGCTCGAACAGACCCTTGGAAACCAGCATGCTCCCAAACCGCTGAATCGGCATGTTGGTAAGAACGAATAAGCGATTGAAAACGATTCCGTAACGCTCTCCGAGGTGTCGGCGATAGTCCTGTTCAAGTTTGCCCTGCGCCGGTGGCAGCACTGGTCCCTGAGGGTTATAGACAAGGTTCAACTCCAGCCTGGATCCTCGCTGACCATAACCGAAGCGGTTGAGCAGCGTGAGACAGCGGATACTTGCTTCGAAAACACCCTTGCCCCGCTGGCGGTCAACGTTGTCTTCCAGATAGCAAGGTAGCGAAGCGACTACTTCTACCTCATGGTCTGAGAGAAATTGCGCCAGGTCCTCTTGTCCGGGCTGCTCCAGTATAGTGAGGTTGCAGCGATCCATCACGCGCACGCCGATGTCCCGTGCGGAATGAACCAGCGTGCGAAAGTTTGGATTGAGTTCGGGCGCGCCGCCGGTTATGTCCAGGGTCTTGATTCCCGAGGCCCCAAGGAACGCGAGGACTTCGAATATCGTCCCACGGCCCATCATTTCGGTACGGGTCGGCCCCGCATTAACGTGGCAATGCACACAGCTTTGGTTGCATTTGTAGCCGAGATTGACTTGGAGGGTCTTAAGCCGCCTGCGTCGAATAGCAGGAAAGTCGCTCTCTTCAAGCAAGGGCAACGTTGCGCGCATGTTCTAATCTCTCTGTGTGCAAGTGAGCCTGAATCAAGTTGGGATATAGTAGTACGGTTTGCCGAGGCCTTACACATGTCGTCCCCCGGAATGCTCCGGGAGTTGCATTCTGGAACGGCTATTCTACAATACCTGCAGGACGGAGGTGCGGCAAGTGGAGTCGTAGCGCGCTCCTGGGGGTGCGCCTCTGGCCGGAGTGCGATCCTGGTGTTATCTATATCGGGGGCTATCGAGCTGCGGGAAGGTATGCGGCCGCCTTCGAAGATGAATGAGGTGCCGGGCAATGGGGTCCACGCCAAAAGCGCATTTCACATCAGCATCTGCTCCAGCCGTCTGAGAGTGTGGAGCGACTCTCCCACCAGAATGTAGCTTCCGCTGCTGAGCGGGCTGGCGACGGCCACCCGGTTGCGATAGTCCACGACCCGGCGGCTCCCGAGAGAGCGGTCCGGAACCAGTATGAGGGTCACATGTCCGTGCGGTGTATTCAGTACCAGGTGTTCGCCGGCTCCCCCGGGAACAGGGCATTTTCCCAAATACCGCACTCGCATCTTGTCTTCGGGCAGCTTGATGCCGAGCCGAAGCAGTGCATCACGCATCACAACAGGGTCTCCCCTTTGATTTGCAAGAAGCAACTGTGGTTCATGGTCGAGGACGTATGAAATCGCGGCGACTGCAGGATGTTGACTGTCCAGATTCGACCCCGCAATAACGTGGTCGTCTGACGATTTTCGCTCCTGGTATGCAAAAAACCCGATGCCTGCGGCGAGCATCATCGAAGCAGCGAGCGCAAACAGCGCCAAGCGCGCCGGTCGCCGTATCCTCTGGCGCAGAAGAACGCGCTCGTCAAGCGACTCGGGAACCGGAACAAGTACGGCTTCGGTGATCTGGCTTTCCTGATCGCCAATCTCCTTTGCAAACGAAGCGCATGCGTCGCACTGCGCGCTATGCGCCTGTTGCTCCTGCGAGAGCGCGCGAGGCTCGGTGAGTAACAGGCGGCGAAACTCGATGCAGTTCATGAAGCCCTCTTTTTCGTTGCGGCATTCGAGCTGGAAAGCTGCCTCAATGCCTGCCGAGCACGGGTCAACCGCGTCATCACCGCGCCTTCGGTAATATGCATCAGCCCGGAAATCTCCGAACAGCTGAATCCGCCCAGGACCTGAAGGAGCAGGGGCTCACGGTAGGTCTTCGGCAGCGCATAAATTGCTTCTCTCATTTCGAAGGCCGCATGCGGATTTGATCCCGCCAAGTCCGGGATTTCACCAAGGTCCTGCTCGTCGTCGATAACCAGCCGCTTGCGTTCATACAGACGTGCATGCTCATTGCGGAGGATGGAATAAAGCCAGGCCTTCACCGCCTTTTCATCGCTGAGCTGTTCCCAGGCCTGCCATGCCCGGGCAAAACTCTCCTGCACAAGGTCTTCGGCGGTAAAGCGGTCGCGCGAAAGCCAGTACGCATAGCGGTAAAGTTCCGTCGAGAACGCCCTGACAACGACTTCGAATTTCGATTGTCTGCCACTGAATATCACGGCTGGCGCTTCCGGCGTATCACTGCCTTACTCACGTCGCTGTTGCATAGCTCAATCGGTGGGATAGGACTGGTCGGGCCACGCCGGCCCCTGGTCATGCCGGGTCTGCGCTGCACAACCCGCCAGGGCGGTGATCAACAGTATGGTCAAGATAACACCGAACCGCTTTGCGCTCATGTCGAAACTCCTGGATCGTTTATCCGCTATAAGGGGCACGCGATATCGTGCCAGCCAAAAGAGGCTGCAGGAGCGGGGAGGACTCCTAACCGATGGGGTGAATCGGAAGGTCGCTCCTGCAGCCGTCATTCACTAGACCGTGCGCGCGCCCCAAACCTTACATTCGAGGGAGAGGCATATCCCGAGCGCGAGGGGTCGCTGTTGCGGACGGCTTTCCGTAGATCTCGGAGCGGGGGTGGAAGGCGAGCCAGGCAAAGGCAAAGTGAACGCCGCTGTCCACGGGGCGTAGACGCGTGCCTTTCAGCGGCCCGGCGGTGGCTTGACCAAAAATGTCCCACTCGGAGCCGGTTTCACGATCTACCGTACGGGCCTGCTTTCGTTCGAATGAAAGCGTGCGGTCGCCCAGTCTGCGGCTGTAGGCGGCCGCGGCCGGGATGCGTCGTGAATCGCGGATAACCTCGGCGTCCAGGGCCGACAGCACGCCCTCTTCACTCAATATGACTATGGGCGCGCCGGCCACTTCGTCGTTGATGACCGGCGTCGTGGTAAGCGCGGCGAACGGATAGACACGGGTCTGCTCATTGATGGAGACGCCCAGCACGCGCTCCATCGCCGGCAGCCTCGGATCGAGCGGGTCGCTGAAAAGGAAGGGTACGTCACCGATCTTGTCGTAACCGCGGTATGGATTCTTGCCATAAGGCCTGACGAATCCGGTCTGGCGAGAGAGGACCCGCCCGTTGGGATACGCCCGCCGAAAGTCCTGGAACGCCGCGATGGTCGAGGAACGCTGGACGAGCGTAGCGCCCGCATGGTAGCCGACGATGCCCTTGCCGGTGAACTGCTGCCACCAACTCTCGGTCTGCCGGTCGTACATGACGAGATCGCTCTTGCGCAGGTTGCCGGTGGTGCCGAAATCAAGCACGGTGCCGCCTAGCGAGCGATCGAATACGATCGAGGCGTTGCACAGCGGGCAAAAGGTCACCGCTACAGGCACGCCGCCCACCGTGTCATTCACGATTTCGTGAAACATCAGCACCTGAAGAGGATAGGCGCGCGCCTCGCCGTGCACCTCGAGCACAATGACCGGCTCACGCCGGTCCAGCCACTTGCCTGCCTCGCCGGGCGTCACGAAACGCGGCTTGTCGATGGGCGGAATGCCGTCCTTCGGGGGGCCTCCGGACACAATCTCCACCAGCGGGACGGTGTGCTTGGAGAAGTCGGTCCGCGGCCATTCGGCTCTCCACTGTTCACCGGCCGCGGAGGCAGCCATAGGGAAGAGCAGGAGTAACATCAAGGCCGACACGAATCTGCTCACGTATTTCAGCATCTCCATTGCCATCCTTTCATTTGCATTTCCAGCATTTTTTTCACGCGCCGTCGCGTAACCCGAACCACGGGCGCAGCCTCATGCCGAGCGATGTACCGCCCAGCGCGGCGACTATCCAAATCCAGCCGTGCAGGCTGGTGGATGCCGCTCCGGAGAAGAACGCGCCGATGTTGCAGCCGTATGCGATGCGCGCGCCATAACCCATGGCGAGCCCACCGATCATCGCAGACGCGAGCGATGCCGCTGAAAGCGCAAAGCCAGGCCTGAACCGCCCCGCGAAACCGGCGGCAGCCAGGGCGCCGAGCATGATCCCTATGTCGGTTACCGATGTGACATCCTGCAAGATCCCGTTTTCCAGAGCCGAACGCTGAAAATCCCCGTTCCAGAACGCGCTGTCATCGGGCTGCCAGCCGAGCGGGAGCGCCGCCTTGGCACCCCAGAGGGTAAACGCCCAAGTGATGCTCCAGGGATGTCCGGCGACGACCAATACCAGCCACGCCAGACCGGCGAGCAGCATCGCACCGATCATTAACGAGCGATGCGCTGAGTGTGCCTCAGGCGAGAGCGGGCGTGCGCGAGACCTGCGCCGCAGCCAAGCCCACAGCGCGCAGCACAATCCGAGCTGCAAGCTCACGGCGGAGATCCATCCAAGCTGCTCGCCAAGGACGACTTCTCCGTGAGCGGGAAGACGCTCCCACCAGCTCATGTGCAAACTTGCCCAGAATGAGCCGCCGCAGAAGAACAGCAGCACGATAAGCATTCTCGCGTTACCGCCGCCCACGCTGAAGAGCGTACCGGAGCCGCAGCCGCCGGCGAGCTGCATCCCCAGCCCAAACAGAAAAGCGCCAACGACTACCGGCACGCCGACCGGCGCGCTCGCCCCTGAAACGGGATGCCCCAGGAAGGATCCTGCCGACAGCACGGGCGCAAACAGGACCGTCGCGACCGCCAGCAGCACGAGCTGTGCCTGCACGCCCGCCGTTTCTCCCTGCATCAGGAGATTCCGGTATGCCGATGTGAAACTGAACGAGGTCAGATAAAGCGTGGCGCCAAGTGCCATCCCGAGCAACAGCAGGAGCCGCATGCGCCAACCTTCATCAGGAATCGCCACCAGCAGCACGGTCCCCAAGGCCAGCGCTGTGATAATTACCCGACGCTGGCGGGCTGCAGACGCAAACAGGGTTTTATCTGCCTGCAGCGTCCCGCGCAATGTTCTGGAAGGTGACATCGAGCTCCCTGGCCAACTCATCAAGCGGGTGGCTGCGGTAAGGCGCAAAGACGGCGCTTGGCGCACGATATGTCAGGTTCGCCGTGCCGTCGAGGTTTTCCGTGATGTAGATCCGCAGCGGCGCTTCGATGCCGGACGGCACGCTCGCCTCGAGCACTCGCACGGCATAGTCATTGCGAAACACCATGAGAACCGCATTTCCAGGAATCGTGACACCACGCGCAGCTGCGCCGCGGCTCGCGCTTGCCTGCGCCACCAATCCCATGTTGTGCCTGACGACCGCTTTCTCCACACGCTCCATGAGTATGTCGAAGGAATGTCTCGTTTGCAGCGTGTGCGTTCCCGGTAATGGCGATGGCTGTGACCATGAAGGCGCGATCGCCAGCAAGACAAGCGGTAGCGCGCACGTTACCGCCCGGGCTATGCGCGGCAGGTACGGCCGCGTGCCCGCTACGTGGGGACTCATCACGATCTCACCGGGAGCCTGGCACTAGCGGACAACGAGCTTGTAATCGGGCGTGTTGTTGAGCGGGCATGAATAGATGTATTCGCCTGGTTTGAGGGTTACTTCGTAGTCCTGTGTTTTTCCCGCCACGAGTCCCCCTCCCGAGACGCTTGGCAGCGACACTCGCGACAAAGCGGATGCGCCACGCAACCAGAATCCCAGCTCGTAAGGAACGTTGCGGTTGGTGACGCGAAAGATATATCTGCCCGGCTTGAGTTCCAGTTGCCTTGCACTGGCGAGACGCTCTCTGGCAGTCCTTTCGTTGATCGCCTCACAGTCCTTGAGAGAGCGCGAAACGTACCTGCGATCTACTCCCTTTTCGCTCTCCAGGAACTGGCAGGGCAGTTGGGTGAGTTCAATGATGCGCACCGCATGATCCGCCGCAGTAGCGGGGGCTGCACTGATCAGGAACAGAGCTATGATCGATGCGCTCAGCATATCGTTCAGCAGATAGATCAGGCGCATGTACAGTTCAATGCTGCAACATCAGACTTTCGCGCAGCGTATGCACTGTCCGTTCGACATCAATCGAAAGGAAACCGGTAATTTCGAGAGCGCGGTCCTCCAGCACATTTTGCTGGATATCCATCGGTCCCCATGCAGCGATGACCTGGTCGCGATGCCGGAGCAGTGATTCGATATGGGGACGGAACAAAGTGAACATGGCGCCGAGCCAGCGATTCACGGGCCATGACGGATAAGCGTGGTCGATGCGAAACCGGGGCAGCCTGTTGATGGTGCTCTCCGCCGTGCGCCATGTGCCGCCAGTGACCCAATGGTTGGTCGCGAAAAGCCCGATCGGCCAGCCGTACGCGTCCATGGAGATCGCGATGAGGTGGGTAACGGACGAGCCATCGCCGCACGACTGGGCTTCCGCCTCGCGATTGCCGTTACGATCCGCCTGCCAGCCAGGGTCCCGGATGAAGGTGTGAAAATGGCCGTGTTCGCCGCGGATTCCGCGGTGTGCATGGTAGTAATACTGCGCTCCGGACTCGGCATCGTAAACGTCATCCCGGGGATAATGCTCGTACTCCACGAAATCGCCCTGGCCGCGGAGCAGCTCGCTTACCAGGTTGATGCCTCCGCGCTCGAGCGCGCGCCTGCATTCCAGCGCTTCGATGCCCGCCGTCAACATTTCGCGCAGGCGCCGCGCCGACAGGCGGCTGGTGTCCGGAGCCTGCAGATCCGGCAAGTCCACGGCCTTCTGCCTGACACTGTTCAAGCCTCAACCCTCCACCATCGGCCGAGGGTTACCTCGACGCACGCGTAGCAGAACGATGCTCTTGCCGTGCAAGCGACACGACTGCTATTTCTTTGCGGCACAAGGATTCCGGGCGGCGCACGGATTTTTCGCTGCACACGGATTTTTCGCGGCACAGGGGTTCTTTGCAGCACACGGATTGCCGGGCGCACACGGGTTTGCGGCTGCACCTACATTCACGCTCTTGACCTTCATCGTCGTGCCGGCACCAAACACATAATCGTTCACCTTCGCTGCCATGTGGCAGCCACTGCAAAACTGGGTGGTGCTGCCCTGCTTCCCGCTTCCGCTCATCGAAACCTTGCCATCGGGCTCCACCACCGCGTAATGCCAGTCGCCGTTGGCGGCGTCATAGCCTGACTTGCGCTTTTCCATGATGAAGAGCGAGTCTCTGGCACCTGGCTTTCCACCCTTGTCCGCAAAGGATTCTTTTGCCAGCACCGAACCGGCCGAGAAGGGAAACTTGCCGGTGGTCGCCGCCCCCTCGGCAGCCTTGTTTATGTAGGTGTACACCAGTGTGCCGCCGTGCGTGGCGCTCTTGACGCCGCGGTCGTTCACCTTTTTCCAGTTCTTGTATTCCTTGGAAATAGCTTCGGCGCGCTTGTCTGTTACAGGAGCACCGCCCTTGGCGGCACAAGGATTGCCTGCCGCACAGGGATTTTTAGCGGCGCAAGGATTTTTGGCGGCACAGGGGTTTTTCGCAGCGCATGGGTTCTTGGCGGCGCACGGATTGCCGCTGCTCCGCGAGGCGCGTGGCTTCGCGCCGCACGGGCCACACGGCGCAGCGAGCGCTCCAGGTCCCCCGCATGCCAATGTAATGAAGCCGGCGCTCGCAAGTGTCTTCACAATTGGTCTTAGATCGAAATGCACGATGAACCTCCTCTTGCTGGAAAGGCGCGAATTACGCTGATTATTTCTTGGCGGCGCACGGATTCCTTGCCGCACAAGGGTTCTTCGCGGCGCACGGGTTCTTTGCTGCACAGGGATTCTTGGCCTTCGCGGCGCAAGGATTCCTTGCTGCACAGCCATTCCCGGCTTTCGCGGCGCACGGATTCTTCGCCGCGCAGGGGTTGCCTTGCTTCGATTTTTCGGAACGTGGTTTGGCGCCGCAGGGACTACAGGGGTTGGCCGCCATCGATCCGGGCACGGCCAGGGCGGCTGCCATTAAACCGGTCGTAATCAGTGACTTGATGCAGGATCTTTGATCTGACTTCATTGTGGCCTCCTGGTGGGTTGTAGCCGTTGCACGCTCGTTCGTGTGGGTAGGACCGAAGACCGCTGCAAAACCTTACACAGGCACATCGAAAGCGCTTCATTTGCCGGTGCCCCGTGAAGCTGCCCGGTAACCTTCGCCGATCTGCTATGGCAACGAGCTGAAGGCCCGCTGTAAGGATTCGCGCCGTGATGCGACCTACCGCCAATCGAGGGTTCGTCGCGCGGCGTCACACTTGAAAAGAGGGGCGATGGCGCTGTTCAGGAGCGTTTTGTCGCGCATTTCTGCTGTTGCCGGGAGTTTCGAAAACACTCTGTGGCGGCCCCTTGTCGCCTGTCGGTTGTGCCGGTCCGTCGCCTTCTCGGTTTTCATCCTGATCCTGCTTATCGAGAGCCTGATCCTCATTCCGTCCACGCTTGGCTTTTATAGAGACGAGCGCCGGCGTATCGAGGAAAAGGTGATCACAGCAGCCGTTACCGCTTTATCAATCGAAAGCGGAGCCATGCGGTCCGCTGACGTACAGCGTCGGATGCTCGCCGTGGTGCGCGACCCTCAGATCGTCGGTCTGAGAATAGTGGACCGATACGGATCAACGCTCGCCCAAGTGGGGACAGCGGATTTTCAAGACTTCAACACGGATGCCGTGTGGCAGGGACGGCATCGCCTGGTTCGGCGCCATCTGTTGCGAAGCGAGCACTACGACATCGCTTTTCGACAGGTCATCAACGATATGCCGCTGGTAGTTGTCGCTCGGACAGATGGATCCAGCCTCCACGCCGCGGTGCTTGCATTCGTTCTTCGAATCGCGGGACTGGTGGCTCTGATCGTCGCCGTCGTGACCACTGGCACGATGTTCGTCCTCCATCGGTCGGTGCTGGGTCCTGTACTGAGATTGAGGGCCAGCATGCTGGCTGCCGCGGCCAGCCCGAGCCGCCCGGACGACTTTCAGATTTCCGAGCGCCCGCAGGACGAGCTGGGAGATGTATTCGAGGCGCACAACCAGATGCTGAGCAGGGTCGCGGAGAGTCATCGTGCCGACCGCACGCGCGCCGAGGAAAGAGCGCGCTTTCTCTCTCGTCACGACGCGCTCACGGGGCTCCCTAATCGCGAGTTCTTCCTGGAGCATCTGCGCGAGACGCTGGCTGTGGCATGCGAGCGCGGCGAGTCCGTCCACGTGCTCGCGCTCAACCTGGCCGAGTTCCGCGGAGTCAACGATGCACTTGGGCAGGACATCGGGGATAGCGCTCTTGCTGAAGTCGGACGCCGACTGAGCACTTTGATCAAATCGGGGCAGTTCGCTGCACGCCTCGGCGGAGATGAATTTGGCATCACGAGCCTGGGCGCTTCCAATCCGTCCCGGCTTGCCGAGCATGCCGAGCGCGTGCAGGCCGAAGTGGAGCGCCCTCTGAGAGTGGGAGGCCATGAGCTGCGGCTGCGCTGCAAAATAGGCATCGCCTGCCCCGACTCCGGATGCGTCGATGCGGCGACGATACTGCACGATGCAGAAGTCGCGCTGAGCCGCATCAGGCGAGATGCCCGCATACCATACCAGTTTTTCTCCCCGCACATGACGCAGGAAGCGCGCCGGCGCCAGCAGATCGAACGCGAGCTGCGCGAGGCGCTCGAGGGAAATTCTCTGCAGCTCTTCTACCAGCCCAAAGTTTCGCTCTGCAGCGATGGCACGGTCCTGTCGTTCACCAGCTGCGAGGCGCTAATTCGATGGCAGCATCCCGTTCGTGGATGGATCGCCCCGGGCGAATTCATCCCTGTCGCCGAATCGACCGGGCTGATCCTCCCCGTTGGTACATCGGCGCTGCGGCAGGCTTGCATCCAGATCCGCCAGTGGCGCGACGCGGGATTGAAGCCGCCGCGGGTGGCGGTGAATGTATCGGCGGAACAATTCCGTGACCCCGCGCTGCCGCATAGTGTGCGCACCGCGCTGACGGCGGCGAACGTCTCACCGGAAATGCTGGAGCTGGAGATCACGGAGTCCGCCGTAATGAACGACGTGGAGCTGACCACTGAGGTGCTGACGACCCTCAGGCGGCTCGGAGTGCATCTGTCGATAGACGATTTCGGAACCGGCTATTCATCGCTGAGCTACCTACGTCGATTTGACATCGATGCGTTGAAGATCGACAAATCGTTCGTCGACGACCTGGGTCGCGACGCCAATGCAGATGCCATCTGCGATGCGATCATTCAGCTCGGCCACAGCCTGGGTAAGCGAGTGGTTGCAGAAGGCGTGGAAAGCCTGACGCAGCGCGATTTTCTGCGGTTGAGGCACTGCGACGAAGCGCAGGGATTCCTGTTTGCCCGGCCGATGCCACCTTCGGAGTTGGCACGCCTTCTGCGACAGGCCGGTGAGCTTGATGGCCGTGCAGGATCGGCCACAGACAAGGACATCAGTACGGCCGCATATCGCGCGAGCAATGCTGCTGCGGGATCCGCCTGACTGCAGCCGGACTTGGGAGGGTGTTACGTATATTTATGCAGGCGCGAATGCGGGCCACGATGTAATCCAGATCACTATGCAAGAAGTTGTGATAGATGTCAGAGGCTACAACTGCCCCATACCGCTGCTCCGTGCCAAGAAAGCATTCTCGAAGATGTCTCCGGGGCAGACTCTCAAAGTCGTGACGACCGATCCCGGAGCCGAAATAGACTTCAGGGTATTTGCCGAAGCGAGTGGAAACAAGATAGTCCGGCTTGACGTCAGAGGGAACGTCATCACGATTCTCATGGCAAAGAAATAGGCTCGGTCTCTTCTCAAAGGCCACCGTCAAATCCTTAAAACTCGATTCCTTACACCTGCAGGACAATTTTTTCCGCGTAAGGTTTTGCCGTTGCATTCTGTCTAATGAGTAGGCGACGCTGAACGGAAGTGCGAGAGCTTAAGCGGAGCCATTTCGCAAAACTAAAGGAGATATGACATGTTGAAGAGAAAAGCCTCTGTATTGCTTGCAAGCGGTCTGTTACTCGCTCCGCTGGGTGGGTATGCGATGGCCAGCGACTCGCCATTTCCTCAGTGTATCGGCGCGGATTGCACGATTGTTTCGCACGATGACTTGCAAAGGAATATCGTGGCGGCCGTAGGAGACTCCACGAGGAATTCGATTGGCCGCACCAGCATCCTTGCGGAGCAAAGGCACCCCAACACCAGCCCGTTTCCGGAGAATAATTCCAACGATTGAGCGGGCAGCGATCAGCCTATTCAAACCGAAGGCGAGGGCCGCAGGGCGGCAATGCCGTGCGGCCTTCCTTTCTGCGCGGGGGCCTCTCCGAGGTTCGAATACGCATGAGCGCGGTTGCGCGTTCTCGCCGTTAATCACCAGCTTGCCGCAGGTCAGTGCTGCAATCCCACCAAGCGCCAGCCATGTGATCCCGCCATTGGCAACCGGCCTTGACATAGCGCTTGAGTCCGTACTTGACCATGGCCGAAGGGCTCAAGCTTTGCGCCCAGACCTTCAGGAAAGACGTGAAGCAGCTGTCGTGCTGCGCGGGTTGATCATTATGGTGTCTTGTTGGAATGCCAGGGACACTTGCGCCGGCGGGGCGGTCTAAGTACGGAGGAAGCTGCGCATAACCATAGGAGCGGACAAGGCAAGGCATGATGGATGGAATGATGGACGGCGGGATGATGGCGGGCATGGGGCTATTGTGGCTCCTGATTCTCGTCGTGCTGGTGCTCGCCGTAGGGGCGCTGATCAAATACCTGTTCTTCAGCAGCAGGCGCGATTAGCCTCGGCGAGTTGTTGAAACGGCCCGCTCGCACGGTTGATGCTTGTTCAGGCGCTTTGTCATCGGCGATTGCGACATGGCGCGGTTGGAGAGGCAGGAGACCGATTGGCAGTGAACCATTGACAACTGCGACCGGCGGGTCATGCCGTAGACGACGCAGATCGGGGAAAAGCGCCAAGGGCGGTGACGAGGAAGCCCAATGAACGAATTGATCAAGCAATTTTCGGCGTGGACAGGGAGCGTGTTTACAGCAGCGTGCTGCCTCGGCGTCCCCGCCGTCGTGGGCGCGCTCGGCGCCGTGGGCCTGGAATTCCTGATCAACGATTTCATCCTGTTTCCCCTCTTCTTTGGTCTGGTCGGATTCACGCTGTGGACACTTTACCGATCGACGCGGGCCCATGCGTTCATGACGCCGTTCTGGCTGGGGCTGGCGGGCGGGTGCATCGCAGCGGTGGGCTTGTTCATGCATCCCTGGTTGGTCTGGACGGGGCTTGGAACGCTGCTGGCAGGAAGTGTGTGGAATGCTTGGAACGGCCGCGGTCGAAGCGCGGCTCATGACGCGGAACAGAACAGCTCTTGACTTCGGATGCCACTCCAGGATTTAGAGTTTCAATAGGAGGCACCTCATGAGAATGTCACAGGGCTACAAGCTCCGCGTAGACGGGCTTGCTTGCTCGTTCTGCGCCTACGGTGTCGAGAAAAAGCTCAACGCGATTAAAGGCGTGCAGCGCGTCGAGGTGGACATCGCCACCGGCACCGTGACGGTGACGAGGGCAGAAGGGGTGAGCCTCGATGAAACCGCTGCAAAAAAGGCGGTTAAAGACGCCGGCTTTACGCTGCGCGGTTTCGAACCGGCGCCATCAAGCGCACCGACCAAATAGGAGCCCGGGTGCGATCGTGACGTTGCGCGCCCGTCACTTGACCGCCGTGGCCCTATCGGGCTTCTTGTTCGGGACGGCAGGGAGCGCGCCTATCACCTTTAACACCGCGCTGCCCGTGCCCGAAGACGGGTGGGTGCTGCGCGAGCAGTTTGTCTACGACAAGAACTCACGCGATCCGTCCCCGGCCAACCGCGATGTGAGAGTTTCCGGGCTCGTCTCGTGCTGGGCTACGGCGTATCCCGAGATTTCGCGCCGTTCGGGGTGCCGCGCAGCCTGGGAAGCGGCGTGCCCGCTTTCCTCGACGGCGTGCTCGAAGCGAACCTTGTCCACGCCGATTAGAACTCGCATTGGTGGACTCGCAGATCCGAATTCCGGAAGCACCACCTTGTTCCTTGCGCCGGGGCTGCAGTCACCACCAATTCGTGACCGCGTGGGGCAAAAAGGTGACGGTGCAGGGCAGTTCAACGACCCCACTGGAATTGCGGTCGCAGGAAGGAAGTGTTTGTCTCAGACTCCCGTAACGGACGAATCCAGGTGTTCGATCTCGACGGTCGTTTCAAGCGGCAGTTCGCGACCCCCGGTAAAGAACCCGGCCAGCTTGGCAGGCCGATGAATCTCACGATCCGCGGTCACGAGCTTTATGTCGCCGAATATTTCAACGACCGGGTGCAGGTCTTCGCGCTCGACGGCACAGCTCGGCGGTCATCGGCAAAGCCGGGCAGCGGTCCCAGCGAGTTCAGCGCGCCGGGCGGCGGTGTTCGTCGCCGACTTCGGCAACCATCGCATCGAAAAACGGCGGCCTGGCAAATAGCCTTCGCGGCCCGTCGCGCCGAAGCTCAATTCGACCTCCGTGGATCAAGTTCGTGAAGGCGGCAATTCAGCCGCAGGCCCGAATATCCGACGAGGATCTGCGCGCCGTGACAGGTCACGTGGGTCACCATCGAGGAGGTGCAACCAAGGAGCCTGGGGCGTGGGCGGGCAGCCGGTCACGGCCGAAGACCTGCGCGCGCTGGCCCGGAGAACCGGCTCGGCATAAGCCAGCAGGCGGCGCACTGCTGATGCGGTGCGCTGCTCACCTCCGTTCATTTCCTGGTGACTGCTGATAGAGGCGCCGATGAGAAAAAACTACGAAAGAGATGATGTGTTAGACTGGAATGAGCATTCTAGTATATTGCCGGCACCCATTTGGATGAAAGCACGGCTCGGCTAATCTGAAGGAGATGCCATGTCACAGAGACGTTGCATCACCGATGTCAAGAACTCCGCCTTGACGAGCGCAGCGAACACCCGCGGCGTGCTCCCCACCGGCACGCTGGTTTGAGTCGACGAAGAAATCCACCAGGAGGATGGAATATGAGATGCATCCCAGCGGCCCTATGTCTTTCTATTTGGTGCGGTACGGTCATTGCGCAAGAGCCGTACCCGACCAAACCGGTCACGATCGTGTCTCCGTTTCCACCGGGCGGCACGTCGGATTTGACGGCGCGGCAACTGGCCCCTGTTCTGGAGCGGCTGTGGAAGCAGCCCGTCGTCGTGCAAAATCGGCCAGGCGCAGCCGGTGCGACGGGCGCTCAGTTCGTTGCGAACGCTTCGCCCGATGGCTATACGCTGATCCTGCATCTCGTCAGCATCTCGGCACTTCCGGAGCGCGACAAGCTCTTCGGAAGCAAGCCCGCCTACACGCGCGATCAGTTCATCGGCATCGCGCGGCTGACCGCCGATCCGCCGATGCTGGTAGTGCACCCGTCCCTTCCCACCCGGGGACTGAAGGACTTCGTAGCACTGGCGCAGAAGAAGCCGGGAGAGATGATTTACTCCTCATCGGGGTTGTACGGCGCCTCTCACGTTCCATATGAAATGTTCCTGCAGGCGGCTAAACTCAAGATGCGCCACCTGCCCACCACGGGCGGCGCACCGGCCATGACGGCGGTGCTCGGAGGCCATGCGGTAAGTTGGGCATGCCCGCCCAACATCGCGGCGCCACACCTGGCAAACCGCAGAGTCCGTGCGCTTGCACAATGGGGCGGGACACGGCTGAAGGAGTTTCCCGACGTGCCGACCTTCAAAGAGAGTGGCTATGACATCGAGTATTACCTGTGGGGAGGACTGTTCGCGCCCAAGAACATTCCTTCGCACGTGTTTGCGGCTTTACGTGGCGCGGTTCGGCAAGCATCGACCGACCCGGACTTTGTCCGGGGCATGGAAAAAATACGCACGCCGATCGCCTATCAGGATGCCGAAGAATTCAACGTCTGGTGGGAAAAAGATGCACAAAAGCTGGCTCAAGTCGTCCAGCGCATCGGCAAGGTGACGGAGAAATGAATCGCCCTGGTCGCCGGGATATTCGAAAGGAGTCTTCCATTGACCGGTATACAGTGGCTTGCGCAGCGCCCTGCGCGCGCTGCTCATTCTTTCATGCCATCAACTGCGGCTGCCGCTGAAGGGCAAGGCTTTTTTCGAGGACGTGCGCTGAAATAGCGGCAGCAGCAGCGTCCGCTTCAAGGTCGCTTCGCCCTTGCGGTCATACGGCGGCACTCCGATCGTGATGTCCGCTTGCCGGACGTCGGTCCGCAGCGTCCCGTGTATCGTGTCCCAGACCGTGAGCCCGCTCGAGTAGTTGGAGTCGCGCTGGTCGGCCACCGTCGAGTGGTGTATTCCGTGCAGCCGCGGGGTGACGACCACCCGACTCAGTGCCTGCTCGATGTGCAGCGGAAGCCGCAGGTTCGAATGATGGAAGAGCACTTCCGCGGCGGTGAGGCGCTGCCACAGCGCCAGCCTGTGAGGTGTTACGCCGATCAGGACAATCTGCCCGATGCGCCACGGAATTGACAGCACAAATTCCCCGAAGTGAAACCGCAGGGCCGTTGAGGCATCGAGATCGAGATCGACATGATGCGCGAGATGGAAACGCCACAGGAACGGCAGACGGTGGAGCAGGATGTGCCAAAGGTAGAGCGTGTAGTCGAGGAGCGCCAGCGTCACCAGCGTCGCAAGCCAGTTCGGTAACCGCAGCTTGGGGACCAGCCCGCACTTGCATGCTTCGACGAGCGTCGTGATGCGCCGCGTGACGGGCCGCTCGCTGGCCATGAGAGCGAGCGCCGTAAGTGCGCCAACGGTGAAATTGCGCCCAACCCGTTCAAAACCGGGATCGACGCTTGCCCGCAAAGGCCTGCGCCGTTCCAGGTAGAACAGCCCGCCGACGAACGCCAACATCACGGCGGAGGGTATCCAGCGCGCCATCCACGGTAGGACTCGGGCTTTCACGACGGGTTCCAGCCTCAAAAGCAACCCAAAACTCGCTTCGAATTCCCGGGTCTGGCCGTGACGGTGGCCCGATATCTGTTTCACGATATGCCCGTGACCGAGAAAGGCTGGTGCCCCTATTGCATCGTGGACGCGCTTGCCCACATCGCGGTCTCCGGGTACACCCTGTTTCTCGGGCACGTGAACCACACGATCAACGCGACGCTTTACCGCAAGCTTTCCTACAATTGCCGAGACAACACCCGGCTACGAAATGGTCGGGTGGACCGGACTGCTGGTGCCCGCGAAGACGCCGAAGGATGTGAGCGGCGCCATACACAGGGCCGCGGTTTCGGTCCTCAATGCGCCCGAGACACGAAAGCGACTGGAGAGCCTCGGCTATATCGTCGTAAACAACCAGAGATGCGGGCGTATCTCAAGGGCGAGATCGAAAAGTACGCCCAGCTCATACGTCGCCTCGATTTGCCGCTGCAATGAAAATGCCCCTTACAGCGGTCGATGAGTAAGGATTGCCGCCCTCGTCCGGTCCTTTAGGAATAGCGATCAGGAGGCAGCCAATGGACCGGAGCAACGGAGAGCGGCCATCGCGCCGCCGCATTCTGAAAGCCGCCGTCTTGCTGGCCGGAGCAGCCGCGATTCCTGCGGCAGTGCGCCATGCCGAGGCCCAGGCGAAGACATCGAAAGCCCAGGCGCAGTATCAGGACCGGCCAAAGAATGGCCAGCGCTGCAGCGGGTGCACGCATTTCATCGCGCCGGGACAATGCAGGATCGTTGAAGGCGCGATCGATCCGAACGGCTGGTGCGCGCTCTACGCGTCCAAGTCGTAGAAGGACATCCACATCTGCGGCGTTTCACGCCGCGTCGAAGGAATGGACTCGACATGGTGAGCACATTCGTTCTTGTCGGGATGCTGCTGGCAGGCTTGCCGGGGCTTGCGGGAACAGCCAGCGCGCAACAAGTCCCACCCGCGCTATCCCCCGGCGAGGAAAAATCTCTCTCCCTTCTTCAGAAGAACGTTGCCTCCGGCGGCCCGCCGAAGGATGGCATTCCCGCGATCGAGAAGCCGCACTATACGAGCGCCGTCGAGGCCGACAAGTGGCTGCTTCCGGAGGATGTCGTGTTCGGAGTCGATCGTGGCGGAGTCATCGCTGCCTATCCGCAGCGCATCCTCGTCTGGCACGAAATCGTGAACGAGACGGTGGGCGGCGAAAACGTCTCGATCACTTACTGTCCTCTCACCGGAACCGCGATTGGCTACAAGGGCAGGGTCGCGCCCAAGACCTTCTCTACTTTTGGCGTCTCCGGCAAGCTGGTGAACTCGAACCTCATCATGTACGACCGGGCGACCGATTCATACTGGCCGCAGATCCTCGGCAAGGCGATCCAGGGTTCCACTCGCGGAACGAAGCTCGAAGAGTTTCCGGTGGTGTGGACCACCTGGGCCAAGTGGAAGGAGAAGCACCCGAACACCAAAGTCCTCTCTCAGCGCACCGGCTTTATCCGGAACTACGGAAAGGACGGCGATCCGTACGGTTCCTATCTCGGCAAGGACAAAGGCTACTACGGCTCGGAGCGCCTGCTCTTCCGGCCGATCTCCGAAGACAAGCAATTGCATCCCAAGGCGGTGGTGGTCGGCATAAGGGACGATGCGGGCAATGCGGCTGCGATCCTCAAGGACCGGCTGCGCAAGGAGAAATCGATGGAGGTCCCGATCGGCAATCGAACGGTGGTCGTCGCCTACGACGAGCGCCTCGACGCCCATTCCGCTACCGTGAAGGGGACGGCGGACTGGATCAATGCCTTCGATGCCATGTGGTTTGCCTGGAAAGGGTTTTATCCCAACACGCAGCTCCTGCGGTAAGGATGAAAACGAGGCTGCTCATCACCATCCTCATGACGAGGAGATTCTTTTTTGCGGCGCTGATGTCGGTGGCGGTGTACGTCGTTCTGTATCTCGCCGCAATGCAGTACCTCATCGTAGCCCCGGGCGCGGCGGACGGTTTCATCGAGCTGGAGATCCTGCCCGACTGGCGCAGCCTTGCGTTGCGCAGCCGCGGGCCATTCCTGTTCGAGCCCATCGGCGTGCTGCATCTTGCGCCATTGGCGATCTTCATCTCCCTGCCGAACCTCGCGATCGCACTCGCGCTCGGCGTGCTGGTCGGCGCTAATGTCGCGGCAAGCTATTACGGCTTTCGCGCGCTCGGCATGCGCGGGACGCGCGGCATTCACGCCTTGATCGGGACGATTCCAGCCCTGGTGAGCGGCGCCGCCTGCTGTGTGCCGACACTCATCCTCGTGATCGGATTGCAGCTCACGGCGACGCTTACCTCCGTATGGTCGTGGCTGGTGCCATTCAGCGCCGTATTGCTGCTCGTCAGCCTATGGTGGTCGCTCCGCCGCATGGTGCGCGAGGGCACCTGTCCACGACGGTAGGCGATACCCGAGACCGCCGCTCTAGTGGGCAACGTGGCGCCCCCGCAGAGCGATATACGAGCCGGCAAGCACCATGCCGAACGCGATGTGGCTGAGAATGCTGATGGCACCGCGCGCCATCACAAACCACGAGAACATCGCCGGCACCACCACATGGAAGTTCACGATGTAGATGGCAAACCCGTACACAGCTCCGATCATTAGCGCCGCGAACATATCGAAGCGATGCACGATCCAGGCGCCGATCAGCCCATAGACGATCGAGAAAACGAAGTGGACCATCATCGCCACCATCAGGATGCCGAAGCTGAAGTCGGCGGACGGTGGCAGCACGCCCTCGCCCAGGACCATCGCTGCCATCATGCGCGGCGGAGCCCAGGGGCTGTCGCCCTGCACCAGCCACACCAGCAGCATTTCCATCATCATGAACACCACACCGGCAATGAGACCCGCCCAGACGCCGTCACTCCAGAACGTCCTGGCATGGGCTTGCTCCCAGTTCATTACTCGCTGTGCCATGGTTGTCTCCTGTTCGGTCAAATTGAGCACTGTATGCCAGGCAGAAACAAACATCGCGCCATCGAAATACGGTGCAATACCGCTGACATCAGCTGGGAATCCGACCCCATGATCAGATCCCAACGACCAAAGCTCCAGCAGTCGCTAAAGTGACCGCATCAGTTAGTTCCCTGTTGTCCTGCCTTCAGTGGCGCTTCCCTGCGCGCTGCTTTTTTCTCCAGCGAGCGGCTCGGCACCACCGCGCTTGCCGGCTGGCCCGCCTGCAGCGGGCGCCCGGTCGGCGATACCGCCCTTCTGTTTGTCCTGCGCGATCATCGCCTGCTTCAGCTTCTCCGCCTTATCGATCATTGCCTGACTGACGACCGGTTTGTCCGAAAAGCCGGCCTTGGTCGGCGGCGTGAAGGCGAGCTTCTGGGTATAAGGCGATGGCTCTTTCTGCAGGTGCGCCATCACGGCCTTCGGATAGAAAGCCCGTGCGTCTTCGACGCTACGCTTGCCGGTGACGATTTCGTGGGCCAGATTGAGTGCCAGAATGTTTGCAGGCTCCATGTCGCAGCGCGCCGACATCTCGCCCCGCGTGCGGTCGACGTACACGCTGCCGTCGAAGCGCGCCAGCGCCTCAACCTTGTCGGCCGGGACGTCATAGTTGATGACCTGCTCCAGCGCATCCTTGTGCGGCATGGGGAATTTATGATCGATCTCAACGTTGTGCAGGACCGTCCGTTTCCACGACCCATTGTTGAACCACACCAGTCGCGTTGGCGTCGCCTCGTTGGGTACTCCATACTTGTCGATCATCTGCTTCGCGGCGTGTTTTGGTGTGTCCTTCCAGGATTGGATAATCTGCATTACGGTCTGCTGGCTGGGTTTGTCTGCTGCTGCTACTTGTTGTTGCTCCTTGTTTCCGCTCTGTGCAGCTTGAAGAGCAACTGCCGGCAGCACGAGCGCCGGGCCGAGCAGCATCGCGATGGCGTGACGCTTAAATCTGGCTTCCATAGGTACTCCTGGGAGAAATAGGTGGAAATAAATGCAATCTTATTGGTTGGAACGGATATGAAAGAGGCGCAATGAAGGATATGAAAGAGGCGTAATGAGCTAAGTTCCCCAAAAATGGTTGGAATGATTGCTGTCCGACACGAATGTTGCCGCGCGGGGTTGAAACACCAAAAAAGCTGAGGGCTCGTGTAAGAAAGAACCTTCCTGTCCGGTCTTAATATAGTTTGAGTCGTCCGCCGCTAACCATGGGCGCCCCGGAGCCGTTCCGCCTGAAGCAGCAACTGGCATACATCTATCAGCTCCGGTCTTCGCGAAGGATCGGGTATCAACACGCCTACTTTTCCTCTTTCCGCGGGAAGCCGCCAATCCGACTCTCCTGGCGTTCGCGCGCAATGTTCTCTTCGACGCCAAAAGGATGTCCGCCGAAGCCGTGACGCATCATGGCGACGGCGCGCGCCCAGTTCCTGCGGTCATCGCGCGAGGTGAAGAGCTGCATCACCGACTGGGCGATGACCGGGATCGGCACTTCCATGTGCAGCGCGTCGTCGATCAGCCAGTTCACTTCGCCGGTGTCTTCGACATAACCCGGCACTCGGCCGAGCCCGTCCTGCTTGCGGTACGCGTCCTCCATGAGCTCGACGAGCCAGGACCGGATCACCGAACCGTGGCGCCAGCAGCGCAGGACGTCCGCGACGGGCAGCTTTTCCCGGTAGCGCTCGAGGAGATCCACGCCCTCGCCGATCGCCTGCAGCATGCCGAACTCGATGCCATTGTGGACGAGCTTCACGAAGTGCCCGGCGCCCGGACCGCCGGCATGGACGTATCCCCCTTCGACCGCGAGCCGTTTGAGGATCGGTTCTGCGAGCGCCACGGCGTCCTTTTCGCCGCCTGCCATGAAGCAGGCGCCGTGACGCGCGCCGCTGACGCCGCCCGATGTGCCCACGTCGAGAAATGCAATGCTCCGTTCCGCGAGCACCCGCTGACGGCGCACGGAATCGCCCCAGTACGAATTTCCGCCGTCGACGACCACGTCGCCAGGCGAGAGATTCGGCACCAGTTCATCGAGCACCGTATCGACCACTTTTCCCGCCGGAACGTAGAGCAGCACGATGCGCGGTGCGGCCAGCGTGCCGGCAAGCTCGGCAAGCGAGCCCGCCTCGATGAGACCGGCGCGAATCAGATCATCGGCGACCCTGCTCTTGTTGAATCCGGCCACCTGCAGGCCCTTCTCCAGCGCCTGGCGGGCGAGATTGCCGCCGATCTTGCCGAGCCCTATGACGGCGAAGTCGATCGCTTGGGGGGCGGTCACGGAACGCCTCTGCTATGGACTTATGGTGTGCGCAGCACCGAGCGGCGCGAGGAAAAGACGCGGCCCACCCGCCGCGTCGCCTTGAAGGCGGCCCACAGGGCACGCCAGCCCAGAGTCGCGCCGACGACGAGCCGGGCTCGATCCGCATAGCTTCCGTCGAGCGCCCGCGGTCCGTGCCGGTCGCACAGCTCCAGATGAACGGCGGCGCCGATCAGCGCGAGGTGGGTGAAGGCCTGGGGAAAGTTGCCGAGAAAGGCGCCCGTGCCGGGATCGATTTCCTCGGCATAAAGGCCGACATCGTTGGCGTGCGCGAGCAAGCGCTCGAAGAGCGCCTTGGCCTCCGCAACGCGCCCCGTGTGGACCAGCGCATCGACCAGCCAGAAGCTGCAAATGAGAAAGGCCCCTTCTCCGCCTTGCAGGCCGTCTTCGGTTCTGTAGCGGTATACGAAATCGCCGTGGCGCAGCTCCCGCTCGACCGCGGCGACCGTGGCCTCGAGCGCACGCTTGTCGAGCGGAAAGCCCAGCACCGGCGCGAGCAGCAGCGCGGCATCGACACCCCGATGGTTGTAAGCCTGGATCAGGTGACCGTTCGAGGGGTCCACGCCGCGAGCGCACACCCCTTCCACGATGCGGCGACACGCTTCATCCCAAGGCTTACGCGATCCGAGCAGGCGGATGGCGCGATCGAGCGCCACCCAGCTCATCATCTTGCCGTGGACGTGGTGGCGCGCAGGCGCGCGCATCTCCCAGAAGCCCTGGTCCGGTTCATGCCAGCGCTCGGCGACAAAATCGGCGAATTCCGCCAGCATTTTTCGAGACCGTCGATCGAGCTTTCCTCCCAGCGTGTGATAGAGATACGCCCAGTCCAGCAGCTCCCCGTACACGTCGATCTGCCGCTGCAGGTACGCCTCGTTGCCGGTGCGCACCGGCCCGCTGCCCATGTAGCCTTCCAGGTGATCGAGCTCGCGCTCGGTAAGCTTGGCCTCTGCCCCGATGCCGTACATGATCTGGAGTGTCGGATAGGTTGCGGCGCACGCGAGCCGCAGATATCGGCTGAAGGCGCGGGCCTCGCCGCCATAACCGAGCGCCGCCAGCGCATAGAGCGTGAACGGGGCATCGCGCAGCCAGCAATAGCGATAATCCCAATTGCGCGCGCCGCCGATCTCCTCGGGGAGCGATGTGGTTGCGGCCGCGGCGATCGCGCCGGTCGGAGCGTAGGAGAGCAGTTTGAGCGCGAGCGCGCTGCGCCGCACCGCATCCCGGTATGGCCCCTGGTAACGGCTGTAGGCGATCCATTCCTCCCAGAACGACCGGGTGACATCGAGCAGTCGTGCGGCAGTGTCCAGCACTGCGGTTTGGGGTGCGGCGTGGGCGGCGAGCACGAAGACCTCCCGTTCACCGGCGTGTGCTTCGACGAGGCCCTGCGCGATATCGCCTGCGAGACCGATCTCCGCAAGCGCGTGATAAAGAGACACGCCGCTTTCCACGAAAAGACGCCCGGGGGCCGAGCGCAGCTGCACGGGCCGCCGGGCAAATTCGGCCGACGGGCGATAGCGCACACGCAGGGGCACGACGCCGCTTTCGCCCTCGATGATGCGCACGAGCCAGCCAGGGGCGTTCAGCTGCACGTAGTCGTGGGCCCCTGCGCCCGCCTGGCGGCCCACTGGCATGAAATCGGTCAGCGTCGCCGTGCCGCTCGCAGTCGAGTACGTGGTGCGTAGAATGTTGGTCCCGCTGAGGTAGCTTCGGACCGAAGAGAATTCGCCCACGGGCTGGATCGCGAAGAATCCGCCCCGCTCGGCATCCAGCATACGGCAGAACACGGGTTCTGCATCGAAGCGGCCGAGGCAGCACCAGTCCACGCTGCCGCTACGTGAAACGAGCGCCGCGCCATGGCAGTCGCCGATCGCGGCATAGTCACGGATCGGCACATAACGCGGATCTTCCGCCGGCTCGTTGCGAAGTCGTGCTGCGCTTTCGCCGGCTTTATTCATTTCGACCTGGGAGACGTAGCCTCATGTGCCCGCAGAGCCCAGAAAGGCGGCGAGATGCATCGCCACACGGTCGCATTGGTCGAACATCAAAAAGTGACGCGCCTCGGGGATTTCAACCAGCCTGGCGGTGGGAATGTCGCGCGCCAGCCGCTGCGCATACTTGAGAACCTGGAACTTGTCGTCGCGGCCCCACAGGATCAAACTCGGCGCGGCGATACGCGGCAGCAACGCGGTTATTTCCGTGGTGAGGTTGGTGTTGAGCGCCGCGGCATTGCGGACGAGCGAGAGCTTTCCGACTTCCGTGGCATAGGGCGCCAGCAGGCCCTCCAGCACGGCGTCGTCCGGGGAACTGGCGAAACCCATCTTGAGCGCCTGCTTGAGCATCATCGTTGCGGTGCCTGCGGAAAGCTTGCGATTCGCCTCGGGATGCCCGAACTGCAACATCAGTTCGATCGGCCAGGAGTCATAGCAGACGGTGTTCATAACGCACAGGCGTGTCACGCGTTCCGGGGCAAGGGTTGCAAGTCGCAGTGCGACACCGCCGCCGATATCATGCGCGACGACCGCCGCCCGGGATACCTTGAGCGTATCCATCCAGGCAGCAATCATTTCCGCCTGCTTGGCGATCGACCGGTCGAAGCGGTCGCTTTTGTCCGAATAACCGAAGCCCGGCAAATCCGGGATGAGGACACGTCCCGCGCGTTCGAGCACGGGCAACAAGCCATGCCACAGGTACCCCCACGTCGGGATGCCGTGCAGGAGAACGATCGGCTCGCCGTTGCCGCGCTCGACATAGCTCACGAACCGTTCGCCGATCTCGGCGACTCTCTGCAGCGCCTGAAATTCACGCCAGTCCATCGCCGCGCTCATGCTTTCGTCGCTGGCTGCAATGGAAAAGGCGAGACGCTCATGTCCTCGCCGCGGCGGGCGTCGAGCGCGAGCAGGGCGATATTCAGGATCAGCGGCGGCAGCAGTTGCTCAAATTTTTGAGTCGTGGCCGCGACCTCATCGCGACTCTTGTCCTGCCACCGAATATTCACCGGGTAAGGTAGCTCGCGCGCCAGCCGGCGGGCTTCCTCCCGCAGGCAATTCGCCGCGGTCCGATAGTCCTCCCGCGTGACGAGCGGCTTGAGCGCGCGCCACGCCGCGGCGAGGTAATCGGGCCAGAGAGCGAGCGTGCGGTAGTCGCTATTGATCGAAGAAAGCGACAGCGTGCGCTTGATATCCTCGAACAGATCGCGCAGACGGGGCTCTTCGAGCGCCTCGTCCACCATCTCCATGGGATACATGCGGGAGGGCACGCCGCGGGGCAGCCGCGCGGGCGCAACACCGGCGCGCCCGCTCACAGGATTGCCCTCGAGCGCGAAAAAGCGCGGCCGATGTGATGAGCAGCAGCTTGGGATTGATGTAGTGATACAGGCCGAGCGCCGCCCGGATGTGAAAGCGCTGACTTTCGCCCAGGCAGATGCTGCCGAGAGCGTCTACGGAGGATAGTTGCTGCGTCGCACGCACCGCCTCGGCGCGAATCCGATCAGCCGCCTGCTCGAAGTCGGCCGTGGCGGCATTAGCGCTCACGGCATCCCACAGCGCAGGCAGGAAATCATCGAATGCTGCCCATGTGCGGAAATTCAGGTTGACCCCATTAACGCGCAGAATCTGGCGTACCTCGTGATAGACGCGCTCGATTTCGCCGTCCGCCTCGTGCTCCGCTATGGGTTTCGGTTTCGCTCTGCCCAGCATGACTGGTTCTCACTGCCGCATGCACCTTTCGCGACGCGGCGGGATATGCAGTTTGTCCCTGGCTGGAGCGCCCGGTTCCCTGTTCGGCCCGTCTTCGCCGGGGCTTCAAACACCGCTGGCCGCGCTGGCGGCATTTGAGGCGCTGCTCGCGCAGTCTTTCAAACGCAACGACTTCGCGCCATCGGTTCTGGGGCCTGCGGGGGTGCTGGAAGGTACTGGAACCGAACTATTCCGCCATTCCGGTTCAGCGATGCCGCCTAGCCCCGTGCTGCGTACGCTTCTACGCCAGGAGAACGGACATCATCGTCCGGATTGCGCCTGCTGTCCTCGTGCGGGGCCGACCGGCCGGGACATCGATACACCG
>JBQTHU010000194.1:0-12744 GCA_052389535.1 Betaproteobacteria bacterium | reverse complement strand
GTGCTTGATCAGCGAAACAGTGAGCCCGCGCGCGGCAAAGAGCGGGATCAGCTTTTCGATCAGCGTGGTCTTGCCGCTGCCGGAATAGCCGGCGAACCCGAAAATCTTCATTGCGTCGTTCGTTGCTTGGCGGACGTTACAGGCGAGCCGGATTGTAGCGCCCTGCTACGGTTCTCGCGCACTGGTATGCACACCGCCCTTTCCTCGCCGCCGGGCAGCATGACGCGGACCACGGCGACCTCCACGCCATAGATGTCCCGCAGACTTTCCGTGGTGATGGCCTGCGCGGGAGATCCGGACCACGCCACCCGGCCCGCACGCAACATCACGACCTGGTCAGCGCAGAGGAACGCCTGGTCCGGATCGTGCGTGGACAGCAGCACGCCGATCCCGGAATCCGCAAGGGCGCGCACGTGATCCATGACCCGCGCCTGGTTGCCGAAATCGAGATTCGCCGTCGGCTCGTCCATGACGATGATCCGGGCGTCCTGCGCCAGCGCGCGCGCGATGAGCGTCAACTGTCGCTCGCCTCCGGAAACGCGCGTGTAGATCGAATCGGCGAGTGCGGCGATCCGCAGGCGCTCGAGCACGGCATGGACGATGTCGCGATCCTTGCGCGACGGAGAGGAGAACAGCTTCAGGTGCGCAGTGCGGCCCATCAGCACGACTTCGCGCACCGTGAACGGAAAAAACGCGGCGTGGGCCTGCGGGACGTAGCTCACCCGCCGGGCGACCTCGTCGCGCGGCAGCGTGGCGAGATCCCCGCCATCCAGCAGAACCCGCCCACCCTGGGCGGACAGCAGGCCGAGCAGCGTTTTGAACAGAGTGGTCTTGCCGCTGCCGTTGGGGCCGAGCAGGCACAGCACCTGCCCAGCTTCCACCGCGAGTGAAACACCGTACCCCACGCGATGCCCGCGATACCCGAAGTCCAGATTTCTTGATTCCAGCTTCACTGCCAACCCCGCCGGGCGCTCGCCAGTTGCCACAAAAAAAGCGGCGTGCCCACAAATGCAGTGAGAACGCCCAGCGGGATTTCGATCCGCGCCACCGTGCGCGCAAGCGTGTCTACCGCGAGCAGGAACGCCGCACCGAGGACGATCGCCGTGGGCAGCAGCCGGCTGAAATCGGGGCCGACCAGCATCCGTGCAAAATGGGGGATGACCAGCCCGATCCATCCGATCACGCCTGAGACCGCAACCGCGGCCGAAGTCATGAGTGTCGCCGCAGCGATGACGGTCAGGCGGACGCGGCCGGTCGAAACCCCGAGCGCCCGCGCTTCCTCGTCATCCAGGGAGAGCAGGTTGATGCGCCATCGCAGGAGCCACATCGGCACCAGGCTCACCAGCATGAGCGGCACAACGGTCCATACGTCGTCCGCGCTTGCCGCAGCAAGGCTGCCCAACAGCCAGAAGGTGATCGCGGGAAGCTGGTTGTAGGGGTCGGCGAGGTATTTCATCAGGGCGACACACGCGCCGAGCAGCGCGCCGATCACCACCCCTGCCAGCACCAGCACCAGCAGCGGATCGTGCCCGCGCACGGCATTGGCGGTGACATAAACCAGTCCCACCGCGCCCAGCCCGAACGCAAAGGCCAGGAGCTGGATCGCGATGATGTCCAGCGAGAGGAAAATGCCGAGTACCGCCCCGACGGCGGCCCCGGCGGAGACTCCGAGTATGTCCGGGGACACCAGAGGATTGCGGAACATGTTCTGGTACGCGGCCCCGGCCGCCGCCAGCGCCGCGCCGATCAGGATAGCCGCCACTATCCTCGGACCGCGTATCTTGAATATCACCGCTTCCGCGGTCGAATCCGCCCCCCTTTCGGAGCCCGTCAGATAACTAGAGAGCAGTGCGGCGAGTTCGCCGGCGCTGACGGGATACCGTCCGACGGAAAAAGCGACCACGACGAGCACTGACAGCGCAGCAAGCGCACCGAGAAGGGCGAACGTGAAACGCGGCATTCAGCTTCGTGGCGCGCCGGGCGCGAGTAGCTGATCCAGTTGCGCGTCGGTGGGCGTCTGATGGTAGCAGCGGGTGTAGAAGTCGCGCACGATGGGACGAAGATCTTCGGGAAAGGCATCAGGATACAGTACCCGCGCCAGCCAGCGCAGGCCGATCAGCCGGTTGACCGAGGGGGGAAAGTCGATCCAGCCGAACGGCAGATGGGGCGCGAGATAAAAGCGCCCTTCCCTCATGGCGCGCAGGCTGCGCCACAAAGGATGGTTGCGGGCGAGCGCGAAGAAATTGGGATCGATGGTGATGATGACATCGGGATTCCAGTGCAATACCTGCTCGATCGACACCTGCACGAGTCCGCCCTGCCCGAGTTCAGCAGCAACGTTGATAGCACCCACCTGCTCGATCGATTCGGCGCTGATCGAGCCCGCAAGACCGGTATTGAGGCCCTGCGAACCGCGCCCGTAATATACCCGCGGGCGCGCATTCGCCGGTATGCCCGACACACGTCGTAAGATTTCCGTGATGGTGTCCCGCGTATACCGCGCAAGTTCGGTCGCACGCTTTTCTTCTTGCGCGATCCGGCCAACGAGCTCGATGCTGTCCGGCATGCGGTCGAAATCGCCGTCGAGCAGCAGATACGGAATGCCGGTCTGTTGCTGGACCCGGTCTGCCAGCGAGGCGAGGGTCGGCCGTACCGAGCCGTAGTCGATGATGAGATCAGGCTTCGCGCCAATCACCACTTCGACGTTGGCCGTGTTGCCGCGTCCCGTGAGACGACCCAGGGTCGGCAGGTCGGCATAGCGCTGCGGCACGAATGGGCGCTCGGCCGCGCGAAACGCCGAGGTCCAGCCGATGAGCTTATCCGGGGCAACGGCGAACACGAGTATGCTGGCGGGCGGCCCGGCGGCGTAAATGCGGGAGACCTTTTGCGGCAGGGCCACCCGGCGCCCGGCGCCGTCCACAACGGTGCGCTGAGACTGTGCGCACAGGAAGGCGGAGTTAAGCAGCGCGATCGCGCCCGCACCAAGCAGACCGCGTCGTTTATCGCTATGCGAAAGACTCACGGTCAGGATTGGCGATCGATCCCAAGGCGCTGGGTCTCATCGCCTCAATGTGCTGCGCACGCGAATCGGAGGGGCTCAGTGCTCACGCGTCGCTGTCGTTGGCATTGGGAAAGAACAACTGTTCGCCGCCGATCTTGTAATCGGCTATGGCCTTCTGACCGTCGGATGACACCAGCCAGTCGATGAATTGCTGACCCAGATCCTTCTTGACGTGGGGGTGCTTGGCCGGGTTGGTGAGGATGACGCCGTACTGATTGAAAAGCCGCCTGTCCCCTTCCACGAGGATCCCGAGGTTGCCGCGATTCTTGAACGAGATCCACGTCGCGCGGTCGGTCAGGATGTAGCCGTTCATGGAAGACGCGGTATTGAGCGATGCGCCCATGCCCTGGCCCAATGCCCGGTACCAGGCGCCCTTGTCGGCATCAATATCGATGCCCGCGCCCTTCCAGAGGCGCAATTCCGCCATGTGCGTCCCGCTGCGGTCTCCGCGGGAAACGAACGGCGCATTCGCAGTCTTGATCTTGCGCAGCGCCTCGGTGATGTCCCTGCCGCCCGCGACTTTCGCGGGATCGGACTTGGGACCTACCAGCACGAAGTCGTTGTACATGACCGGGTGACGCTTCACGCCGTGGCCATCCGCGATGAATTTTTCTTCCGCCGCCTTGGCATGCACGAACACCACGTCGGCATCCCCGCGGCGCGCCGTATCCAGCGCCTGCCCGGTACCCTGCGCGATGACGCGCACCTCGATGCCAGCCTTCTTCTGGAAAATTGGAAGGATGTGTTTGAACAGCCCCGAATTCTCGGTCGAGGTGGTGGACGAAACGGTGATGTATTTCTGCGCCCACAAAAGCGGAGAAGCCGCCAGCGCCAGCCCTGCGAGTGCGATCTGCAACAGTCCTCTTCTCCTCAATTCCATGGCAGCTCTCCTCGAATGAAGGCATCGGCTTCCGCCGACGCCGGTTTGGCGAAGAAGTGATCGACAGCGGCCCGCTCGACAAGGCACCCCTGACTCAAAAAAAGGATTTCGTCGCCCAGCCGCTTCGCCTGACCCAGGTTATGCGTGGTCATGACAATCTTGGTGCCGCCGGCGCGGATCTGCCCGATGAGCGTTTCCACATCATGCGTCGCGCCGGGGTCGAGATTGGCGGTGGGCTCGTCGAGAAACAGCACTTCCGGCCCTAGCGCCCACGCCCGGGCCAGCGCAAGGCGCTGCTGTTCGCCGCCTGAAAGAACCCGTGCGGGACGATAAGCCACGCTCGCAAGCCCCACCGCTTCGAGCACATCCTCGGCCCTCAGCCGGCACTCTCGGGGCGAGACTCCCGCAAGTTCCAACCCGTACACGACATTGGCAAGCGCCGAACGGCGCAGCATGACAGGGCGCTGGAAAACCATGGCCTGACGACGGCGACCGTTCAGTGTCCCGTGCCAGGTAATGCTGCCCGAAGTCGGCTCAAGCAGCCCGTGGCACAACCGCATCAGGACACTCTTGCCGGCGCCGTTCGGCCCCAGGATGATCGTGCGAGGTCCTTCGGTGATCTGCGCAGACACGGTGTCGATGATCGAGCGCCCATTCACGGCAAAACACACCTGATCGAGCACGAGAGGCAGCATGGCGATGCTCAACCGTAGCGGCGCTGTGCCGCTTCCTTGATGCCGTACGCAGCCGCATTGAGCGCCACCACGAGTGTGATCAGAACGATCCCGAGCCCCAGCGCAAGCGGCAGATCGCCTTTGCTGGTTTCCAGCGCGATCGCTGTGGTCATCACGCGCGTTACCCCCTCGATGTTGCCGCCCACGATCATCACCGCCCCCACTTCGGCGGCCGCGCGACCGAATCCGGCAAGAACGACGGTCACCAGGGAAAATCGCGTGTCCCATATGAGCGTCACTGCGGAACGGAGCGGCCCCGCCCCCAGCGATCGGAGCTGCTCCCGGTACTCCTGCCATGCGTCTTCGATGACCTGGCGCGACAGAGCCGCGATGATGGGGACGATGAGTAACGTCTGGGCGATGATCATCGCTGTAGGGGTAAACAGAATGCCCAACTGCCCCAACGGCCCCGCCCGCGAGAGCATCAGGTAAACCAGCAACCCGACGACAACCGGCGGAAGACCCATGAATGCATTGAGCGCGACGATCAGCGCCTGCCGGCCGGGGAAACGACCCACGGCGATCGCGGCGCCGAGCGGCAGCCCGATCAGACTTGAAAATATGACCGCAGTCAGGCTCACCTGAAGGCTCAGCACCACGATCCCGACGAGCGTGGCATCCAGCGTGCCGATCAGCGCAAGTGCTTGTTGTGCGGCAAGGCCGAGCTCGTTCATCGTGTAGCGTTGCCGGCTAGGGTGCGCGCGGTGGCGCGATTCCGTTTGCCCGTCGGAGAACGCAACTGGCGGCGTGTCCGCTCGACCCAGTTCAAAGCGGCGTCGAGCCGCTCGCGCTTGCCGGATGTCGCCGCGTCATAACCTGGAAGCAGCGCGACCTGCTGCGCGAAGTCCGCGCTGCGCAGTATCGCAAGCAGGCGCTGCATTGATTCCGCGCGGGCCACGGCGCGCGGGAAAGCCAGGAAGTAGCGCTCGAGCGAAAGCGGCACGAAATCGAGCCGGAACCGCATGGCATCGGCGCGCAATCCGAAGCCTGCATCGGCTCGCTCTTCGGCCACAGCCGCGGCAACCGAAGTTTCTTCGCGCTCCATGCCACGCCCGCCGGAGCCGCTCTGGCGATTGATGAACCGCACGCCGGGGCGCGTCAGATCGTGAACGCTGCGGATATGGGAGTCGGGCCTCGCGATGAGACCTTGTTCGCGCGTGACGAAGTGTAGGAGCAGGTGTTCCTGCGGATCGAGCCATCGGCCCAGTGCCGCCGCTGCCGCCGCAGCGCGTGGCAACGCGTCAGCGACATGGAACCCCGCGATGTCGCATTTGCCGTTGGCAAGTGCTGCAAGGCAGTCGTCGGAGCCTTTGAACATGATTTCGATGTCCAGCTTGCCTGCGCAGAGCCGTGTGAACTCGGCAAGCGCGAGATCGTGGCTCGCCTGTATCGAGAGGCGCGGCAATCGGCGGGGAAGCGCTTTTGAAAGTTCGGACTCGATCTGCTGACGCAGCCGACCGAACTGCGGATCCAGTGCGGCGTGCACCACACCGTCGGCCCAAAGCAGTTTCTCCCCGAGTGGCGTGGGATGAGCGCCGCGCCCCCGCTGCATCTCCACGAGCGGCGCCCCGAATGCAGCGGCCGCCTCGCCCAGCAGCCCCCATGCGTAGCGGTACGACACGCCCATTTCGCCTGCCGCCCGCTGCAGCGATCCCCTGCGCCGCACCGCGTCCACCAGACGCAGAACCATGGTCGCATGCGCCTCGCTCAGTCGGGCTGAGGCCAGCCACGACAGCGTAAAATCGACGTGCACTGCCATATATGTATCCTATTGCATATATATCCTCTGGTAAGTCTTACCGATATCGACTTTCGTGGCAAATATATGCATGAATAAGCATATGCATGATGGCGAACATCCCGTCGCAACGATCAACGCCAGCGCTTTACGGTAAAATTCGAGATGGCGTTGCAATCGTTTCAGAGAGCCCTCCGATGAACGACCCTCTCCACTCCTTGCGCGAGCTGTCGTGCGCGGATGACTACGATCCCAACTCGATGCCGGTCGACAAGGCGCGGCAGCTGATCGCGCGCTTCCTCGATCCCGTTACCGCTACCGAACGTCTGCACGTGCGCGCAGCACTGGACCGTGTGCTCGCGGCGGACGTTGTCTCGCCGATCGACGTTCCGGCGCACGACAACTCGGCAATGGACGGCTATGCGGTGCGCTTCAGCGATCTCCATTCGACGGCGGAAACGACGCTGCGCGTTGCGGGCACCGCGTTCGCCGGGGCGCCGTACGCAGGTCAGATGCCGCCGGGCACTTGCGTGCGGATCATGACGGGTGGCGTGGTGCCGGCGGGCGCCGACACCATCGTCATGCAGGAGCACGTCACGGCGAAGGATGATCAGATCACCATCGGGGCCGGACATCGCAAGGGGCAGCATCTGCGCTGTGCAGGCGAGGATCTGGCGACGGGACAGGTGGCGCTCAAGCGCGGCGCCCATCTGCGGCCGGCCGAAATCGGCCTCATCGCCTCCCTGGGCATTCCGGAGCTCACCGTGTATCGCAGGCTGCGGGTCGCCTTCTTCTCGACGGGCGACGAACTGGTATCGATCGGCACCCCGCCCAGGGAGGGACAGATCTACGACAGCAACCGCTACACCCTCCACGGCATGCTGCAACGCCTCGGATGCGAGGCGATCGACATGGGGGTGGTGCGCGACGATCCCAAGCTGCTCGAATCGGCTTTTCTGCAGGCCGCCGCCACCGCGGACGTCGTGATCACGAGCGGCGGGGTGTCGGTCGGCGAAGCGGATTTCGTGAAGGAGCTGCTCAACAGGCTCGGGGAAGTCGTCTTCTGGAAGATTGCGATGAAGCCTGGTCGCCCGCTAGCGTATGGCAAGGTCGGCAACGCGCATTTCTTCGGGCTGCCCGGCAACCCGGTCTCGGTCATGGTGACGTTCTACCAGTTCGTGCGCGACGCGCTGTTGAAGCTCGCGGGGCGCGATCCGGTGCCGCCGCTGCCGACCTTCAGAGTGCCCTGCACCTCGGCATTGAAGAAGGCTCCCGGCCGCACCGAATTCCAGCGCGGCATCCTGACGCGGGACAGCAGCGGAAGCTGGAGCGTGCGCGTCACCGGCGAGCAGGGTTCGGGCATCCTGCGCTCCATGGCCGAGGCGAACTGCTTCATCATTCTCCCGACCGATCAGGGCAACGTCGCGCCGGGCACGCTGGTCGAAGTCCAGCTGATGGAAGGCGTAGTCTGAGCGGCATCGCGGCCTCAAGACTTGGTTCTGCCCCCACGAGGTTAGCGGACGCCGCCTGTTTGACACCCACAGGACGATGAGCGAACATCATCGGCGATACGCGACAATCAGCAAGGAGGAGAACATGATACGCACGAGTCTCGTCACCGCCGTCACCGTCGCTGTCGCAGCGGCAAGTGCAATACCCGCTGCCTTCGCCGCCGACATCAAACTGCGCATCGCTTCAGGGCATCCGCCGGGCGTGGTCTATGCCGGCCTGATGAAGGACTACTTTCAGCCGGAGCTCAAGAAACGCGTCGAGGCGAAAACCAAGCACAAGATTCACTGGGTCGAAGGCTACAGCGGCTCGATCGTCAAGGTGACCGAAACGCTCGAGGGTGTGCAGAACGGCGTCGTCGATATCGGCGGCTTCTGTTTCTGTTTCGAAGCGTCGAAACTGCCGCTGCACGCATTTCAGGTGATGCTGCCGTTCGGGACGATGGACCCCACTCAAAGCCTCGCAGTCGCGCAGGACGTCTACAAGGCGGTGCCATACCTGACCGAGGTGTTCGAGAAAAAATTCAACCAGAAGCTGCTCGCGCGCATTGCAGACGGCGGCTACAACCTGGGCACCACTTTCGACTGGAACAAGGTCTCCGACTTGAAGGGCGTCAAGCTCGGCGGGGCCGGACTGAACCTCAACTGGCTCAAGTATGCCGGTGTCACGCCGGTGCAGGGCTCCCTTCCCGAGGCCTACACCAACATGCAGACGAAGGTCATGGAAGGCTACATCATGTTTCCCAGCGGCTGGCTCAACCTGAAGCTCTATGAGCCCGGCCCCTACTACACGCTGATCGGGTTCGGCTCCATAACGTGGCACGGCCTGACGATCAACAAGAACACCTGGGATCGGCTGCCCGCCGACGTGAAACCGATCCTGCTCGAGACCGCCCGAGACTTCGAGGAGAAGACCGGCACCAACAACAAGGAGCGCTACGACAGCGACGTCGCGAAGCTCAAGGCGGGGCTCGCCAAGGTCAAGACGCTCGACCCCAAGGTGCGCCAGGAATGGGCGGAGGCCCTGAAGGACTGGCCGCAGTCTCACGCGAACGATCTGAAGAAGCAGGGACTACCGGTCGTGAAGGTGCTCAGCACCGCACTCGATTCCGCCGAGAAGCGCGGCTACAAGTGGCCGGTGCGCTACGATATCAAGTAAAACGGGTTTAGAGACCACAATCGTCCGCCGGCGCGATCCAGGGGCCGCGTCCGGTTCCACTGCCCGGGTCGCTCGCGCAAAGATCCGGCCCCGCTTCGAGCCAGTGCACCCATGAACGTCATAAAGGTGAGCGACCAGGCGGCGAAAGTGATGATGATCATGGCCGCCGTCTGGGCCTTTATCCTCACTTTTTTCATCCTCACCGATATCGTCGGGCGCGGGCTGTTCAACGATCCCTTCAACGGCGTGCGCGAGATTGTCGCCAATTCGATCGTCATCATCGTCTTCCTGCAGGCGGGCTATGCCATACGCAGCCGTTCCATGCTTTCCGCGGATTTCCTCGCGAGCCGATTTCCGCCGTGGCTACAGCGCATCGCATTGGCTTTCGGATATCTGCTCGGCGCCGCGTTTTTCGCGTTCATCATCTGGGGCGGATGGACCTTTGCCATTGACTCGTGGGTCGGCGGCGAATTCGAGGGCGAGGGCGCGCTGCATGTGCCCGCATGGCCGACGCGCTTCATCATCCTGATCGGCAGCGCGCTGGCCATCGTCAACTACCTCGTCGTGGCCTATCTCGACGTGGTTCGGCCCGGAGGAAACACCGCGGCGAACAATGTCGATTTCGACGCGGCGGAAAAGCATTGAACCCTTTCCACGTATAAACGGAAAATGCTGAACAAGGGGAGCGGACGTCGTGTTCGACGTTAATGTCGCGGCCGTACTGATCGTATCCCTGCTGGTGCTGGTCGCCCTCGGCGTCCACATCGCGATCGCGCTCGGCGTGGCGAGCGCGATCGGCATCTACCTCGTGACCGGCGAAGTGCAGGTGGTCGCCACGATGCTCGGCAGCACGGCCTACGAGTCGCTGCGCGACTACGTCTTCGCCGTTATTCCGCTCTTCATGCTGATGGGCGAGTTCATCAGCCGGTCGGGTGCCGTCACCGATCTCTACCGGGGCATCAATCGCCTGCTCAAGCGCTTGCCGGGCCGGCTCGCCATCGCGACGGTGCTGGGCAACGCATTGTTCTCATTCGTGACCGGCGTGTCGATCGCCTCGGCTGCGGCGTTTTCGCGCGTGTCCTATCCGGAGATGAAACGCTTCGGCTACCACAAGGGGTTCGCCCTCGGCGTCGTGGCAGGCTCGAGTTGCCTCGGGATGCTGATCCCGCCCAGCGTGCTCATGATCGTGTGGGGCATCCTTACCGAAAAGTCGATCGGCCAGATCTTTCTGGCCGGCGTGCTGCCGGGGCTGATGCTGACCGCGATGTTCGTCGCCTACATCTTCCTGACCGCGTTGTTGAGTCCGGGAACCGTCGGTGGCGGCGCCGACAAGAAAGCGGACGAGGGCATGGCCGAGGTACCGTTATCTGCGGTCGCCGTGAGCTTCGGCGGCATACTCGCCGTCATTCTGTCCGTGCTGGGCGGCATCTGGTTCGGTTTTTTCACGCCGACCGAAGGCGCGGGTGCGGGCGCCCTGATCGGCCTCGTCCTCGCGCTCGCCAAGGGCATGCGCTACAGGGATTTGATCGATTCCATTCTATCGGTGGGCCGCACCTCGGCCCCGATTCTTCTTCTGCTCGTGGCGGCATCGCTCTATTCGCGTGCGCTCGCCATGACGGGTGTGAGCAACGCGATCCAGGACCTGTTCCTCAGCGCCGGCATCACGCCCTTCCTCGTGATCGTCATCATGATCCTCGTCTGGTTCGTGCTGGGCATGGTGATCGATTCGATTTCGATCATGCTGTTGACGGTACCGATTTTCGCGCCCATCGCAGAACAACTGGGCTACGATCCGATCGCGTTCGCCATCATCGGGATTCTGGCGATCGAGGCCGGGCTGCTGACCCCCCCGTTCGGGCTGCTCGTCTATACCGTCAAATCAGCGATCCAGGACGAGGACCCGGGCATTTCACTGGGCGCGATCTTCAAGAGCTCGACTCCGTACTGGATTATCATCCTGTTCGCCATGGCCACCATCATCGTGGTGCCCCAGATCGCCACCGTATTGCCCAGGATGATGTTCTGAAAAAGTCGGAAACAAAAAAGCCCGGACTCGCCGGGCTTTTTCACCGACAAGGGTCCGCCTATTTCTTCGGCATCGTGGTGACGGTCTTCGTCATGACGGCGGCGCCACTGCCTCCGCTCTTGGTCTTCTTGTAATTCTCGACCGCGCGATCCTGCGCCTTGGTGAGCGCCTCGGCATCCCGCTTCGCTGCGGCAGCCGTTTTCTCCTTCGCTTCTGCCGCCTTGGCCGGATCGACCGGGGGCGGAGGCGGCAGCTTGGCATACGCCAAGCCTACCGTTCCGCATACCAGCAATGCGGGAACCCAGCGCCAGGCTGCGGCAATCGCCTTTCTCATAGTTTCCATCCCTCCTTCATGGGTGAGGCTGCTGCAGCGGTCGGCGCAGCGCCGGGTGCAGTCCGCTTCGCCGTGGCGTCGCGGTACCAGTACTCGTGATGCTCCTTCGCCCACGTTTCATCCACGTAGCCGCTGCGCATGGAGCCGTAGGCGCCCTCCATGCCTATCGTGCCGAGATAGATATGCCCCAGGGACATCGCCATGAAGATCACGGCCGCGACCGCGTGGATGATGCTCGCCTGCTGCATGGCACTGCGCGCGCCGTCCACGAGCTGCGGGAAATCCAGGATGACACCCGTCACGCTGACCACGATGCCGAGCGCGGTCACCCCCAGCCAGAACCAGGTCTTCTCACCGGCGTTGAAACGACCTGACGGCACGTGCTGACCGGTAAAGAGCCCGCCCGCCTTGCGGACCCACAGCCAGTCGTACGCGCGCGGCAGATTGTCCTTTATGAAAGTAAACACCATAAGAACAGTGCAAAGAACGAACAACGGTCCGACAAAGTTATGCAGGTTCTTGGAAAGAATGGACAGCCAGGAGAACAGCGTATAACCCAGCAACGGCAGCAGGAGGTGCTTCCCGAACAGCAGGACGATGCCGCTCACCGCCAATATCACGAAGCTGATCGCCGTGGTCCAGTGCAGGATGCGTTCCCACGCATTGAAGCGCTCGATCAGCCTGCCGGTGGGTTTGTCGTGCAGCTTGATCTGGCCCTTGACGGCGAAGAACGCGGCAAGCACGGCCAGGAACGCCACGATGAGCCAGCCGCCATAAATTGTCACCGGGCCGTTGCGGATCTGCCGCCACACCTCGCCTTCGGTCTGGATCAGCACGTTGGTCTCGGTGCCGCGCACCTGGGTCGTCTGATACGGGTTGATCTCGCCGCTGCGCACATCGCGCCACACCGGTGCGTTGTTGAGCGGCTGGACGGCCTGGCGCTGCGCCTGCTCTTTAGCGCTGCTGTCCGCTGCCATGGAAGGCGTCGGAAGAGCAAATGCGAACGCTGCGAGCAGGCCCGCAGCCCATCGGGTTAAGGCATTGCGGTACATCACCTTCCTCCTTGCAGGCTGCTTACTTGGCCGCCACGCGGGCATACTCGTTCTGACCCTCGGCGCGCGCCTTGATCGCTTTTTCCCAGCCCTGCTTGTCGTTTTTGAACTGGGCGTTATCCCAGGGCTGCTTGTCCGGCTTGCCCTGATACTGGCCCTGTTTGTAGACCGTCACCTGCGCCTTCTCGCCGCATCCCGCTACGGCAATGAGCGCGGCAACGGCAGCCAGAAGCACACCGAGCCTCATGACTT
>JBQTHU010000193.1:0-30651 GCA_052389535.1 Betaproteobacteria bacterium | reverse complement strand
GGGAAGCGCTGGGAAAGCGCGTCCTCGTCAACGACGGCAACCGCGATGCCGCAGCGTCGCAGCATTGCAGTCACGGCTCGGTGTGCTGGACGCAGCGTGAACCGGCATCGGAATGCCGGTGCGACATCACCTGTTTCTGCCTGAATGGTTCCCGACCCTCGCGCGCTCCTGCGCAAGGTGGCTTTCGAGAGCGCCGAGCGCGGAAAGCGCCACATCGACATCGTAGGCGCTCAGCGCGCGGCTCATACCGCTTAGAACCTGCGCTTCGTGCTCACGCACGGTCTCGAACAGCGTCGTTCCCTTTTCGGTGAGCCTCAGAAGCGGCGAGCGGCGATCCCGCGGATTCTCATGAGAAGTGACGAGTTCGCTGGCGAGCAATCTGTCCGTCAGCGCCTGGATGTGCTGCCGCGTCACGCCCCTCGAGCGGGCGATCTGCGGCACGGTCAGCACACCACGCTCGTAGAGCGCTTCCAGCACCGTGCGCATGCCCGATGTAATTCCGGTGCTCTGATGCACGGCATCTTTCAGATCGTCGAGATGGCTGCAGCACTGAAGGATGGTGCGCGTGATCGCTTGTGCTTTTGACAACGGCATAGACGTACTCAACCATACGCCGCGACATGACTGTACTTAACATGGCGGCCTCATTGCGGTTCGTCACGAAAAACGCGCTTTAGTTCAGAGGTCGACAAGTGGATTGTCGAAACATGTGTCGTACGACGTTGATGCGACTAAATTTTCATCCGGTTTGGCGTATGATCGCGGGTGTCGCGAAACAACAAAAAAATGTTGCACGGGAGGGTAAAACGCGTGATCCGTCTGGACTTGGCCCGGCTCTCCAGGGCAGAACTCGAGCGTGCCGTAACGGAGCGTTGCTCCAGGTTTGGTTCAGTTGTGGCGGTGGTGATCGCGCAGGACGGCGCGCGCTACGACTTCGCGCTGGCGTCCGTCGAGATGTCCACGCGCGCCGAAGCGATAGAACTGCTCCGGCATCTCGGCGAATCGCTGATGGATGATGCGGTGGTGATCAGGCTGGAGCAGGACCCGGCGCCTTGAGCCGCCCGGCTCTATCAACAGCCGCTTCCTTCCGCGTCCTTGTGCAGTAGATCGACCAGCACGCCCTTGTCCTTGTAGCCGTCGCCGATCGAATCCCTGAGCTTGGTGTTTTCCTCGGGGGAGGCCATTTCCACGACCGCGAACGATCTGGGTTGTCCGGTCGAAATGGGAAACAGCTTCACCGAGACACTGAACACGGTTCCATACTGGGAACATTTCCTGCGGACGAATTCGCTAATCTGCTGCAGCGTGAGATGGTAAAGGTCTAACTCCAGGACCATGGCGATTTTTCTTCCATTGCTCACCTCCCCGTAGGTCGCAAAAACGTGTTCTGTAATATGCCCGACCACTGGCGAGTCTAGACAAGCGGCCTGTAACGCGCAACCGGCATAGAACTTGCCCCCAACCGAGACCTTTTCGCGGAAGCAGAAACAGTTTCAAGCCCGCGCGTTGCGATTGATCGCGAGCCAGTAGAAACCGGCCTCCCGGACGACGTCGGCGAACGCGCTGAAGTCCACGGGCTTGACGAGATAGCTGTTGATGCCCAGGTTGTAGGCGTCGGCCACGTCCTGGTGCTGGTCGGACGAGGTCATGACCACCACGGGGATCCGCTTCGTCCGCTCGTCCGCCCGCATCGCGGTCAGCACTTCCATGCCGTCCACGCGCGGCATCTTGAGGTCGAGCAGCACCAGGCGAGGCGGAACATCGGCCCGCCCCGAATACGTGCCCTCGCGAAAAAGGTAGTCGAGCGCCTGCTGCCCGTCCCTGAGATGCAGCACCCTGTTTGCGAGCCCGCCCTTCTTGAGCGCGCGCAGGGTCAACTCCGCGTCCAGCGGATTGTCTTCGACGTACAGGATTTCGATCTGCTCGAACTGCATGGAACCGCCCGACGAGAGGCGTCGGGTCGGAGATATCAGATATCAAAGACCGCGCCACGCCGGGCGAGTTCATATTGCCTGTGGCGCTGCTTTATCCGACCGCTTCCTTGAGCTTCTCCGCCTCATCGCTGTGGCGCGACGATTCGAGCATCCCGTACGCCGGGAGCGTCAGGAATTCGGTGTATTCGTCGTTCGCGGTGAGCCGCTCGAAAAGATCTGCGGCCTCCTCGTAGCGGCCGGCGCGCCAGCCGTCCTCGCCGAGGAGCTTGCGGATGCGCGGTATCTCCTCTGCGAGCAGCCGTCGGAACAGCGCGGCAGTCACCTTGCGGCCATCGTCGAGCATGCCCTTGGAACTCCGAATCCATTGCCAGATCTGCGAGCGCGCGATCTCCGCGGTCGCGGCGTCTTCCATCAGGTTGAACACCGGGACGCAGCCGTTTCCGGCGAGCCAGGCGCCGAGATACTGGATACCGACGCTGATGTTGTTGCGCAAGCCCGACTCCGTGATCGGCCGCTCCGGCTGGAAATCGAGCAGGTGGGCGGCGGTGACATGGATATCGTCGCGCCGGCGATGGATCTGGTTGGGCGTGAGAGGCAGGTGCTCGTCGAACACCGCCTTCGCGAGGCTCACCAGGCCGGGATGCGCGACCCATGTGCCGTCGCAGCCGTCGGTCGCCTCGCGCAGCTTGTCGGCCCGCACTTTCTCGAGCGCGGCTTCGTTCGCCACCGGATCGTTCTTGATCGGCACCTGCGCCGCCATGCCGCCCATCGCGAAAGTGTTCCGCCGGTGACACGTCTTGATCAGCAGCAGGGCGTAGGCGCGCAGGAACGGCGAAGTCATGGTCACCTGCGCGCGGTCGGCCAGACAGAAATCGGCCCGCGAGCGGAATTTCTTGATGCAGCTGAAAATGTAGTCCCAGCGACCGATGTTGAGGCCGGCCGAGTGCTCCTTCAATTCGTACAGGATCTCGTCCATCTCGAACGCCGCGAGCACGGTCTCGATCAGCGCCGTCGCCTTGATGCTGCCGCGCGACACGCCGAGCGCATCCTGCGCCAGCACGAAAACGTCGTTCCACAGCCGCGCTTCGAGGTGGCTCTCCATCTTCGGCAGGTAGAAATAGATGCCGCCGTAGCGTTTGATGCAGCGCGTGGCGTTATGGAAGAAGAAGAGCGCGAAGTCGAACAGCGAGCCGGACACCGCTGCGCCATCGACGAGCACGTGCTTCTCCTCGAGATGCCAGCCGCGCGGGCGCACGAACAGGATCGCGGTCCGCTGCGCGAGGCTGTAGCGCCTGCCCTGCGGGCTCGTGTAGCTGATCGCGCCGTGCACCGCGTCGCGCAGATTGATCTGGCCCTCGACCATGTTTTCCCACGTCGGGGTGTTCGAATCCTCGAAGTCGGCCATGAACACGTTGGCGCCCGAGTTGAGCGCGTTGATCACCATCTTGCGGTCGGTGGGCCCGGTGATCTCCACGCGTCGATCCTGCAACTGCCCGGGGCACGGGGCGACCGTCCAGTCGCCGTCGCGGATGTGGGCGGTCCCGGGAAGAAAATCGGGCAGCTTGCCGGCATCGAACCCGGCCTGGCGGCGCACCCGCGCCGCGAGCAGCTCGCGCCGCCGCGGCTCGAATGCGCGTGACAGCCGCGCCAGAAAGTCGAGCGCGGCGGGCGTGAGGATCTCCGCGTACTGCGGCGTGATCCGCCCGCGCAGTTCGACGCCGGACGTGAAAGAGACAGGATGCATGCGATCGCTCATGCGACCGCCTGCGCGCGTGGCCTGCCGTAGAACTGCGCTTCTTCCGTGGAGCCGGTCAGCGCCGTGGTCGACGACTGCCCGCCCTGCACGGCCTGCGTCACCGCATCGAAGTAGCCGGCCCCGACCTCGCGCTGGTGGCGCGTCGCCGTGTAGCCGAGCTTCTCCGCCGCGAATTCCGCTTCCTGCAGGCGCACGTAGGCGCTCATGTGCTCGTGGGCGTAGCCCTTCGCCAGCTCGAACATGCTGTAGTTGAGGGCGTGGAAACCGGCGAGCGTCACGAACTGGAACTTGTAGCCCATCGCCCCCAGCTCGCGCTGAAACTTCGCGATGGAAGCCGCCTCCAGGTTCTTGCGCCAGTTGAACGACGGCGAGCAGTTGTAGGCGAGCATCATGTCGGGGTGGGCCGTGCGGATCGCTTCGGCGTACCGGCGCGCGTAGGCCAGGTCCGGGGTGGCGGTCTCGCACCAGATGAGATCGGCATAGGGCGCGTAGGCGAGCCCGCGCGCGACCGCCTGATCGAACCCCGCGCGCACGCGATAGAACCCTTCCGCCGTGCGCTCTCCGGTGACGAACGGCCTGTCGTTCTCGTCGATGTCGGACGTGAGCAGCGTTGCCGCTTCGGCATCCGTGCGCGCCATGAGCAGGGTCGGGACGCCGAGCGTGTCGGCGGCAAGCCGCGCTGCGTTCAGTTTCTGCACCGCCTCCCGGGTCGGAATCAGCACCTTGCCGCCCATGTGGCCGCACTTTTTCACGCTCGAGAGCTGGTCTTCGAAGTGCACGCCCGCCGCGCCCGCCTCGATCATGTCCTTCATCAGCTCGAAGACGTTGAGCACGCCGCCGAAGCCGGATTCGGCATCCGCCACGATGGGCGCGAACCAGTCGGTATCGCTGCGCCCTTCGGCGTGATCGATCTGGTCCGCGCGCAGCAGCGCGTTGTTGATCCGCCGCACGACGTTGGGCACCGAATCCACCGGGTAGAGCGACTGGTCGGGATACATCTGCCCGGCGTCGTTCGCATCCGCCGCGACCTGCCAGCCCGAGAGATAGATCGCAGGAATGCCGGCTCTGGCCTGCTGCATCGCCTGATTCCCCGTCATCGCGCCCAGCGAATGGACGAAAAGCGTCTCGTTAAGCAGGCGCCAGAGCTTTTCGGCGCCGCGCTGGGCGAGGGTGTATTCGATGCGCGCCCGGCCGCGCAGGCGCACCACCTCCCCGGCGCTGTAGACCCGCTTCACGCGGCGCCAGCGCGGATTCTCCGCCCAGTCGTCGTAGATCGCCGCCGCACAAGCACCGGTGGGCCTTCCGTCTGCGCCTGTCTTCATGCCGGTCTCCTTCAAGGAATATCGATGGACAAACGGACCATAGAGCCGGTATGGTGTGAAATCCATCAGTTAAAACTTGACGGTGTAAAGTTAACACGCATGTACGTCTGTCAACTTGACACTGTTGATTTCACATGAGCGCCATGGACCCGATCAGCCGCAACAGCCACTTCCTCGGCGCGAAGCTGCGCACCCTGCGCAAGGAGTACCGCATCACGCTCGAGGATCTCTCCGCGCGGCTCGCGCAGACCGATCCGCGCGGCGCGCCTTCCGTGTCCTATCTCAGCATGATCGAGGGCGGGCGGCGCAACCCCTCGCAGGCCCTCCTCCGCCTCATCGCGAAAGTGTTCCAGCGCGAGCCGGCGTGGTTTCTCGACCAGAACGCCGAGTTCGCGCCGGTGAGCCGCAGGGACGTCGCGAGGGCCGCGACGCGCATTCCGTTCGAGCCCTCGTTCCTCTTCTCCAAGGACCTGTTGCAGGCGGCGATACCCGAGCTGCTCTCGCAAACCGGCGCGACCGGACGCCAGTTCGCGCATCTGCTCATCCGCTCGCACCAGGAAATCTCCCGCAACGAGTATCCGGAGCTCGAGCGCGCCGCCGAGAACGTCGGCGACCGCGTCTTCCCGCTCAAGGTCGACGACCTGATGGCGCTGTGCAAGCGCCACGGGCTCGAGATCCGCTGGTTCGAGCGCAAGCCGCTGCTCGCCCGCGACAACGAACAGGACGTGAAGAGCGTCGTGAGATCGTTTTACGAGCCGCCGGGGACGATCTATCTCAACCGCACGCTGCAGTCGGACGCGGCGCGTCTCAAGTTCGATCTCGCCTCGCACATCGGGCACAAGGTGCTGCACGCCGGGGACGGACTGAAGTCCCCGCACGCGACCGGCGGCGAAATGGGCGGCAGCCCGGACAGCGGCTCACCGCTGCACGCGGGCATCGAGGCGAAGGACGTGCTGCTGGCGTGGCGCGACTTCGAGTGCAGCTTCTTCGCTGGCGCGCTGCTCTGCCCCAAGGTGCCGTTTCGCCGCTTCCTGATCCGCGAGCGCTACCGCATCGACGCGCGGAAACAGCTCGAAATCACCCCGGCGGTGATGATGCGCCGCATGACCAAGGTCTCGCCTTATCCCTACTGGCATTTCTTCGACGCCAACGCGCAGGGCCACTTCCGCGCCGTGTACCGCGGCAACGGGATTCCGCTGCCCTGGGGGAACATGACGCGCGCGACCGATCCCTGCCCGCACTGGGCGGTGTTCCGCATGGTCGAAAGCGCGAACAACCACACCAGCTCGCAGATTTCCGTCCTGCGCGACCACGATCAGTGGCGTCTCTACTGCTGCCATACCCTGCGCACGCGCGACATGGCGGGGAACCCGCACGTGCTGTCCGTGGGCGTGGACCTCGTGCCGGCGCTCGCGTCAAATCAGGCCGATGTGGCGCATATCGTGGACGGCATCGGAGAGGAGTGCCGGCGCAAGGGCGGCCAGGCGCGCATCGGGCGTGCGGCGGCGGGTGCCATCCGGGCGGTCGCCAACATCCTGAGCATCGCATGGGTCGAAGAGTCGCTCGACCAGCCGGCGCGCATCATCTGCCCGCGCGCCTCGCGCTGCGCGCGGCACGGACAATGCGAGGTTGCGCCGGCAACCCGGGCGCGCGACATCGCCGATGTCAAGCAGGAAATTCTCCAGACGGTGAAATAGGCGCCCGCGTCCGCTTCGCCACTTATAATTCCGGCTCCCCGTAGCCGAAAGGCTGTCAGAGCGACGATGGCGCTCAGCACGCCCTCCTCCATACGCGCCCTCGATCGGAACGAACGCCAGAACTTCCTCGCGCTCTGGGTCCTCTTTGCCGCGCTCAACCTTGCGGTCATACCGTGGGGCGCACAGCGCGGTCCCGAAATACCCGAGGTGATCGGCGTGACGGGAACGATCGCGTTCGTGGCGGGATTGCTCACGGCGTATTTTCTCGGCAATGAATATCGCCACACCGGCCGCACCGGCCTGCTCTATCTCACGTGCGCCTATCTCTATGGCGCCGTGATGGCGATGCTGCACGCGCTCTCCTATCCGGGCGCGCTCCTTCCGCAGGGCATCGGCGGCACGCATCAGACTTTTGGATGGGCGTTTCTTGCGTGGCGGGCCGGCTTCGCGCTCATCGTGCTCGCCGCCGTTCTCTTTGTCGGAAAATACGACGGGCGCAGTCCACGACTCAGGCAGCGTCTTACATGGGGCTGCGTAACCACTTTGGCGGCGTGCGTGCTGGTGTACACCTTGTGCGCCAATGCGAGCTTGGTCGAGATCGACGGTGACCGGTTTATCACCCTCGCACTCGCCGTATGCTGGGTCATCGTGGCGCTCGGCGCCCTGAGCCTGGTTCTCATCTGGCGAACGCCGGCCACCGCCGACGTGCTCTATTTCTGGCTCGGCCTGGTGGTGGTGGGTTACATGGCCGATCTCGCCATGAGCAGCGCGAGCGGCCTGCGTTACACGCTCGGCTGGTACGTGTCGAAGGCCAATATCGCGCTTTCATCGTGCATCCTGCTGGTGTTCTGGCTCGCACAGCGGCCGACCGCGGATCAGCCTTTATGGACACGCACCGTCGCGACGTATCTCGCCGCGCTGTGTGTGCTTGCCGCCGGCCTGTCCCTGCACTGGGCGCTGTCGCCGTGGATGGGGATGCGGGTGCCCTATGCCACCACCTTCGGCGCGATCGGCGTCACGGTACTGATGGCGGGATGGGGCCCGGCCACGGTCGTCGCGGTGGTCGGCTTTACCGTGGCGAATTACTACTTCGTGGAGCCGGTCGCCGCCTTCGAAGTGATCGACCCCGGCGATGTGCTCTCGGGCGTCGTGTTTTTTTTCTCCGCGACCGTAATCGTCATGCTGGGCGAAACCATGCGCCGGGCGCGCGACCGGGCGCGTCAGGCTGAAATCGAGCTGCAGGCGCGCGCCGAGGAACTGCAGCAGGCGGACGTGAACAAGAGCCGCTTCCTCGCCATCCTCTCCCACGAACTGCGCAATCCGCTCGCGCCTTTGCGCACCGGGCTCGCGCTGCTCACGCTGGCGCGGGACGAGAAAACGGCGGGCGAAACGCACGCGATGATGGAGAGGCAGGTGGGTTATCTCGCCCGGCTGATCGACGACCTGCTGGACGTGAGCCGCATCGAGCAGGGCAAACTGGAACTCAAGCGCACGAAAATTGCGCTCGACAGCGCGGTGCGCAACGCGATCGAAACCGCCCGCCCGAACATCGAAGCGAAATCGCAGCAGCTCATCGTGCGCCAGGCGCAGGAACTGTTGTGCGTGGAAGGCGACCCGACGCGGCTGAGCCAGGTCATCGCCAACCTGCTGCACAACGCATCGAAGTTCACGCCCTCCGGCGGCCGCATCGAAATCGAAACGAGATCGGAAGGCGATGTCAGCGTGATTTCGGTGAAGGACGACGGCATCGGCATCCCGCCGGAGGATCTGAAGTCCGTGTTCGAGATGTTCGTCCAGGTCCAGTCCACCCGATCCGAGGCGGCCGGCGGACTCGGGCTGGGACTGAACCTCGTGCGCACGCTGGTGGAGCTGCACGGCGGCGCGGTGGAAGCGCGCAGCGCAGGCATGGGGAAAGGCAGCGAGTTCAGCGTCCGCCTTCCGCTCGCCGAAGCGGATGCGGATCTCATGATGACGGCGACGCCGGCGCGCAGAGCGCAGCGCGGCGAGAAGCGCCGGATACTGGTGGTCGATGATAATCAGGACGCGGCCAACACGTTGAGCGATCTCCTGCGTATCGACGGGCACGAGACGCAGCCGGCTTACGACGGCGGCACGGCGCTGCGGATCGCGCATGAGTTCCGCCCCGACGTGGCGTTCATCGACCTCAACATGCCGGGCATGGACGGCTTCGAGCTTGCGCGCAGGATTCGCGCGGAGCCGTGGGGCAAGTCGCTCACCCTCATCGCGCTCACCGGCATGGGGCAGCAGAGCGAAATCGAGCAGACGCGGCAGACCGGCTTCGACTATCACCTCACCAAGCCTGCGCTGCCCGACCAGGTGCTGCGGATCGCGGCGGGAATCTAGCGTTACGGCGCGTTGGGGTCGTCGGAAGTCAGAATATCGGTGCTGCCGATCACGCGATACCTGCGCGTCGCGATTTTCTCCACGCGCCGGCCATCGCCGGTCATGACCTGCCAGCGCCCCCGCCGCTCCGCGTGCGGATCGTCGCGCGTGCCGGCGTCGATGAACTCCTGATAGACGTCGAGCACGAGCGGGTTGCCCTTGCTGTCGCGCGCAGCGAAGGTCGAGCGCTTTCTCCCCGGCAACCCGGTCCGGTACGTCTTTTTTCCGACGACGAGCGTCTGTTCCATTTTGCTCGCGCTGAATTCCGGCCAGCGCGCCGAACTGAGCACGGTCGGCAACGAGGGATTCGTCGGCATTCCCGCTGTTCTCCGTGTGCCCGCTGCGGAGTACGCCATCGTCCAGATACCCGGCGCGGCGTTTCGCCTCAAGACGCCCATGCTGCTGCAGGCGCTCGAGACGAACAGCGACTTGCGGCAGCTCGCAAGCCGCTACATCGGCTACGCGTACCAGATGGCACAGCAGGCGACCGTGTGCAACTCCTATCACAGCGTCGAGCAGCGGCTCGCGCGCTGGCTGCTCACGGCACAGGATCGCGCCCGCAGTGAGCGCTTTCCCATGACGCAGGAAACTGCTGAGTCACATGGTGGCCGCCACACGGCCTCGGGTAAGCGAGGCCGCAAACCGGCTGCGCTCGACGGGCCTCATCGACTACCGGCGCGGGACGATGCGGATATCCGATCGCAAGGGAATGGAGAGCGCGGCGTGCGAATGCTATGCCGCCATGCGCCGCCCTCCGGGAGAGCGGCGATAGCAAAAAAGGCGCGCTCACTTTTTCCCGATGCGGCGCACGTTATTCGGCTGCGGCAAGAGGAAGCCTCATCAACCCGGATGGAATGTCGTCGCTGTCCTACACGCCCTGGCTATCCTCGTGCCCGGGCCCCGATTCGCGCGTGCGGCGCATCCTGCGCTTGTCCAGGAGCGCGGCCGAACGCAAATCCGCCTGCAGCCGCTCCAGTTCCTCGTCGCTCAGCTCTTCGCTGAGTATCACGCCGCTTCGTGCCTGCTCCAGCGCCCGCAGCAGCTCGTCCAGCTTCACGTGAAGCTCGCGCGAATCGCGGGTCTGGGTGTTCTGAATGATGAAGACCATCAGGAAGGTGACGATGGTGGTGCCGGTGTTCACGACGAGCTGCCACTCTTGCGAGTAGCCGAACCATCGCCCCGTCGCGGCCCAGATCAGGATGAGCGCCACGCCGGTGACAAAAGCCCAAGGCGAGCCAGCCGCCGCGGCGGCGTGGTGTGCGAACCGGCGGAATCTGTCGTGTACGACCCGCAGCAGACTCGCGCGCTGCGGAGCGCGAGTTTGTGTCCCTGGCATAGAGCCTGATCCAAAGAGACTGCTGGAGCGCGACCATGACATGCCCGCATGACGCGCCGATGAGCATCGCTTGCGCCGGCGTACAGCCGTTCGAACTATGGTCTTGCGCATGCGCCGTCCGGACCAGAGTACGCGCCGCAGCCATGCGATCGGCATCACGATGTCATGGGCTTAGGATGCCGTCATGTTCGACGACGACGACATCAGCCCGCTCGCGGAGCGGGTGTTTCTCTGTCTCGTTGCGCTGGTGTTCGCTGCGCTCGGGGCCATCACGGTCCTGGTCGCGGCGTAACGCCTTTCCAGCGAGCCCGCCGCGCCGGGATCAGCAGTACTTCGGCCGCGCTTTGAGATCGTGGCCGGGATAGGCTCGCGCGGCCTGGCGGAGCCTCATGTGCACCATCGCCCGCGCCATCTCGATTCCCGCAGGCAAGGCGTCGATGATCGGAATCTCGTGGTAGCCGGCCGCGTCCATGCGCTGCCTCACGCCCGCCGTGCACGCCTGCAGGTGCTCGCACGCGAGGATCAGCGAATCGGCGCGATTCTCCTCGACCGCCGCGATGCATGACCCGGCGATGTCGTCCATGATCCGCTTCAGTTCCGGATCTTCGAGCCTTCCCGTCCAGTCGGTGCGGTATTTCCGGAGAACGCGATAAGCCGCCGTGGAAGTGTGGCCCGAGATGCGCACCGCGACCAGCTTGTCGCCGAAGCCATAGCGCTCGCCGAGATGCCGCACGATCAGCGAGGACGACGGCACCGTGTGGATTTCGCTGGTGCGCTCGCCGATGAGCGAGGCGACGTGGAGCGCCGAGTGGATCGCGCCGGTGACCGCGACTCTGTCCTGCAGCACGACGCGCGCGGCGATGAACCCCGGATCAATGCCGCCCGTGAGCACGATCCCGTCGTATTTACCGGCCGCCGCATACGCCTTCACCTTGTTGATGATCCCGACGTTGATCAGCGCCAGCACTTCCTCGTCGCGCTTCTCCGAGGTGCTCTCGACGAGATAGCCCTCATCGACGTCCACTTCGACGCCGCCCAGCGCGCCGGTCTTGGCGTAATCGTTCAGCAGGTGTCGCAGCACCCAGCCCCATTCGACGGCGGGATTGCGATACGGCGGAATCGCGACAAGTCTCATGATCATCCTCCAGACGCTTTGTTTCAGGCCTGAATGTTGAACCGGGTGGCGGTCATGATTTTAACCGGGGGACGTGCCGTTCCGGCTCCACGCGAGCGACATGCGCCATGCAGTAACCGAATCGCTGCCTGCACGAAGCGGCCGGCGTTGTGGTTGCGTGGCGAACGGAAGCCCGCCTGAGCCGTCCGTCCGGACTACGTCGCAGCAGTTCAAGCCGGAATTACCCCTTAAATCCGTGGTCTAGGATGGCCGTTCCGCATACGGAAACCCCATGGCGCGGAAAACGACAGATCCGCATCGCTCGGGACGGCGGCGAGTGCCGCAGCGCGCGCGACCGCTTGGTGCGCTCGCGCTGAGCTTTGCGCTTGCGGGGTGCGATCCGATTTCGCTGACCGCGATGGGCGTGGGCGCGGCCTACGGCCTGCAGCACACGCTGTCCGGGATCAGCTATCGTACCTTCTCCGTTCCGCTGCCGCAGGTGCGCTCCGCGGTGATGAACGCGCTCCAGCATATGGATATCAAGGTCGCCTCGAGGGAAAAGATCGAGAACGGCGAGCGTCTCCTCGCACGCGCCTCCGACCGCGATATCGAGGTCGAACTCGAAGCGATCACGCCCAAGGCGACACGCATGCGCACCACCGCGCGCAGCGGGCTGATCCGCGACGCCGCGACCGCCACCGAAATCATCCTGCAGACCGAACGGCTGCTGACGGGCGCGGACACTGCCGCGCGCTGAAACGCGCGGGGCGCTTCCATCGCGGCTGTTTTTGATGCAAGCTAGCCACGGCCGCGCGGTATTGCGAGCGGCCGGTCCAGCAATGCCGATACGCTCCCGACTGATCGCGCTGTCCATCGCCATCCTGCTGCCCGTCATCGTGGCAGCGGGTTTCGGGCTCGCCATGCTCTACAAGGATCAGGAGGAGCAGGCGCAGAACGATCTGCGCGAGATCACGCGCGCCCTTGCCGCCGTCGTGGAGCGCGAGCTGGCGGTCATCGAGACCACGCTGCGCACGCTCGCCACCTCACCCTATCTCACCGAGGGCAATCTCAAAGCCTTCTACCAATACGCGCGCGCCATCGTCCCTTCCCCGGAACGAACCATCGTCCTGATCGACAAGTCCGGCCAGCAGCTCGTCAACACCCGCCGGGCTTACGGCGAGCCGCTGCCGAAGTCGCGCGCGTTCGGCGAAGAGGCGCTGAACCGCGGCATCGAGCGGGTATTGTCCGACGTGTATTTCGCGCCGATCGGCCAGCAGTACAGCTATGCGATCCGCATCGCCGTCGAAAGAAACGGCGAGCTGCTCTATTACCTCTCGATGGTCAGCTATGGCGCGACGCTGCAGAAAGTGCTCGACGACCAGCGCCTGCGCCCCGGCTGGAACGCGGCGATCCTCGACGGCAAGGGTGTGCTGCTCGCGCGGCGTCTGGAGCCGCAGAATTACGTCGGCAAGCCGGGGACCGATCGCATGCTCTCCGAAATGAAGCGCGCCCCCGAGGGCCTGTTCCGGAGCACGCGGCTCGACGGCGTCGAATCGTTCGCATTCCACACACGCATCCCCGGCACGGAGTGGACGTTCGTCACCAGCATGCCGCAGTCGGAGCTGCGCGCCACGCTGATCGGCGCATTGCAGTTCACGGGAGCGACGGCGCTCGCGGGACTGGCGCTCGCGCTGCTGATGGCGTACTTCGCGAGCCGGACGATCGCGGACGAGGTGAGCGAGCTGACGCGGCTCGCCGCCGAACTGGGCAAGGGCCGGAAGATCGACGTGCCGCACACCGGCATAACGGAGATCCAGCAGGTCGCGGTGGAGATGGCGCGCGCGAGCGAACGGATCCGCAGCGCCAAGGTGGAACTCGAGGCGCGCGTGAGCCAGGCCGTGACGGAGTCGGGAAAGGCACACGAGGCGATGCTGCAGCACCAGAAGCTCGAAGCGCTGGGACGGCTGACGGGCGGCATCGCGCACGACTTCAACAACCTGCTGCAGACGATCAGCATGAGCATCGAACTCGCGGCGCGCTCGGCAAAGGAGCCGGCTGTGGTCAACGCGCTCGATGCGGGCAAGCGCGCCGCGCAGAACGCCGCCAAGCTGACGCGCCAGCTCATGTCGTTCGGCCGCAACCGCGTCGGGGAGGTGGTCACGGTGGATTTTCGTGATCGTTTGCTGCAGACGAAGGACCTGATCGGCAACGCCTTGCGCGCGGACGTCAGGCTGCACATCGAGGCGGCCGGCGATCTCTGGCCGATCACGGTGGATACCGTGCAGCTCGAGCTGTCGCTCCTGAACGCCGCGCTCAACGCGCGCGATGCCATGCCCAAGGGCGGCGCGCTGACGATCAGCGCCGTGAACGAGGTCGTGCAGGCCGGGCAGATCGCGGGGCTCGCGCCGGGCGAATACGTGCGCATCGCCATCCACGATACCGGCGAGGGCATCGCACCCGAAGTGCTGCCGCGGGTGTTCGAGCCGTTCTTCACCACCAAGGAGACGGGCAAGGGATCGGGGCTGGGACTCGCGCAGATCTACGGGTTCGCGAAGCAGTTCGGCGGCATTGCGGAAATCCGGAGCGCCGCCGGACGCGGCACCACCGTTTCCATGCTTCTGCCCCGCGCGGGGGCGCCCGCGGCCGAACAGCCGGCGCCCGCGCCGCCTGCTCGTCCAGCCCGGCGCTATGAAGTGCTGTTCGTGGAGGACGATCCTCTCGTCCAGCAGGTCGTGGTGCCCGCGCTGCGGGCTTCGGGATTCGGAGTCGTACCGGCGGCGTCGGTGGAGGAAGCGCTCGCGGTGGCCGCGCAGCGCAAGATCGACGCGGTGTTTACCGACATCGTCATGCCGGGCGGCAGCGACGGGATGGATCTCGCCATGGAACTCAAGCGGCGCTTCCCCGCCATGCCGGTCATACTCGCGACCGGCTACACCCAGGAGCTGCCGCACGCGCCGGGATTGCGCATCCTGCTGAAGCCCTACAAGCTCGAGGATGCGGAGGCGCTGCTGATCGAAGAATTGGAACGCGCCCGGACCGCAAGCGCCTGAACGCCGTACCGGCGGTCGACCCGCTGCGGCGCTAGTTGTGCTTCTCGTTCAGCGTCTCGAGACGTTCCAGCGCCGCGCCGAAAATCGGCAGCGCTTCCTTGATCACCAGGCAAGCACTGTCACTGGTGCTTCCGGAAGCCTTGTCCAGTTCGAGCAGTTGCTGGTATTGCTCTTTTACCAGCCGGTGTCCGTCCAGCGGAAGCCGCTTCAGCGGACCGGGAACGACATTCAGCTGATCCGCGAAACGCACTGCCTCGACGTATGCGTTCAGCAGGAAATAGATTTCCTGCTCGTTCCGCGCTTCACGGATCACGTTCGAGTACATGGCTCGGCTCCCTGTGTGTGATGGCTGCGCAGGGAATTCTACCGAGCCGGACGCCGCGCGGCCTGTCGCGCCGCATGGACAAACGCCTGTGGTGATCGCGCTACAGCCGCGGCGCCACTGGAAAACAAGATATTCCGCGGGATCCTGATCGAGCAGCACGAACCAGCCGCTCAGACGCAGTTGCGGCAGCCTTCGATGCCGCGCTTCTACCTCGCCGCAGTTCTCGATACGCAGATTTCCAAGCGTTCCCGCGGCGCCGCGCAATCGTCATCGTCGTTACACCATATCGCTCCGGTACACTTCGTGCATGACCAGCCCTTGTGAAGAGACTGCTCTGGCTGCTTGCGGTGTGCGTGTTTCTCGTCTCCATGATCGGCGCAACGGTCGTTGCGCGCCCGGCCGAGCGCGGAATGGCGCCCACACCCTTCGAATCCTTCGGTACGGTCACCGTCTACAAGCTTTGATCGCACTCCGGTATTTGTAGATATTACCGGCCGCTACAGAAACAGCCATGCCGGTCAAGCCACAGGCGGCACCGCAGCCGGATGACGCTCGCCGCGCCGGGTTCCCGACTGCGACCTCGAATAGCACGCTGAGCGGGCACCCCGCGATCGCCAACTCATAGCAGGCGAATGGTCCGCGCGGGCTATGGCGATGCGCAGCCGCCCCCGACCGCCCTTTTCCCGGCCGGGCCACAATGCGAGCGTCGGCAATCCGCCACCGGCACGCGATGCCCTTCCTACATGATCTTTTCCGACGCATCGGCAGCGACCCGGTCAAGTACGCGCTGCGGATCGTCTTCTTCCTCGGCGTGCTGCTGCTCGTCCTGCTGCTCTTCATGGCGGAGGCACAGGCGGGGCCGATCCTGTTTGCGGACTTCGAAAGCGGCCGGGTAACGCTGACCGATGAGCCGTGCGCGCTCAAGGCCGTCACCAATGCGCCGAAGCGCGTGACGTGGCTCGAGCCGAACGGCAGGCTGAGCGAGGGCTGCTACGGGCTCTATACGCTGCGCTTCCCCCACGGAAACGTCGATATCATCATCGGCTATTTCGACGATCTCACGCTGCAGGTGCTTCCGCTTTCCGCCTTCAACGTCGTTCGTGCGATCTAGCGCCTGACGTGTCCGGCTCGGGGTCGTCCGCGGCGCACTGCGCCCAGACGCCGCCGGTTGGCTCGACCGCCAGGGCCGGCCGTACGGGTTCGGCGCTGCAATCGGGTTGCGGCATTGCGCTGTCTACAGCGGTCCCGAGCAGCAGAACGAGGACAGCGATGAATTGCTCGCGCATGGCGCCCGGCGCGAGCACGACCCATGCCATGCCACGATGCAGCGGTCATGCGATGACAGCGGAGCAGCCTACGCTGTGGCGCTGCCCGCGCGGTCCAAGCGTTTCTTTTCCTTGGTGGCTTCCAGGAATACGTGCTCTATGTCGAGCGCGTAGAGGGTCCCGGGAAGCGCCTCCAGGCGGGAAATGATCTCCGGATACAGCGGGTGCACGCGAAACTGCGACAGATACTCGGCTGCATAGGTGCTGCAGCGGGCCGTCAGCGCAGATTCGCGCTCTGTCGGACTGCACATCGGTACCATCCTCCGGCGCTCCGCTGATGACGCGCACGGCGTCAAAGCGCAGCGCATCGCGTTATTGGAGCGGGGTGCGAGATTCGAACTCGCATGTCCAGCCTGGAGGCTGGCGCCTGTGCCGTTCGGCCAACCCCGCGTTGGGGAATCGTGGCAACCCCATGTTGCCCCAGATAAACGTCCTCGCCCGCGCGCCACTGGTCTGTTCGGCGTCTTGACAGGGTATTGTCGAGGCGCGACAGCCTGCCGCAGGGGTCGTCTCGAACGCTCAGCCTTGAGTGCTTCGTGCAGCGCGGCCTGTGGATCAGAGCACACCGCTGACGAGGCCCAGCGCGACCAGAAAGAGCAGCAGCGCGACGAGCCGCTGGATCCCGCCCGAAAAAGCCGCTCAGCAGTCCCCCGAGCGGCAGATACCGGGATGGAAACGAGATCCTGCGGAAAGCGGGCGATATTTCGGCGCTGGCGAACAGGAGCAGCAGCCCCCCGATCACCAGTTTTGCGGGCGCGACCTCGCGCGCGTGGCCAAACAGCGAGTAGCGCCATAAGGCCTGCGCTTCCGAAAGTTCGAGCGGTGCAGACGACTAGATAAGCCATGCCCGCCCTTCCGGAGGGCATGGTAGCAGTTCCCCTGACTTCGATACTGCATTGGGGGCGGCGCCTCACGCTGGGGGCAGCGGGCGCGGGCGACGTATCGATCGGGTTAGAAGGACACAGTTCACCGCGGCGGAGCAGCCGGCCGCCCGGCGAGCAAGCGGCAGGCGACCATGCGCACGATGCGCGCGATATCCACCACCGGGCGGAAGTGGCTGGGGCGCATGCGGCTGCTGTACACCACGCCGACCGGCACGCAGAGCGCCGGCGCGCCGAGCCGTGCGGCTTCGATCAGGATTTCGCTCTCGAACACGAAGGACGCAGCGCGGTCGTAGCGCACCCGCGCCCGCTCGAACAGCGATGCCGGATAGACCCGGAATCCGGACTGGCTGTCGGCGATATCGTGGCGCGCCGCCAGGCCGATCCAGTAATTGGCGACGCGGTTTGCCCAGTAGCGGGATGCGGGGATCTTTTCGCGCTGGTGCAGCCGGGCGCCGATGATGATGCGATCGGGCGCGCGGCGCCAGGCATTCAGCAGCAGCGGAATGTCCTCGGGACGATGCTGGCCGTCGCCATCCAGCGTGACGACGGCGTGCGCGCCGCGGCCGATCGCCTCCAGCGCGCCGCGGCGCAGGCTCGCCGCCTTGCCGCAGTTCACCTCGTTTCGCAGCACGATGACCGGCAGCCCCGCGAGCGCGCGGGACGTGCCATCGGTCGACCCGTCGTCCACCACGATGACGGTAGCGAGCTGTGCCAGCGTGCGCTGCGCCACGTCGCGTATGGTCGCGGCCTCGTTGCACGCGGGGATGACCGCGGCGATCGCGGCCGACGCGGAGATCACGCCATGCCGCCGTTGATGGAGATCACCTGGCCGGTGACGTAGCCCGCCTGCTCCGACATGAGGAACGCGATCAGGTCGGCCACTTCCTGAGGGGTGCCCGCGCGCTGCATCGGCACCATCTCCCGGATGCGTTCGGCGCTGAACGCCGCTGCGCTCATGCGGGTCGCGACGATGCCGGGTGCGACGACGTTGGCCGTGATGCCGCGCGAGGCCACCTCGAGCGCGAGCGACCGCGTGGCGCCGTGCAGCCCGGCCTTTGCGGCGGCATAGTTGGCCTGCCCGCGGTTGCCCAGCACGCCCGCCACCGACGAGACGCTCACGATGCGGCCCCAGCGCGTGCGCATCATCGGCAGCAGCAGCGGACGCGTCAGGTTGAAAAAACCGTGCAGCGAGACGTCGATCACGCTGTCCCACTGTTTGGCGCTCATCCCGGCGAGCGGCGCATCGTCATGGATGCCGGCGTTATGCACGACGCCCTGGATCGGGCCGTCTTCGAGCAGTGTGGCGAGCGCCTCCGCCGTCGCATCGCGGTTCGTGATGTCGAATCGTGTCCATTTCGCCTTGCCGCCCGCGCCGCAAATCTCCGCGGACAGCTTTTCCGCGCGCTCCACATGGCTGTGGGCATGGATCACGACCTGCCAGCCCGACCCGGCGAGCGTCCTGCAGATCGCTGCGCCGATCTCCCCGCTGCCGCCGCTCACGAGCGCGGTCTTCACAGCGCGCCTTCCTTCACAACGACTGCGATGCGCCCTTCGAGCAGTCGCCGCTGCCCCGCCTCCAGCGTGAACGCATAAAGGTAACGCGGTCCGTCGGCCACGAGTCGTCGCGCACGCACGCCCAGCGGCGCTTCGATATCGTCGAGGCGCATCGCGTGCAGCGTCACCGCCCGTGCGCCCGCCAGCACACCGCGCCGCGCCGGCTCGCCCGGCACGCCGTCCACCAGCGTGCAATGCGCTGCAACGGCCTGCGCGGCGTACTCGATGCCGGCGAGTGCGGGCAAGCGGTCGTCGCAGCGCAGCGGGTTGTCCGGTGAGCGGTGACTCGTGGCATGACACAGTATGTTTTTGTGATCGTGATGGACGACCTCGCTCAGCAGGCACATCGCGCCGGCATGCGGAATCAACGCGGCGACATTTCCGGCGCTCACGCCGTCACCCTGACCGCGATATGACTGCCCTCGAGGTAGGGCAGCGTGACGGTGCACGCATCGCGTCGCGCCAGGGCGGCGAGCAGCGGCAGCGCATGCGCCGCGGGATTGTCAGCCAGGCTTTCCGGCAGCATGTCGGGCCACGCGAGCCGCGCTGCACCCGGGCGCACCTCGAGCTGGAGATGCGCGCCTTCCGTGCCGGAAGGCTCCAGCAGGAGCGCCGCCGCGAAGGGATGCGAGACCGGCCACAATGCATGCATGGGCTCCGGGTACGGCAGATCGTAAGCGATCAGGAGAACGGCGGCCCGATCGTGCACCGCCTGCGCCATCGCTTCCAGCAATCCGACCGCGAAGGTCGCATGGTAACCGCACAGGCTCGTGGAAGGCGCGTGCGAGCGGGTGGCGATCGACCAGTATCCCGCCGGCGCGTTGTGCACGGAATTGTGGAATCGCGTCGGTGATATCTCCCGCGTTGCCGATGCCAGCGCCTCGCAGATCTGGTGCGTGATCGGCCCGTCTCCGCCGCAGGAGGCGAACACCGTTGCAACGTCGTCTGCGGAGAGGCCGCTCGCCGCCAGCGCCTCGCAGCCCGCCGCGAGCGACCAGCGCACCGAGGCGGGGGCGCGGCGCCGCTCGTTCGAAGGCAGCAGTGCCGGCGTGGGATCCGGCATCGCGTCGGGCGCATAAGGCGCCCGCCCGCACAGCACCGCGCTCGCCTGCGGCCAGTCCGGCAGCCCGGGCGCCAGCACGCCGACGCTGGCGACGCGCGCACCGATCAATCCGGTCTCCCGAATATCAGGCTGCAGTTGCTGCCGCCGAATCCGAACGAGTTCGACATCGCACGCCGGATCTCGCGGGGCCGTCCCTCGAGCACGACACAGCACTTGAGGCCCGGATCGGGATCAACGGTGTTCAACGTGCCTGGAACAAAGCCGTGGCGCAGACACTGGAGCGTGAGGATCGCCTCCACCGCGCCGGCTGCGCCGAGCGTGTGTCCCGTCCAGCCCTTCGTGCCGCTGCAGGGGACGTCGTTGCCGAATACCGAATCGACGGCCGCGTCTTCCGCCGCATCGTTGTTGCGCGTTCCCGTCCCGTGCAGATTGATGTAGTCGATGTCGTGAGCGGAGAGCCGTGCCCGCGCCAGCGCGTCGCGCATGGCGCGCGCCGCGCCCAGGCCTTCGGGATGCGGCGCGGACATGTGGTAGGCGTCGGAAGTCTCGCCATAGCCGAGCAGCCGTAGCGCATCGCCGCGGACGTCCTTCGGCTCGACCAGCGCGTAGCCCGCGGCCTCGCCGATGGAAATGCCGTCGCGCATCGCATCGCACGGCCGGCACGGCGCTCGCGACAGCAACTCCAGCGAAGCGAAACCGTGGAGCGTGGTGAAACACAAAGTCTCCACGCCGCCCACCACTGCAGCGTCGCACAGGCCGGCGGCGATGGCGCGCGCCGCAGCCGCGAACGTCTTGGCGCTGGAGGAGCACGCTGACGAAATCGTGGCGGCCGGCCCCTCCAGACGCAGGCGTCTGCGCACGAACTCGGTCACCGAAAAAAGGTTGTAGGTCTCCCGGAAGCCGAGCATCGCAGGCAGCGCGCCCGTGGCGGCATCGCGCGCTCGATAGCCGAGCTCCGCGGACAGGATGCCGGAGCTGCTGGTGCCGATAAAAACGCCGATGCGGCCGGGACCATACTCATGCCTTGCCCTGGAAACCGCCTCGGGGAATGCGTCCTGCCCCAACCCGAGCTGCGCGAGGCGACTGCTGCGGCAATCGAACGCGACGAGTTCCGCAGGAAGCTCTTCGTACTCGACGCCGTCCACGCGCCCGATGCAGGTGTCCAGCGCGCAATCCAGGAAATCATTGTGCCGCAGCCCGGTGCGGCCTTGCACGAGCGCATCGAACGCGGCGCGGGCGCCGTGTCCGAGCGCGCTCGCCAGCGCAACGTGGGTGACGAACAGCGGCTTCAATGCGGACGGTGCGGATGAAGACCGCACTATGATACACGCCGCTCATCGGCGCCACGAGGCGACTCGGGACGCGCCAGCAACGCCGACAACACGAAGGCGTAGAGCGTGCCTGCCGCGATGGTGGTGCCGATCGCGCGCAGCACCGGCGTGCCGCTCGTCGCAAGTATGCTGGAGGCCCAGAGCGTGGCCAGTCCCGCGACGGTCAATGACAGCAAGGTGAGCGCCCGTTCTTCGGGATTCCATTGGCGGCGGTTGAAGAAGAGCGCGTAGTTGAGCCCGACGCCGATCACCAGCAGCAGCGCCACCATGTGAAACACCGTAAGCCGCTGTCCCAGCAGCACCAGCGTCGCCACGTCGAGCACGGCGGCGGCGAGCACGGGCACGAGCACTCGCGCGGTCGTCGCCGCGCTCCTCACGCCGGCGTATACGAGCAGCGCGACGCATAGCAGGCCGAGCGCGAAGAGTCGCAGCGCTTCGCCGCGGTAACCGGCGACGAGCGCGTCGGCTTCGCGTTTGAGATCGATCAGGAAAACATCCGGGTCGCCATTCGCGGCCACGGCGTCCGCGAGTGCTCGCGGATCGCGCACGCCTGAGAGCGGGACGAGGGCGGCCCATTGATCGCCCGCGCGCCGGAGCAGCGTTTCCACGCGCAGGGCGAAGGCGGTGCCCTGCAGCGCTGCGTCATCGAGCCACGGGCCCGAACGCGCACGCTCCACGTCGGCGAGGAACGGCGCAAACAGGCCGGCGCGAAAGGAAAGCCCGTGCATCGCCCGCTCGAGGTTGGACCCGAGCGTCGCGGTGTCGGGCAGCGCCGCGCGCCGCGCCGCCTGGGTGCGGCGGCTGGGAAGGTACCGTGCCGCAAGGTCATATCGCGCAATCCAGCCGCTTGCTATAGCGCGCTCGAGGCGTTGCGTCGCGACTTCGCTTTTTTGCAGCGCCTGCTCGCGATCGGGCGCCATTACAACAACCAGATGCCGCACGTCCGGCGCGCCGAGCTGCCCACGCAATTCGGCATCGAGCGCGCGCAATTCCGCCGGCACCGGACCCAGGTTCGCGAGATCGTCGTCCCACAGCCGTTCGTTCTGCATCAGCAGTATGGCAAACCCGCACGCCGCCAGCGCGGCGATCCACCACAGCGTGCCGCGCGCGAAGCGGCTGCGCGGCGCGTCAGCGAACGGCACGCGCACCATCTTGCGTTCCAGCGTGCGCGCCGGTGTCAGTGCCGGCAGCACCCATCGCGTCACCGCCCCCGCGACGAGAACGCCGACGACGATCAGCACACCGAGCTGCGCCAGGCCACGAAAGCTCGAAAGCAGCATCGCGAGCGCACCGCACGCAGTGGTGAGGATGGCGAGGCCGAGCGTCGCGCCGATGCGCTCCAGCGTATGCTGGAGAGATTCGCCGCGACCGGCATGGGCATACAGATAGGTCGGATAATCCACCGCCTCGCCGATCAACATCGCACCAAAGGCGAGCGTGATGCCGTGCACGGGGCCGAACAGCAGGCTCACTGCGGTGGTGCCCAGCGCAAGGCCGGTGAGCGCAGGCAGCGCGGACAAGACGACCGGCCTTGGCGAACGATAGACGGCGGCGAGAAGCAGAAAAACACCGGTGAGTGAAAGGAGCGAGGCGCGCACGGCATCGCGTTCGATCGTCTCCCGCGTGCTGCTCGCGGCGATCCCCGGGCCGGCGAGACGCAACACGGCGCCGGGTGGGGCATTCTCGCTGAACGCCTGCCGCACCGCGGCCGCGGCCCGCGTCTGCGCGTCGATGTCGTAGCCGGCCGCGCGCGTTTCGGCGACGAGCAGCGCCCGCTGGCCATCGGGAGACAGCCAGACACCGGTGCGTGCCGGTGCCGCGCCGGGCGCAGGCATCGCCGCGGCGATACGGCGCATCTCGCCCGTCGGATCCGCGGGCAGCGTTCGGCGGGTCAGTATCCCGAACGGCGAAGCGAGCAGTTCCATTTCCTCCTGCAGCGCGTCGCGCAGACCTTCGACGCCGAAGCGCTGTGCCGCGACGCCCGGACTCAACACGTAGCGATGCGAAAACAGAAAGGCCGATTCCTTCGCCGTGCGTGCAGGATCGCCATTGGCGACCGTTCCGAAAAGGCCGGTCGCTTCCAGCTGCTGCGCGAGCATCCTGCTCGCTTCGGGGAGGACATTCGGGTCGCCGTGCTCGATGGCGATCAGCAGGAGCCGCGATGCCACGCCTTCGCGCAGCTGACCGACGAGCAGCGCCTGCGCACGATTCGCGGCGGCCGGCAGGAAGGCGCTGACCTCGGTGGTGATGCTGGCATGCCGCGCCAGCCAGTATCCGCTCGCGGTCAAGCACACGAGCCACAGCGCCACCACGCTCCGGCCACTTCGCGTCATGGCCGGCCTTCCATCACCATCACCGAACTGTCGCCCCCCGCCTCTTCGACTTCGAGGCGCAGCAGTTGGGATCCCCTTCCCGCGAGCCGGACGGCCACAACCAGCGCGGCGATGCCGGGTTCGCGCGGCGTCAGCGCAATTGTCCAGTCCTGCGCCGTGCCTGAAAGCCGCACCGCATAGTGACGCTCGAGTGCGGCCACATCGCCGGAGAGCGTCGCGCGCAGGCTTTCCACCAGCGTCAGCACCGCGGGCGCCGAAGCGCGCGACAGGGTCGTGGTGCGGTTGCGCGTGCGGTTCTCGATGGTGACGGTGTTGCCCGCGACCACGGTGCGCTCGTCATAGGGCGCGAGGACGTGCTTCTCCAGCCGGTCGGGGCGCGTGTAGGCGAGCCTGCCCTTCAGCACGAGCGGCGATTCGAGGAGCGCGAGCCTGCGCGTTTCGATGAAGCCGGTCTCGGCGGACGGTACCCGGGCGAGCAGGCGCATGAGATCGGCGAGTGCGAAATCCGCAGCGGCGGCTGACGTCGCCTGCATGAGCGTGAGCGCAAACGCGAGCCACCTCATTTAGTGCGGGATTTCCAGAAATCGTAGAAGTTGAACCAGTTGTACGGCGCGGCGCGGGCGTGCGCTTCGAGCCGGTTGACGTAGCGGACGACCCATGGCGCGACGGCCGCCTCGCGTGGTCCCTCCTCGATGTCGATCTTTTCGGCGAGGGGCTCGAGATAGGCATCGTAGCGACCCGCGTCGCGATGGAGACAGAAAAAAAGGACGACCGGCGCCTTGAGCAGCGCCGCCGTCAATAGCGGGCCGGAGGGAAAGGACGCCGCCGCGCCGAGAAACTCGCACTCCACCATGCGCTCGCCGTTGAACGGACGGTCACCGAGCATGGCGACGATCTCGCCGCGCTCCAGGCATTCGCGCACGCGCAGCAGCGTGCCGGGCGTGCCGGGTGCGATGATGCGCTGCGCGAGTTCCGGGGCCATGTCGCGCAGCCAGCGGCTCGTCTTGCGGGCGTTGCCTTCGTACATTACGAGATTGATTGCAAGCCGCCGCCGCGATTCGCCGACGACGCGCAGCACCTCGAAGCTGCCCAGATGCGATCCCAGCAGCAGGCAGCCGCGTCCGCGCGCGAGCAGCGCCTCGAGGGCGGCATAACCGTGCACGCGCACGTCGATATCGCCCGTGCGTCCGGAAAGGATCGCGATGCGATCGTGCAGCGTGCTCGCGAACACGTGGAACTGCCTGAACACGTCGCCGAAGGCGGGGCGCCGGCCCAACACCCGTGCCAGATACTGTCGCGAGGCCCGCCTCGCGCGGGGCGAGAACGCGATGAAGTAGAGACAGATCGGATACAGCAGTGCGCGTGCGATGCGGTAGCCCAGCGCGAGCGTGATCCAGGTCATCAGCCGCATCGCGGCGAGACTGCCGCGCTCGCGCTGCCCGAGCCAGGCGCTGCTCACGGGTTGAGGCGCACGACGAGCGTGCCGTCAGCGATGCGCGTGCTTTCGCGCTCGACCGCGAACGCCAGCCGATCCTCGGCGAGTTGCTCGAAGACGATGGAGAACGTTTCCTCCGGCCGCAGGACCGCGCGGAAGCGCGCTTCCGGAATGCCGCACACCGTGAGCCCCGCCCCGAACCGTTCGCGCGCCGCGTGCTCTATGGAAGCCAGCAGCCACGCACCGGGAACGATCGGATTGCCCGGAAAATGGCCCGCCACCGCGGGATGCGCGGCCGCCACGGCCTGTGCGGTCACGACGGCGTGCGCGGTCTTGCGGGGCGGCGTGCGATAGGCCGCCGCAAGCTCGCACAGGCTCTCCCGCGTCAGCTTGCCGGCGCGGTTGCGCGGCAGCGCCTCGACCAGAATGAGCGGGCGCGGAAGAAACACGGCGTCGATGCGCTGTCTCAGGTGTCGGAGGATTTCGTTCGCGGTCATGCCCGGCGCAACGGCGAACGCGGTGAGGCGCCGCTCGCCCCGCGCTTCCTCGGGCATCCAGAATACGCCGTCCACTACGCCGGGCACGCGCACCAGCTCCACGTTGAGCGCCGCGAGCGAGCCGCGCTTGCCGGCCACCTTGATGAGATCGCTCGCCCTGCCCTGCACCGTGAACGATCTCTCGTCGTTGAGCGCCAGCACATCGCTGAGCGTCACCGCCCCCGTCAGATGCCCGCCGTGCGCGACGATACCTTCATCGGTGCTGCCCAGACGTATGTCGGCGAGCACCTCGAAGGTCGTGCCCTGCGAGGTGCGGCGCGTCGCGAGGACGCCGGTCTCGGTGCTGCCGAAAATTTCGAGCACCGGCGCGCGACAGGACAGTTCGATGGACGTCGCGAGTTCCGGTGAGAGCGGCGCCGTCGAACAGAGCACCCCGTCGAGGTCCGGCAGGGGACTTTGCGACAAGGCGCACGCGCGCAGATGCGCGGGCGTGGCGACCAGCCAGCGCGGGCGCGGCAGCCGCGCCAGCGCATCAGTGATCTCGGCGGGCAGCAACGGGCAGCCGGCGTCCACGGCGCAGCCCGACTGCAGCGGCAGCACGACGGTGGTTTCAAATCCCCACATATGCTGCGCGGGCACCACGCCAAGCAGCGCACTGCCCGGATCGATCCCGATGCGCGTGCGCGTCGCCGATGCGCACTGCGTGAGCGAGCGCCAGGTCTTGGCATGCGGCTGCGGAATGCCGGTGCTGCCGGAGGTGAAGAGTATGACCGCCTGGTGATCGGGATCGATGAGCGGTATGTCGGTCGCCCCTGTGCCGGGCCACTCGCCGATTTCGATGCATTCCAGGTCCGCGACGGCGTCATGACCGTCGCTGATGCAGTAGAGGTCCTGGTAACCCACCGCGAGCTCGCGCAGATGCCCCGATGCGCGGCTCTGCGGCAGCAGGCTGGTCGAGCGCGCGACCAGCGCCGCTGCGAATGCCAGCATGAAATTGAGTCGGTCGTCGCAGGCGTTCACGCAGAAACGGCGCGGCGGCAGCGTGCCCGCCAGTGCCCATACCGCGGAAAGAAAGCGCTCCAGCGTTACCGGCTTTTCCGCGCGGTAGCCGATCACGGCGCCGCGTGGAAAATCGCGCACCAGCGCAAGCCCGGTCATGGACCTGGTCTCCCGGTGCGCAACAGGCCGGCGCGAGTTACGTTGCCTATCGCCGTGTGCAGGCACGGCGGCCAGGCACATGCACGCACTGCGGCGGATCGAGGAATCCACCCCGCGAGCGTGCTCTGCATGATCTTACTTCGCGCGATGCTCTGCGATATGCGCGGAGAGATTGCGCAGCGACGAGAATATCCGCCGGTTATCGGGATCGTCGGAGCGTAGTGAAAACCCGTACTTCTGCGAGACGGCTAGCGCGATTTCCAGCAGATCGATGGAATCGAGCCCGAGCCCCTCTCCGAAGAGCGGCGCCGCGGGGTCGATCTGCCCCGGATCGATATCCAGGTTGATGACTTCGACGATCAGGCGCCCGAGTTCGCGCTCGAACGCCGCCTGCTCGGCGCTTACCGCCGAAGCTGCTTGTACCGAACTCACGCGCTGCATTTACAGCAGACTCAACTGCGTGCGGATCGCCTTGTCCAGGTTCTGGATCCAGCCGTTGTAGTTGGAGTGGATGGTGGTGCCGTCGTAGTCGAGGTTGCTGCTGTCCTTGTACTTGATGCTGTAGTTCCTGGTGTCGTAGAGAATGTCCACGACGGCGCGGTGCGTGCGCAGCGCAAGAGTGCCTTCCATTTTCCCGGACTCGCGCGGGACGATCTGCCAGCCGAGCCCCGCGCCGGCGCGCGTGATGGCGCGTTCGACATCCTGCAGGGTGACCGGCTTGGGCGCCGAAACCGGCGCGGAATCGACGTTGTATAGCGGCGCCGAGCGGCATCCCAGCGTCACCAGCAGCGCCGATACTGCAACAGCAGCCAGAGCCTTGCGTATCATGTGGTTCCCCCCTTCAATTCCGGCGACTGCACGGGTCGCCTCGCTCGCGCCGATACCCCTCATATCGGCGGCTGCATACTAGCAGTACTCCCCGGTGTTTTCCATAACATGAATGGGGGAGTCCGCCGCAACGCGGCGCTATGCGAGCGGCCCCGGCTGCGTGAGGTAGCGCTCCTTGATCGAGTCCGCGGCCCAGCATGCGAGTGTCCCTATGGTGCCGGTCGGGGAATTCGCGCTGTTCTGCGGAAACGCGCTGCCGCCCACGACGAACACGTTGGATACATCCCAGGACTGCAGGTATTTGTTGACGACGCTGGTGGCCGGATCGGCGCCCATGATGGCGCCGCCGCAGTTGTGCGTGCTCTGGTACGGAACGATGCTGTAGTGGCCCGCGATCGGATTGATGTCGATTGTCGACGGGCTCAGGGTCCTCGCGATGTCCGCCGCCTTGTTGGCGATCCACGCCGAGAGGTTGCGCTCATTGTCGGTCCAGTCGAACGTCATCCGGATCAGCGGCAGGCCGTTCGCATCGCGGTAGGTCGGATCGAGGTCGAGATAATTGGTGCGGTAACTCTGCGATCCGCCGTGTACGCCGATTGAAAACGATCGCAGGTAGTACTGCGCCGCGGCTTTTTTCCAGGCGGAGCCCCAGCGCGGGGTGCCCTTCGGCACCGGCGTATTGCGGATCGGCGCGGCCCCGGAGGTGTTCACCGCGACCCACGCCCCGCCGATGAAGCCCAGGCCGCCGTGATCGAAATTGTCGCCGTTGAAATCATCGATCGACGTGCCGGTCGCCCCGCCGCCCATGAACGGATTGAAGACCTTGTCTTCGAAGAACAGCACCACCTTGCCGCCCACCTGGTACGAATAATTCCTGCCGACCACGCCGCGATTCGCCGCCGGGTCGTACGGCTCTCCGATCCCGGAGAGCAGCAGCAGGCGCGTGTTGTTGAAGGTGTAGGAGGCCAAAATCACGAGATCGGCGGGCTGCTCGATTTCGCGGCCGCGCGCGTCGATGTAGGTCACGCCCACCGCGCGCTTGCGTTGGGAGTCGAGATTCACCTTGATGACGTTGGAGAGCGGCCGCAGCTCGAAATTGTCGTGCTTCGCGAGCGCCGGGATGACGGCCGTGAGCGGATTCGCCTTGGCGCCGTTTGCGCACGCGTGGCTGCTGCAGAATCCGCCGCGCAGGCACTGACCCAGCATGAGCCGATACGGGTTGCGGTACGCCTGCGTCATTGACGCGATCGGATTGGGATGCGGCGAGTAGCCCATCGCCGCCGCGGCGTTGCCGTAGAGCGCGCCGCCGTGCGTCTGCGGGGCGGGCGGGTTGGGATAATCGCGCGAGCGCGGCCCCTCGAACGGATTGCCGCCGGGCTGGACTTCGCCGTTGAGGTTGCCGGCCTTGCCGCCGACACCGTATAGATGCTCGAACTGATCGTAATACGGCTCCAGCTCTTCGTAGGTGATCGGCCAGTCCTGGCTGGTGCAGCCTTCGGGCATCATGCCCTTGCCGTAGCGTTCGACGACGTTGCTGCGCGTCGCGAAATCCCACGGCAGGAAGCGACGGCTGTGCGTGCCCCAGTGCGCCGCGGTTCCGCCCACGCACTCCCCGGGCTTGAAGGAGCCCATCTCGCGCATCGGCAGGGCCGTCTCGTTCAGCGCGTTGCGGAACGTGATAGTTTCCCGCGACAGGTTCTGGAAAATGTCGCTGTGTCGGTCGTACTTCAGTTCATCGTGCGTATAGGGCGCCTTGAAGTCCTGCTGTGGGTCGATCATGCGCCCGCGCTCGAGCCCCACCACTTTGAGCCCGGTCTCGGCAAGCTCCTTGCACAGAATCGAGCCGGCGACCCCGGTGCCGACCACGACGACATCGACCGGCTTGAGTTTGGCTGCCGTCATGTTCCTACTCCTCCGCGTTCAGGGGCACGTGCTTGGGGTACCCCTGCGCGTCCACCTTCACCCGCTGCTGCACCACGTCGAGGATGCCCACCGGCTCGACGCGATACGGTGCGCCATGGTCTTGCATCAGCTCGGAATAGTTGGACGCCGGCAGGCCGGGAAAACCGATCAGCTTCCAGCCCACCTTGTCGCGATTGCCGCCGTACATCGGGTCGCTGAAGAAACCTTCCACCGTGTTACGCAGCAGCATGTTGAAGAACAGGCGCGATGGAAGCGATTCGAGCGGCGCCTCGTTCTCTTCCAGCGTGCGCAGCACCTCGTCCTGCTGCTCCGCGGGCAGAAACTCGAAGGCCTTGCCGTGGCGCTTGACGCAGTGCAGATTGGTTTCACGGATGCCGGCGCGGTAGATCTCCTGCGGCGTCAGGCGTGACTGGAAGCCCTGCTGCGGCGTGCCCTCGCGCCACGGGCCCATGCGGTAGTTGCGCCCGTGCGTGCCCCACGCGCTCACGAGCTGGCGGTCGATGAAAACGGTGACCGCGGCCTCCTTCGCGCCGGGCCCGAGATCATCCGCAGGGATGAGGCGCGCGACCGCCGCGTCGAGAAACCGTGCCTCCTGCTCCGTCAGGTAGCCATATGCATGTTCTTCGGCAGACATTCCACCCTCCTTCCTCGATGCGCTATTGCGACAGCCGCAGCGCGAGCCACCGCACGATCATGTCACGCACTTCCTCGTCCTTCACGCCGCCACCGCGTCCCATGTGTCCGCCCTGCGGGTAGATGCGCGCTTCCTTCGGGTTGCCATGCTCCATCAGCAGATAGATGTCCTCGACCGGCGCCTGGTCGTCGAGTTTGCCGTTCACGCCGAGCAGCGGCGCCGACGGCTTGTCGAGCAGACCCTGATCAAGGAGCGAGAGCTTCGGCGCCGCCGCGAGGAATTCTTCCAGGCGCTTCACGCCCATCGCGCGCGCACGCGACTCGAAGAGCTGCTTCGGCCCCATGAGCGCCACCGAGGCGCGCTCCGTCACCGCCGGCCGCATCCATTTCTCCTGAAAGCCGTGGTGGACGTTGCCGCCCTGAAAGACGGCGCCCTTCAGCCGCTTTGCCTCGACATAAGCGAGCTTCGCCGCCCAGTAGCCGCCGTAGCTGCCGCCCCACACGCCGAGTCGCGTCGCGTCGATGTCCGTGCGCGTCAGGAGATGATCGATGAACGCCGAGAAAACGCGCTCGGCGCGCGGGTCGGTATAGGCCATCGGGTTCTCCCCCGTGCCCGGCATGTCGATGGCAAATCCGGCGAGCCCCGCTTCGTGCATCGCGCCGTGCGCGCGCGTGCGGTCCTCCTTCCAGCCATCCACGCCGCCCCAGTGCATGACGACCGGCGCTTTCGCGATCCCGCGCGGCCGCTGC
>JBQTHU010000192.1:0-4736 GCA_052389535.1 Betaproteobacteria bacterium | reverse complement strand
TCGTCCCCGATGGATCCCAGCCTGGCGCTGGGATGACGAGCCGACTTCGTCCCCGATGGATCCCAGCCTGGCGCTGGGATGACGAGCCGACTTCGTCCCCGATGGATCCCAGCCTGGCGCTGGGATGACGAGCCGACTTCGTCCGCTCGTCAGTTGAATTTGACGCCTTTCTCCTTGAAGTACTTGATCGCGCCGGGATGAAAAGGCACCGGCGAAGCCGAAGCCTTCTGGTTCTCGAGCTTGATGTCGGCTGCGGTCTTATGCACGTTGATAAGATCGGGCTGCTTGTCGAAGATCGTCTTCACGATATCGTATGCCGTCTGCTCACTCATCTTCTCGTGCGTGACCAGAATATTCGCGACCGCAGCAGCCTTGTTATCCGCCGCCATGCCGGCGTACGTGGCTTTTGGAATCACGTCTTCGATATAAAGATTGTCGTATTTCTTGTTCATCGCCGGTACCAGGTTGGCATGATCGATGAACTTGATCCTGGTGCCGGGCGTCGAAGCCAGATCGGTTACCGCCGAGGTCGGCAGGCCCACGACAAAGAAGAACGCATCGATCTTCCTGTCCTTTATCGCATTCGCCGATTCGGAAACGCCGAGGCGTTCGCGCCGCATGTCGCGATCCTTATCGAGACCGGCAGCCTCGATGAGGCGGAAGGCCATCACCTCCGTGGCGCTGCCCGGCGACCCGGTCGATACGCGCTTGCCCTTCAAGTCCTTCATGGTGTTGATGCCGGTGCCCTCCACCGTCACCACGTGCATGATGTTGGTATAGAGAACCATCAAGGTGCGCAACGGTACCTTGTTGCCCTTGAACTTGTCCTCGCCGCGATAGGCGTCCTGGCTGGCATCGGCCATCGCCAGCGCGATGTACGGCTTGCCGGTGCCGATCAAACGCAGGTTGTCCACCGAGCCGCCGGTCACTTCCGCGGTCGCCTGCATGCCCGGCACGTACTTCGACAGTATGTTCGCCATGCCGCCGCCGAGCGGATAGTAGACGCCGCCGGTGCCCCCGGTGGCGATCGACAGATTGACTTTCTCCTGCGCCGCGACCGGAACGGCGAACGCCGTACTGAGCGCGAGTACCAATCCGAGCATGAGCTTATCCACGATTTCCTCCTGCGATATCGACGTTATGGTGGGAAGGCGCAGTTTAGTGAGATTGCGCGATGCGGGTCAACCTGCGGAAAACCGTTCGACAGTTCAGGCCTGACGGTGTTTGCGTGCTACGGGCCGGGAGCCATGGCTGTGATGCGAAAAAGGATGGCATCATACGTACTTTTCCGCGCGAGAGACCGATAACATGCCAAAAATCCAGTCCATTTCCGTCTGTGTCGTGCGCGTGCCGCTCGACGTGGTGACTTCCTTCGCGACGCGCACGGTGAGCGCGCGCGATTACTGCCTGGTCAAGGTACGCTCGACCGACGGCGTGGAAGGGATCGGTTTCTGCTATGTCGGCAGTGCCGGCGGCAATATCGCCAAAGTCGCAGTGGAGGAGCTGTTCGCGCGCAAACTGATCGGGCAGGATTCGCTGCGCGTCGAGGGGCTGTGGCAGGACATGTACCAGGACTCGCTGTTGCAGGGACGCGCGGGCAGCGTCATGCGCGCTATCAGCATCCTCGACATCGCGCTGTGGGACTTGAACGCGCGCACGGCGAAGCTGCCGCTGCACCAGTATCTCGGCGCCTACGTCATGAACGAAGTGCCCGCATACGCGAGCGGCGGCTATTACGTCGAGGGCAAGACGCCGAAGAAGCTCGGCGACGAAATGGCTGCGTACGTCAAGGCCGGCTTCAAGGCAGTCAAGATGAAGGTGGGGCGCCTCACGCCGCGGGAGGAAGAGGCGCGCATCAAGGCGGCGCGCGAGGCGGTGGGGCCGGACATCGTGCTGACGCTCGATGCGAACAACGCGTGGTCCGACGTGCCCACCGCGCTCACCTACATGAAGCGCTACGAGCCGTACGATCCGTACTGGATCGAAGAGCCGTTCGGCCCCGACGATATCGACGGCCATGCCAGACTCGCCGAGCTGACGCCCGTCATCGTTGCCACCGGCGAGATCGCCTACGGCCGCTGGTATCACAAGGAGCTGCTCGACAAGCGCGGCGCGGAAATACTCCAGACCGATGCGTGCGTGTGCGGCGGCATCACCGAATGGAAGCGCATCGCCGCGACCGCCGCCTCCTACGGCGTCACCCTGTGCCCGCACTGGTTCCACGACGTGCATGCCCCGCTGGTGGCGGCAACGCCCAACGCGCGCTACGTGGAATTCTTCCCCGACGACCAGGTGCTCAATTTCCGGCGGCTGATCGACAAGCAGCTCGCGCACAGGAACGGCAATCTCATCCTGCACCGGTCGCCGGGACTGGGCTTCGATTTCGACGAGAAAGCGGTAAAGAAGTATGCTCTGGATAAAAGCACGCCCTGGATGGTCTTGAAGTAGTCCAAAGAAGCAATAAAACTTCGTCAACCCGGCGAGTGTGGCGCCGACCGATCGCAAGGAGGTCTTGTGAAGGCGTCGCCGCATCTGAAGTCGCTGGTCGCGGCGCTGGCGTAGCGCTGCATTGTTGGGAGGCTGCGCCGGCCAATCGGGTGGTGAGTACGGCGCACCAGGCGTCGGATCCGGCGAACTGGGTGGCGTCGTCACCAGCTCGAACGGCCCCGAGGCAGGCGTGTGGGTCATCGCCGAGCCGCGCGATCTGCCGACCCGCTTCGCGCGCATCGTGGTCACCGACGACCGCGGCCGCTATCTCATCCCCGACCTGCCCAAGGCGCGCTATGTCTCGCTCGCCAGCGGGCACCTCGGGAGCTTCGATCGCAGCAAGTGCAAGGCACCGCTCAACGGGCCGAAAGCAACCGGCAGGCATTGCCCCGAAGGTTGGACGCTCTACCGCTTCCCCGGCCCGCAGTTCCGCGACGTCAAGGACGACGGCAGCGCGGAAGCGAGCTACTACACGTGGGTGGACCAGTTCAACACGCTGGGATTGGGCGAGAACGTGCCCATCGCGACCGGCAACATGAGCGATTCATATTTCGCGCTGGTGAATGGCAAATTCGTGACGTTGCGGGTGCCCTACCCACGCGGTTTTTTTGCGAAGCGGGCGGAGGGACGCATCGACGATCCCAACGGCGGCTGGAAGGGGCGATCGCTGTGGGCGACGGAATCGACGCGCACCATCTTTCACAACGAAGGCGGCACCAGCAACCGGCCCAAGGTGGTGCGCTTTCAGTTGCGGCCGGACCCGCTCGCGCGCTGAGACTTTCGCGGCGGCGCTGGACGTTCGCCGGCCACGCGCCACTTTTGCTCGCCGGCGCGTTGGCGAGCATCGATCGCCCGGTGGAGCTTGTCATCGGGATTTCTCCTCGCCCCTGTGGAGCGCAGCCATTATAATCAGCGGGCCTTACGCATTTCGCATACACCGCAGTACTTTCCGGAAATCACATGGCACAGCACGTACCCGTTCTGTCTGCGCGCGGCGCAAATATTCCCGCGATCGGTTTCGGCACCTCGCAGCTCGGCGATTGCGGCGAGATCGTCGCGGCGGCGCTCAAGGTGGGCTATCGGCACATCGACACCGCGTGGAAGTACGGCTCGGAGAAAGGCGTCGGCGCCGGCATCCGCGCCTCCGGCGTCGCGCGCTCGGAAATCTTTCTCTGCACCAAGGTCTCGCACGAGTACTTGCGCGCGGCGGACTTCGCGCGCTCGGTGGACGAGAGTCTGCGCAACCTGCAGGTGGACTACGTGGATCTGCTGCACGTGCACTGGCCGACGGTGGACAACATCCCGCTCGCCGAAACCATGGGCGCGCTGGCGAAAGCGAAACGCGACGGGCTCGCGCGCCACATCGGGGTCGCCAATTTCAACATCGCCCTCCTCGAAGAAGCGCTACGGCTGTGCCCGGAGCCGCTCGTCACGCTGCAGGCGGAGTATCACCCGTATCTCGACCAGTCGAAGGTTCTCGCCTATTGCCGCAGCAAGGGGCTCGTCTTCACCGCCTACTGCCCGCTCGCGCGCGGGCGGCTCTTCAACGACCCGATGCTGCGAGAGATTGCGGAGAAGAAGGGCAAGACCCTCGCGCAGGTCGCGCTGCGCTGGCTGATGCAGCAGGGGAACATCGCGGCCATTCCGCGGTCATCCAATCCGAAGCACATCGCGGAAAGCCTCGACGTCTTCGACTTCGAGCTGACCGCCGAGGAGATGCAGCGCGTCTTCGCGCTGAAGCGTCCCGACGGGCGTATCGCCAATCCCAAGGGCCGCGCGCCCGCCTGGGACTGACTCCAAAGATATTTTAGTCGTAACGCAACGTTTCAATCGTCAGCTTTTTTCAGTCGTCGTCCCGGTGAACACCGGGATCCAGGCATCACTGTCTGGATTCCGACTTGCGCCGGAATGACGGAGTAACGAAACGAACGGAATGGAGATAGTGCAATGAAAAGGAATGGAGTGCAGTGGAAGGCAATGGCGCTTGCCACGACGTGCGTCGTCACGGGTGCTGGCGTGGCGCACGATGCGCGCGCGCAGGCCGCCTTCCCGAGCAAGAACGTGCAGATGATCGTCCCCTACACCGCCGGCGGCTCGATCGACATCATGTCACGCGCGGTCGCCCAGCGGCTGTCTGAAACGTGGGGCCGCAACGTGATCGTGGACAACCGCCCCGGCGCAAGCGGCATGATCGGCACCGAAATCGCGACCAAGGCCGATGCCGACGGTCATACGCTGCTCGGTCACAC
>JBQTHU010000191.1:0-22536 GCA_052389535.1 Betaproteobacteria bacterium | reverse complement strand
GAGAGTAGAACGGGTTGGGGAATGAACCGGAAGTCCGGTATATTAGCAGGTTTACCGCGACCAACGCCTTGGCTGCAAACACTTCTTCTTCGGTCATCGCGCTCCATCCGCCGGGGCCCGCGCGCGCCGGCGAACTGATCCGCATCCGCGGAGCGCGCACGCACAACCTGAAGAACATCAATCTCGATCTGCCGCGCAACCGGCTGATCGTCATCACCGGACTTTCGGGCTCCGGGAAGTCGTCGCTCGCCTTCGATACGCTCTACGCCGAGGGGCAGCGCCGCTACGTGGAGTCGCTGTCGGCGTACGCGCGCCAGTTCCTGCAATTGATGGAGAAGCCCGACGTCGATCTGATAGAAGGGCTGTCCCCGGCGATCTCGATCGAGCAGAAGGCGGCGAGCCACAACCCGCGCTCCACCGTCGGCACCATCACGGAAATACACGATTATCTGCGGCTGCTCTTCGCGCGCGTTGGCGATCCGCACTGTCCCGAGCACAACATCACGCTCACCGCGCAAAGCGTCTCGCAGATGGTGGATCACGTGCTCGAGTTGCCCGAGGACACGCGGCTCATGATCCTCGCGCCGCTGATCGTCGGGCGCAAGGGCGAGCAGGCGGAGCTGTTCGACGAATTGCGCGCGCAGGGGTTCGTCCGCGTGCGCATTGACGGCGCGGTGCACGAGATCGACGAGCTGCCGCGGCTGAAGAAGAACATCAAACACACGGTCGAGGTGGTCGTCGACCGGCTGCGCGTGCGCACGGATGCCAAACAGCGCCTCGCCGAATCGTTCGAGACGGCGCTGCGTCACGCCGACGGGCGCGCGATCGCGGTGGAGATGGACAGCGGCAGCGAGCACCTCTTCTCCGCGAAGTTCGCCTGCCCCGTGTGCAGCTATTCGCTGCCGGAACTCGAGCCGCGGCTCTTTTCCTTCAATAACCCGATGGGGGCGTGCCCGCGCTGCGACGGGCTCGGCACGATCAGCTTCTTCGATCCCCGGCGAGTGGTCGCCTTTCCCGATCTCTCGCTCGCCTCGGGTGCGATCAAGGGCTGGGACCGCCGCAACCAGTTCTACTTCCAGATGCTGCAATGCCTGTCGGCGCACTACGGCTTCGATCTGGAAACGCCGTTCAACGAACTGCCCCAACCGGTGCAGGATGCGGTGCTGCACGGCTCGGGGCGCGACAAGATCCGTTTCGCCTACGTCGGCGAGCGCGGGAACAAATTCGTGCGCGAGCACACCTTCGAAGGCGTGATCCCGAATCTCGAACGCCGCTATCGCGAAACGGATTCGGTGGTGGTGCGCGAGGAGCTTGCCAAATACCTCAACAGCCAGGCCTGTCCGGAATGCCGCGGCACGCGGCTGCGCCGCGAAGCGTGCAACGTCACGGTCGCCGGGCGCACCATCTACGAGATCAGCATGCTGCCGCTCGCGCAGGCGGTGCCGTTTTTCGAGAACATCGGCTTGAGCGGGGTGAAGCAGGCGATCGCCGACAAGATCATCCGCGAGATCGTCAACCGCCTGCGCTTTCTCAACAACGTCGGGCTCGATTACCTGTCGCTCGACCGCTCCGCGGACACGCTCTCCGGCGGCGAGGCCCAGCGCATCCGCCTCGCGAGCCAGATCGGCTCGGGACTGACCGGCGTGATGTACGTGCTCGACGAGCCCTCCATCGGGCTGCACCAGCGCGACAACGCGCGGCTGCTCGATACGCTGAAGCACCTGCGCGACATCGGCAACTCCGTGATCGTGGTGGAGCACGACCAGGAAGCCATCATGAGCGCCGATTACGTGGTGGACATGGGGCTTGGCGCCGGCGAGCACGGCGGTCGCGTCGTCGCCGAGGGCACGCCGAAGGACATTACCGCGCACTCCGAGTCGCTGACCGGGCAGTACCTGAGCGGACGCCGGCGCATCGAGATTCCGGGACTGCGCCACCGGCTCAATCCGCGGCGCGTGATCGAGATCTGCGGGGCGAGCGGAAACAATCTCAAGAACGTTTCCGTGAAGCTGCCGGTCGGGCTGTTCGTGTGCGTCACGGGAGTCTCGGGCTCCGGCAAGTCCACGCTGATCAACGACACGCTGTACCAGGCGGTCGCACGCAGCCTGTACGGCAGCGCGGTGGAGCCGGCGCCGCATGAATCCATCATCGGCATCGAGTGCTTCGACAAGGTGGTCAACGTCGATCAGAGTCCCATCGGCCGCACCCCGCGCTCCAATCCCGCGACCTACACCGGGCTCTTTACGCCGATCCGCGACCTTTTCGCGGGCGTGCCGGAAGCGCGCGCACGCGGTTACGGCCCGGGGCGGTTTTCCTTCAACGTCAAGGGCGGGCGCTGCGAAGCCTGCCAGGGCGACGGCGTGCTGAAAGTGGAGATGCACTTCCTGCCCGACATCTACGTGCCGTGCGACGTGTGCCACGGGCGCCGCTACAACCGCGAGACCCTCGAAATCCAGTACAAGGGCAAGAGCATCCACGAGGTGCTGGCGATGACGGTCGAGCAGGCGACCGAATTCTTCAGCGCCGTGCCGGTCATCGCCCGCAAGCTGCAGACGTTGCTCGATGTCGGGCTGGGCTACATCACCCTCGGACAGAGCGCCACCACGCTTTCGGGCGGCGAAGCGCAGCGCGTCAAGCTCTCGCTCGAGCTGTCCAAGCGCGACACCGGCCGTACACTATATATACTGGACGAGCCGACCACGGGGTTGCACTTCCACGACATCGATCTGCTGTTGCGCGTGCTGCAACGACTGCGCGACCATGGCAACACGGTGGTCGTGATCGAGCATAATCTCGACGTCATCAAGACCGCGGACTGGATCATCGACCTTGGGCCGGAAGGCGGCGACGGCGGGGGGCGCGTGATCGCGGAGGGCGTGCCGGAAGAGGTGTCGAAGAACAAGGCGAGCCATACCGGGCGCTATTTGAAGCACGTGCTGCGCTGACCGAGCGCGGGAGAAGCGGCGGCGCCAAGAGGTATCCTCACCCCGGTGCGAAGCCGTGATCCAGGCTGGGATCCCGGTTTTCACCGGGATGATGATGTACCGGATGAGGCAGGACAACGATCCGGAGCCGCTATCCACGCGGTGTCTCCGGCAGAATGGGTGGCGGCATTGGCGAAACAACACGCGGCGGCATCAGCGCGCGAACTGCTGCTCGGAAGCTTCCGCGCGGCCCTGTCCGCCGCCGACCCGCTCAGGATCGTGCCCTCGCACCTGCCGAAAGCGCCGAAGGGCCGCACGCTGGTGGTCGGCGCCGGCAAGGCGGCGGCGGCCATGGCGCTCGCAGTGGAGCAGCACTGGCCCGCCAGGGCAGCGCTCGACGGCCTCGTCATCACGCGCTACCAGCACGGCCTGCTGACCAATCGCATCGCCGTCATCGAGGCCGCGCATCCCGTCCCCGATCAGAGCGGCGAGAAAGCCGCACAGGAAATTTTTCGCCGCGTCCGGTCCCTGGGCAAGGACGATCTGCTGCTCGCGCTCGTCTCCGGCGGCGGATCGAGCCTGCTCTCGCTGCCCGCCGAAGGCATCGACATCGAAGCGCTCCGTGCCACCACGCGCGAGCTCCTGCGCTGTGGCGCAACCATTCAGGAGATGAACGCGGTGCGCAAGCACCTCTCGGCGATACAGGGCGGCCGGCTTGCCGCCGCGTGCAGGGCGCCCGTGCTGGCTCTGCTGATTTCCGACGTCACCGGCGACGACCCTACGCATATCGCATCGGGGCCTTGTGCGCCGGATCCCACCACCTATCGTGATGCGCTCGACATCGTGCGGCGCTACGGCGTGAAAGCGCCGCGCGTGGTGCTGGATCACCTCGCGCGTGGGCAGCGCGGCGAGATCGCCGAGACTCCCAAGCCCGGCGACCGGCTCTTCAGGCGGGTGGAGAATCGCGTCGTCGCCACAGCGCGACAATCGCTGCAGGCCGCGGCGGATTTCTTTGCCGGTCACCGCATCGCCGCGGCGGTGCTCGGCGATGCGGTGACCGGCGAAGCGCGGGAAGTCGCCAAGGTGTACGGCGCGCTGGCGCGCGAGGTGCGCCAGCATGCGATGCCGTGGAAACCCCCGGTCGCACTGTTATCCGGCGGCGAATGCACGGTGACGATGCGGGGCAAGGGCCGCGGCGGCCGCTGCACGGAGTTCCTGCTCTCTCTCGCCGTCAATCTGGACGGCGCGCCGGGTGTCCACGCGCTCGCATGCGATACCGACGGCATCGACGGCTCGGAGGACAATGCCGGCGCGATAGCGGGCCCGGACTCACTCAAGCGCGCGCAGGCGAAAAAGCTGCAGGCGGGAGGCCTCCTCGACGACAACGACAGTCACGCCTTCTTCAGCGCGCTCGACGATCTCGTCATGACGGGGCCGACGCGCACCAACGTGAACGATTACCGCGCGATTCTGGTCGCATGAAGCCGGACCGGGAATTCTGCAGGGTTTGACAATCAGGACCCCTGATCCGGTCGGCGTATCGCCCCACCGGGCAGAAAATTAAGTCCTATAATCAGCGCCAACTGTCACGCTCGGCATTGAAACCCGGCGAACCGAGAAGTTTGCCGAATTGAGTAACCAAAGGAGGGTTGTCATGCGCCGTACTGCCGTTGCTCTAGCAGCCGTAGTTGTCAGTCTGTTGTCGTTCACCGCAGCACACGTCAGCGCCGCCGAGAAGTACCCCAACAAGCCGATCCGTTTCATCGTGCCGTTCGCGCCCGGCGGGCCCAGCGACATCCTCGCGCGACTGCTGGGCGGGAAGTTGCAGGAGAACATCGGGCAAACCGTGGTGATAGACAATCGCGGTGCGGTAGGGGGCATCCTCGGGTTCGAGATGGGCGCCAAAGCCGTGCCCGACGGCCACACCATACTGCTTGCCGTCAACAGCGGGTTCACGATCAACCCTCACGTCTTCAAGAAGCTCCCCTACGATCCGATGCGCGAACTGCAGCCGATCACCCAGCTCACGAACGTAGGCAACGTGGTGGTGGTGCATCCCTCGGTCAAGGCGGGCAACATCAAGGAATTCGTCGCGCTCGCGAAATCGCAGCCCGGCAAGCTGAATTACGCCACGACCGGAACCAACAACCTGCTCGGGATCGCCCAGTTCAACAAGATGACCGGCATCGACATGGTGGCCGTGGCCTACAAGGGAACGGGGCAGGCGGTCGGCGCCCTCATCGCCGGAGAAGTGCAGTTTTTCTTCATGAACCCGCTGGTCGCGGTGCCACACGTGAAATCAGGAAAGCTGCGCGCGCTGGGGGTCACCTCGCTCACCCGCAATTCCGCGCTGCCTGACGTTCAGACCGTGGACGAGCAGGGCGTGAAAGGGTTCGAGAACGTCACGTGGCACAACATCGCCGTGCCATCCGGGACGCCGAAGCCCATCGTGCAGCGACTCAATGCGGAGTTCGTCAAGATCGTGACAGCGCCCGACGTGAAGGAGCGGCTGCTGAGCCAGGGGCTCACCCCGGTGGGATCCAAACCGGAGGAAGTCACCGTCAAGCTCAAGCGGGAATCGGTGGAAATGGCGAAGCTCGTGAAAGACATCGGCTACCAGCCGCAGTAGGCTGTCCGCGCGACCTGTATCAGATCGATCGACCGGTGCGCCGGCGGCCGCCTCCGGTGGTGGCTGCGGGCGCACCGCGCTGACCGCGCGCGCGGCGCGGCCCCGAGAACGCGGCCGGCCGGCCCTCGCCGAATACGCTGGCGGATGAAGGGAACAGCTGCCCTTCGTTGGACTGCGGCTGGGTCTCGTCGTAATCCATGCTGCGTTGTGCGAGTCGCGCGGGTTCATTGCGGTGCTGTTGGCCGCCTTCGCGACGTGGCGGCATGCTGTGGTGCGCGTTGCGCTTCTGCCGCATCGGTGGTTCGTGCTCTTGCGCCTGCTGCGGCGCCCCGGCGTCTTCAAAGCCCTCGACAACCTCGCGCTCGAGCTGGCATCCGAGCTGTTTCTCGATCGTGGCGAGCAGCGGCTGCTCCTCCGGTGCGACCAGCGACAGCGCCATACCCCCTGCGCCCGCGCATCCGACGCGGCGCACGTAGTCGTCCGCGGCCTGCGGCATGTCGTACACGACGACGTGCGGCGGCGCCTCGATATCCAGACCGCGTGCCGCGATCTCCGTAGCGACCAGCACGCGCACGGTGCCCGACCGGAACTCTTCCAGCGCGCGTGCGCGCTGCTGCTTGCTCCTGTCGCCGTGTATCGCCGCGGACCGGATGCCGCCGCGCGTGAGCTGGTCCGCGAGGCGGTTTGCGCCATGCTTGGTACGGGTGAACACCAGCGCCTGCCGCCAGTCGCCCGACGATATGAGGTGCGCCAGCAATTCGCGCTTGCGTGCCATGGCGACCGGATACACGCGCTGCGTGGCCGGCCCGGCTGCCAGATGAAGCGGCATAACCTGGTTCAAGAAAAATTCTCCTGGGCGCGGCCCGCTGCGGCTTTTCGCCGTCAGAACCGGTTCAGGCTGGTGCCCTGCTCAACAAACGTCCGGGGAGTTTCGACAAACAACCGAGACGGGACCGAGATGCAAACCGGATAATGCAGCGCTCATGCCCCGGCGTGCATTATACCCGTTTGCGCCCCGTTCCGCGACGCGGTCACCGTGCCGGGATGGTCCACAGGTAGATCGAGCGCTCGCGGCCTTCGCTCGCCACCTGCACCGTCTCCTGCGGCTGCCAGTCGCCCATGCTGTGCCAGTGGGAAACCACGCGGGCCCCCGGCCTCAGTTCCCGCTGCAGCTTGGGACGGAGCTTCAGATTGAACTCCGGGGAAAGGAACAGCATGACCAGCGTCGCCTCGCCAATATCGACTGCGAAAAGGTCCTGGTTCACGAAGCGGATGCGGTCCGCCACGCCGGCCTGCTGTGCGTTCCGGCGGCTTTCAGCGATGCGCACCGGATCGATGTCCACGCACACGCCGCGCGCGGCACCTGCTCGTATCGCCGCGATCACGATGCGTCCGTCCCCGCATCCCAGGTCATACACCACGTCGCCCGGCTTCGCCTCGCCAAGCCGCAGCATCACCTCCACTACATCGGGTGAAGTGGGCTCATAGCGCACGCCCGGCACGACAGGCTGCTGTGCGTGAGCGCCCGCGGCGGACAGCAATGCCACCAAAAGGGTGCAGAAAATCCGGCGGCCCGTGCGCGCCGTAGCGTCGGGACGTCTCCTCATCTTGGATTGGGCGCCACGTCCGAAGCCTTTTCCTGCGTGCCCGGGGCACGCCGGTCGGCACGGCGTTGCCAGATGAGCCACAGGGTCGCGATCGTAGCGAGCAGGAGGAACGGCAACGATCCGAAATTGACCGCATGCCACCCGCTCGCGTTCAGCAGCAGCCCGGATGACAGCGAAGAGATCGCCATGGTGACGAATACCATGAAATCGTTCGCGGCCTGGGTCTTGGCGCGCTCCGCCGGCGTGTGGCACTCGGTGAGCAGCGCCGAGCCGCCCACGTACATGAAATTCCATCCGACTCCCAGGAGAAACATGGCAACCCAGAAATTGAGGAGCGTCGTGCCGGCAAGCGCCGCGACGATACACCCAACCAGAAGCACGATCCCTGCCAGGATGATGTTGAGCACCCCGAAGCGCTGAATCAGCGCGCCCGTGAAGAACGACGGCCCGTACATGCCGATCATGTGCCACTGCAGCACGAACGCCGCGTCGTTGAAGTGATGATCGTGCGCGCGCATCGCGAGCGGTGTGGACGTCATGAACAGATTCATGATGCCGTAGGACAGCATCGACGCCAGCGCCGCGACGATGAATACCGGCTGGCGCATGATCTGGCCAAGCGGGCGCCCGGAGTCCTTGCGTTCGTGCTCGGACAGTTTCGGGATATCGAGCCCGATGAGAAACAGCATTGCGACCAGGCACACCACGATAAGCGAAAGGTACGGCCCGAGATAGGTGTAATCGGTGAAGAAACCGCTGGTGCGTTTCGCCATCTCCGGACCGAAAACACCGCCGACGATACCCCCCGCGAGCGTGAGCGAGATCGCCTTGGCGCGAAACTCGACTTTTGCCGCGTCCGCAGCGGCAAACCGGTAATACTTGCCGAACGCCGTGTATATGCCCATCACGAACATGCCGGCGCACAGCAGCCAGAAGCTCGCGACGTACATCGCAGCCGCGCTTGCAGCCGCGCCGAACATGCCCAGCGCCGTGCCGGTCTGAAAACCCGCGCGGCGGCCCGCGCGGTGCATCAGCAGTGACGCGGGAATCGTGCTGACCGCCGAACCGAGTACGTAACAGGTCAACGGGACGGTAGCGAGCGCCTTGTCGTCCGCGAGTGCAAATCCAGCCAGCCCGGTGACGACGATCATCGTCGTGCCGACCGTCTGCAGCGTCGCCTGACAGCCGGAGAGCACCAGCACGTTCCGGTATTGCTGTTCCATTATGTGAACAAGATTGCGGCGCGGACGGGCCCGGAGTTCAATGTTTTACTATAACGTAGAGTTGCAGCGCCCGCCGCATGCTTCGACCGTATGGTGGATGTCTGCCGAAAAATCGCTGCGCGCGGGCCGTTACTCGGGATGAGACACGATGCGCAGATACGGTTTCGGCGCCTTCCAGCCTCCGGGAAAGCGGCTTCGGGCGTCGGCATCCGATAGCGCCGGCAGTATTACGACGTCTTCCCCCGGTTTCCAGTTCACCGGCGTGGCGACCTTGTGGCGCGCGGTAAGCTGCATGGAATCGAGCACGCGCAAAACCTCGTCGAAGTTCCGGCCGGTGCTCATCGGATAAGTGAGAATAAGTTTGATTCGTTGGTCCGGCCCGATCACGAACACGGATCGCACCGCGGCGTTATCCGCAGCGGTGCGCGGCTTGCCATCGCCGCCGGCGTTGGGATGGATCATATCGTAGAGCTTCGCGACCGCGAGATCCGCATCGGCAATGATCGGATAGTCCGGCGCTCGACCCTGTGTTTCCTCGATGTCCCGCGACCATCTGCGGTGGTCGTCGAGCGAGTCTGCCGACAGCCCGATCACCTTGGTGCCGCGTTTTTCGAACTCCGGAGCAAGGTGCGCCATGTAGCCCAATTCGGTGGTGCATACCGGCGTGAAATCCTTGGGATGCGAGAAAAGAATCGCCCAGTTCCCGCCTATCCAGTCATGGAAGCGGATCGGGCCGTGCGTTGTTTGAGCAGTGAAGTCGGGTGCTTCGTCACCAATGCGCAGCGTCATGTCTTTCTCCTGTTCAGGCGGGGTTTTGCGGGGCGGAATAGTGGCTGCCCCGTGATTGTGAATCAAGCGACTGTTTTTAAATAAGCATGAACGATATTCGTGTCATGCTTTCTTCGCGTAAAGGATGAGCGCTTCGCGCGGCACCAGAAAGGCGTCGTCTCGCCAGAACGCCTGCAGTCTCGAAGAAACGTATCGGAGTAGCGCCGTGCGGGCGGCAGGCTCGAGCGCTGCCACGGCGTTTCCGTAAGGCATCGCCCGTGATTCCTCCAGCAGCCACTGCTGCGTCGGCTCTATGCGACGCATGAGCGTGACGCTTTCCGTGGTGATACCGGTTAGTTGAGCCTGCTCCACCAGCTTGATCAGCGTCGTCTGCTCGCCAAGCGCAAACGGGGCAAAGCTGGAAGCGGCCACCGTCTCGCCGGCGTACTGCGCCAGCGCCTCTGCCAGCGCGATGTTGTAGACGCCCGGCACGCTGACGCTCACCGCCATCCCGGCGCCGCTGGCCGCAACGCGTCGGACTTCGCGCAATGCGCGCAGAGGATCCACAAAGAACTGCAGTCCTTGCTGGCAGACTATCGCGTCGAAAACGCCCTCGGCAAACGGCAGCGCGCAGGCATCTCCCCGGCGCCAGTCGATGTACAGGCTTGCCGAGCGCGCGCGCACTCTTGCGACGGCCAGCATTTCCTCGTTCAGGTCCAGTCCGGTGACGCGACCCCCGGGCTGCACCCGGGGTGCAGCCAGGCGCGCCGCGATTCCAGTGCCGCACGCGAGGTCAAGCACCGCCTGTCCCGGGCGCAGCGCCATCCGGTCCAGCATGATTTTCGCGACTGGCCCATGGAACGCGGGGACTCTGTTGCGCTCGTAGTACTCGGGCGCGCTCCCGGTAAGCTGCCATCTCTCGGGCGCTGCGCTCATGACGTGTGGCGACGACTTTCCATGGATGCGATTCTCGGAAGATACCCGGCGCCTGTCATGAGACTGGAGTCCCGATTTCGCGCTCCACACGCAACGCGGGCCGGTGTCAGGCGGGGCCAGCGTCCCAGCGCGAGGCTGCCTCGTGGCGGCCGCCGAAACCTGACTCGCGCGCGAGCACGATCGCCTGCGCGCGATTTTCAACTTCGAGCTTGGCGAAAATGCTGGTGATATGGTTGCGAACGGTTTTCTCGCTCAGCGCGAGCCTGGCGGCGATCTGGGCGTTGTCGAGACCCTGTGCGATGTGCTGCAGCACTTCTGCTTCCCGCGCGGTAAGGGCTGAAAAAACCGCAGCGCCCCTCGCGTCGCCCGGCGCAAGAAAGCCGCGAACCTCCTCCAGCCATCGGCCCCACGCCGGCTCGTGCTCCAGCAGTATGTGATTGCGACTTTCGAGCGGAACGAAGCGGGCGCCCGGTATGCGCGCAGCGAGCTCGCGCGCCTCGTCGAAAGGTACGCGCAGATCGTGACGCGCGTGCAGTACCAGCGTGGGACACGCGACTGACGGCAGCAGCGCGCGTATGTCCACGTCCTCGTAGGTGCGCATTATTTTCTGCGCGTTCTCGGCAGACACCGTATTGCGCTGGATTTCGTTGAAGCTCCGGTGCTGTTCCGGCGTGCCTTCCGGCAGGAACTGCATGCTGAATACCTGCCTGAATGCCGGGTCTTCCCTGCCCCATCCCAGCTTGGCCAGCTTGACCATCAGCTCCGCTTCCTCGAGCTGTTCGGGGGTCGCCGCGCGCGCCCGGCGGCCCCGCGCAGAAGCCCCATAGAGCACGAGATGGCTTACCCGCTCCGGATGGCGGACGGCGTAAGCAATGGCGACCGCGCCACCTCGCGATATGCCGAGCAGGGGAAAGCGATCGAGCCTTGCGGCATCCACAACGGTTTCGAGATCGCGAATCCAGGCATCAAAGGATATTTCGCCGACATTCCAGTCGGACAGCCCGCAACCCCGCTCGTCGTAGCGCAGCAAAGTGTTGGCGCGCGACAACGCGGCGAGCCAATGTCCCCACACCGGGCTCGCCCAGTCCAGCTCGACGTGAGTCATCCAGTTGGCCGCCTTGACGATGGGCGGACCGCGTCCGGTACTGGCGTACGCAAGACGCACGCCGTCGGTAGCGGTGCAAAATCGGATTCTCTGCCTGTTCGAACTCATGCAACGGCCGCCTGCTGCAGCGCGGTCCGGAGCCGTCGCAAAGCGGGATGCGGCACGATGCGCGCCATGCCGCGTTCCGGACGTCTCTAGGCGAGAATGTCCTCGGCCTGGTTACGCCGCAACAGCTCGTAGATGAAGTCTTCCAGCTCCGGGCCGAGCGCGTCGCGCGCCGAGATCATGCCTACGGGCCGGCCATTCTCGACCACCGGCACGTGACGGAAACCCCCTTCGTACATCACGTGCAGCGCATCGGCGAACGGCTTGTCGGGGTGGATCGTCTGGAGAGTCCGGGTCATGACATCCGCGAGCAGCGTGGCCTGCACGTCACGACCCTCGGCGATGACGCGAAACAGCGCATCGCGTTCGGTGAACACGCCCGCAAGGCTGCCGTCATCCTCCACCACCATCACTGCGCCGACATGGTTTTCCTTCATGAGGCGCGCGGCGGCAATCACGCTGGTGTTGCCCGGCGCGGTGACCACGTCCTGCTGCTCGATGATCATCCGGATGGTTCGATGCGTCATATGGGCCTCCCTTGCAGGACTGATGATGCTACGCCCGCACGTCGGCGCAGGTCAAACCCGCGTGGCGAAGCGAACGCGCTGCGCCGTGATAGGATCGCTGCGGGCTGCCAGGAAACCGCTTATGTCACGCGTCGTCGCACTCTACCGCTATCCGGTCAAGAGCTTCACCCCCGAATCATGCACTGCGTTGCGGATCCTTCCGGACGGCCGGGTCGCGGGCGACCGGGTGCTCGGTTTCAGGTTCGCGAACTCGCCGTTTGCAGATTACGCGTGGAGCCGCAAGTACGAATTCGTCGCGCTGGTGAATACCCCGGCGCTCGCCCGTCTGGCGCTGCGCTTCGACCACCGGGCGCTGCGGCTCCGCATCGGCGAAGGCAGCGCGGTGCTGGCCGACGCAGGACTGGATGAGGCAGGGCGAATACGCCTTGCAGCCGCTGTGGCCGAGTATGTGCTCGCGCAGGCGGAGAACCCCCTCTCCGGCCATCCCGAGCGCCTGCCGCTCCGCCTGATCGGAGACGGGGCAACGCCGCGTTACCAGGACAACGAGACGGGACAGATCACGCTGCACAGCCGGGCAAGCCTCGCCGCTGTCGCGGGCGCGGCTAACGAGGCCGGGTTGAGCGAGCTGCGCTTTCGTTCGAACGTCGTGATCGAAGGCGTGCCGGCGTGGGAAGAGCAGTCGTGGATCGGCCGGCGGTTGCGCATCGGTGAGGTGCCGTTCGATGTCGCGCGCCCGAAAGTGCGCTGCCTCGCCACACACGCGAATCCGTCCACGGGGGTGCGCGACGTGCCGCTGATGCCCATGCTCGTGCAGTCGTTCCGGCAGGAACAGCCGACTTTCGGTGTCGGGATGCTCACGTACGGAGCAGGCGGCGAGATCCGGCTCGGCGACGAGGTGACCCTCCTTTAAGGGGCGGCGCCGGTTTACGAGCAAGTGCGGCGCGCTGCCACACTTGCGCCGGCCCATGCCCTTGCCTAGCATGACCCGCGAGACGAACGCGCCATGGCCAACATCACCCTGCTCGATCTGGAGACGCTGAAACAGACGAAGCTTCGTCCGCACATCGAGAAATGCCTGGTCAATCGCGCGCCCGATCCCGGCTTTCACGCGATCATGGGCCACAACATCGACTTGTGCGAAGCGGTGTTCGTGTGCTGGGACACGCTGTTCAATGCCGGGCGCGTCAGCCACACGTTGAAGGAGATCATCCGCGTGCAGCTCTCGCGGATGGCGTCCTGCGTCTACTGAGGCAACGTCCGGTCCGCTTCGGCGAAGCGGCAGGGGTTGAAGGAAGACGACATCGACGAGGGCATTGCGCGCTACCAGACCAGCCCGCGCTTCAGCGCGGCGGAAAAAATCGCGTTGCGTTACAGCGAGCTGATGGCGCTCGATCCGGACAGGATTGACGACGATTTTTACGCGGCATTGCGCAAGCACTATCGCGAAGAGCAAATCGTCGAGCTGGGGGCGTTCGTCGGCTTCAACATCGGCTATCACACCTTCTTCGGCACGCTCAGGTTCTATCCGATGTTTGCGCCCGACGGGCGCCTCGTCAGCCAGGAAGAGTCGGCGCGCATCTATGGCGCAGTGCCCGTCTCGCTCGGCGCCCATTACGCCGCAACGACCCGACTTCCCGACGTCGATCCAGCCGCTTCGGAGATGCAATCGGCTCCGGCCTGGGCCGAGGTAAAGAGAAGTGCGGCGCCCGAGACGGCGTCGGCCGCGGGTTCGCCCGCAGCGGGGAAAGTCGCGGCGATTGCGCTGGAAGACGTTCGCGATGCAGAGCTCCTGGGCCTGATCCGGCGCGGGGAGGCCCTCGGCGTACCAACCGCATCCTTTTCGCTGATCCTGGCGCACACGCCGGAGCACGCCAAGGCGGTGCTGCGCGCGATGCTGACTTCGCACGCCGAAGGCAACGTCGATCACAAAGTCAAGGAAATCATTCGCGTGCGGCTGGCCCGCACCGCAGGCGACCCCTGTTTTGCGGGGTTGCGCTCGCGTCGGGCGCAGCAGGAAGGCCTGACCGAGGACGCCATCGAAGCCGGCTGCGCACACTTCGAGCAGGATCCGCGCTTCAGCGATGCCGAAAAATGGGCGCTACGCTACGCGCGCGACCTGTATGTCAACCCGGAAAAGGTCGACGCCGCGTTCTATGACGAGGGCAAGAGAAACTATAGCGAAGCGCAGATCATGGAGCTGGGCGCCTTCATGGCGCTCCACTACGGCATGCAGGCTTATATGCGCACGCTGGGGCGTACCAGAGGCTCCTGATCGAATGGATTTGCTTCGGAATTGTTGTATCGGTGTGCACTGGGTCACATCCGCTCCGGCCTAAAGCGAAATATTTCGCAGCCATGAGCTGCAGCCTGCTGTAGAATTTGCGCGGGAGGTGGGAGTATAAAAATTCCGCGTTCGCGCATGCCTTGCGGCCGCCTCGACCCAGCACCGGCCGCCACCGTTTTCCCGCGCGAGCGGGCGTCCCTCTTCTCACCTCGCGCGACCGGTGGCTCAGGCTTCTTCGCGGCGATGCCTCCTGCGCACGGCGGGTGTCCATAATGGCGATCGACGCAGCCGCCGTTCTGGAAATGCAGGCCGCCGTGCTGTCGCGCGAGCGCTTCGAGGAAGCCGCAGCTGCGTTCGCGACTCACCTCGCTCAGGCATTCGCGTTGGACCGTGCCAGCATCGGATTCGTCGCCGACGGCTATGCGCGGGTGGTCGCCGTGTCGCACGGCGCCGCGGTGGATGCCGCGCTGGACCTCCCGCGCGAGGTCGCAGCAGCGATGGACGAGGCCATCGATCAAGCGGCGACTGTCTGTTACCCCGCTCTTTCCAACGGGCCGCCGCGCATCACCCTATGCCATGCCGCGCTTGCCCGCCGGCAGAGCGCCGCCGTCTGCTCCATTCCCATCGTCGATCTGGCCTCCATCATCGGCGCGGTGACGATCGAAACGGCGTGCGAGCGCTCGCTGACGCCGGCCGAAATCGAGATGTGCGAGCACGTGGTGAGCCTGCTCGGGCCGGTCCTTTCGCTCAAGCGCCAGAACGACCAGCCGGGGTGGGCACGCGCCCGCGACGCCTGGAAGAAGCAGTGGGCGCGGCTCGCGGGCCCCGGTGAGCGGGCATTCAAGCTTGCGCTCGCTCTGCCGTTGGTGGCCGCCGCGGTGGTGCTCTTTGTCCCCTTACCGTACCACGTGACCGCCCCCGCGCGCCTCGAAGGCGCCATCCAGCGGGCGCTGGTCGCGGCGTCGGACGGTTACATCCAGCAGATTGCCGTCAGGCCCGGCGACACAGTTAAGCAGGGACAGGTCATCGCGGAACTGGCGCGCCAGGATCTGTTGCTCGAGCGCAGCAAGTGGGAGAGCGAGCTCGCCCAGCAGCTCAATGCGTACGGCACGGCCCTGGCACGCGCCGATCGGCCGCTGCTGATGGTCAACCACGCCAAGGCGGCCGAGGCGCGCGCGCAGCTCGAACTCATAGAGAAGCGGATCGAGCGCGCGCAGATCAAGGCGCCGTTCGACGGCATAGTCATCAGCGGCGATCTTACCCAATCGCTCGGGGCACCGGTGCGTCGCGGCGACACGCTGATGGTGATCGCGCCACAAGGCCGCTATCGCCTCATCGTCGAGGTCGACGAGCGCGACATCGCGGACGTGAACCCGGGCGCGGCCGGCCGCATCGTGCTGGCGGCGCTGCCCGGCCAGCCGTTCAGCTTCGAGGTGCAGCGTCTGACCCCCGTCAGCGCGACGCGCGAGGGCCGGCACTACTTCGAAGTAGAGGGCCGGATCGACGCGCGCGCCGCCGCATTGCGCCCCGGGTTGCAGGGCATCGCCCGCATCGAAGCGGATGCGCGGCCGCTCGCCTCCCGGCTCTTCGGGCGCCTCGCGACCTGGATCAGGCTGCAAACATGGGCCTGGGGCTGGTGGTCGTGAGCGGCCCACTCCTGAGCGAAGCCTGGTATCGCGTCGCCGAGTTGCGGCCCCGCCTGCGCATGCACGTGCGGGTGCACCGGCAACGATACCGCGACCAGGTCTGGTACCACCTCACGTCCGGCACGAGCGGCCAGCGACATCGTCTCAATCAGTCGGCTTATCGCTTCGTCGGACGGCTCGACGGGCGGCGCACGGTGGGCGAGATCTGGGGCGATCTCGTGGGAGCCCATCGCGACCAGGCACTCACGCAGGACGAAGCGATCCGCCTGTTGGGACAGCTCAACGTCGCCGAGCTGCTGCAATGCGAGATGACCCCGGACATCGAGCGCGTGTTCCGGCAGCACCGCACGCGCATGCGCCGCAAACGCTGGCTGGAACTCAATCCGCTTGCCGTCCGGGTTCGCCTGTTCGACCCGACGCGCCAGCTTGCGGTTTTCGACCGCTGGCTCACGGCGCTCTTTTCACGCGCCGCGCTCGCCCTGTGGATCGCCGCAGTCGTGCCTGCGCTGCTGCTCGCGATCATTCACGGGGCCGAGCTGTGGGGCTACGGCGCGCTGCACATCGATACGCCTCGTTATCTGCTGATCGGGTGGATCGCTTACCCCCTTGTCAAGGCCGTGCACGAGCTGGGGCACGCGCTCGCGATCCGGCGCTGGGGGGGCGCAGTACACGACGTGGGCATTACGCTCTTCGCCATCGTCCCGGTGCCCTACGTCGATGCGTCCGCCGCCGACAGCTTCACGCAACGTTCGCAACGCGCCGTGGTGAGCGCGATCGGCATCCTGGTGGAGTTGTTCATCGCGGCGCTCGCGCTGTATGTCTGGCTCAGCGTCGAGGCCGGATGGGTGCGGGACATCGCGTTCGTCGTCATGCTGATCGCATCGGTCTCGACCGTGCTCTTCAACGGCAACCCGCTGCTGCGGTTCGACGGTTATCACCTGCTGTGCGATCTGCTCGATCTGCCCAACCTCGATTCGCGCAGCCGGGCGTGGTGGCGCGGCGTAATACAGCGTCGCCTGTTCCGATTCGAAACGACCGCGTTGCCGCTCGCCCGCGGCGAACGCAAGTGGGTGGTGCTCTACGCGCCGCTCGCATGGGCTTACCGCCTCTATATCGGCTTGCTCATCGTGCTGTGGATGGCCGCCAAGTCCGCCGCCATCGCCCTCGTCATCGCCGCCGCGCTCATCGTCACGCTGATCGTCGTCCCGTGCGCTGCATTCGTGCGGGCCGTCTTGCGCTACCCGCGGGAGACGGAACGCCGGCGGGGGAAATGGGTGCTGGCCGGAACCTGTGCCGGTGTGGTCGCCGGGATTGCGCTCGTGCCTCTCCCCTACGCGACGGTGGCCCCCGCCGTGGTATGGCTGCCGGAGCACGCGCAGGTGCGCGCGGAGACCGAGGGTTTCGTGCGCGAACTGCGGGTGAGAAACGGCGATATCGTCGCGCCGGGGCAGTTGCTGGCCATGCTCGACGATCCCGCCCTAATGGCGAGCCACGGTGAAGCCCAGGCCCGTCTTCTGGCGCTGCAAGTGCGCCAATACCACGCGCTGCAGGCCGATCGCAGCCAGGCGCTCAGCGTGGCCGAGGCGCTCGCTCACGCGCACGCGGAGTTGGCGCGCATCGAGACGCGCATTGCGCAACTGCAGGTCCGCAGCCAGGCTCCCGGGCGCGTGGTCTTCGAACGCGAAGAGGACCTGGCCGGCCGGTACCTCAAGAAAGGGCAGACGCTGGCCTACGTGCTCGAACCCGCCGACCGGGTGGTGCGGACTGCAGCCCGGCACGCTGATGCTGCCCTCATCAGGGAACGCTCCAGGGCCGCAACGGTATGGATCGAGGACAGCGCGGGGATCGTGGTTCCCGGGCGCACCACCCGGGACATTCCGGCAGCCACCTTCCAGCTTCCGAGCCCGGCGCTCTCCGAGCGGAACGGGGGAACGATCGCGACGGATCCGTCGGACGGCCAGCACACGCAGGCGCTGGAGCCGATCGTGATTGTGGACGTCGCCGTGCCCTACGACACCGTGCCGCGCATCGGCGGCCGCGCATGGGTGCGTTTCGATCTGGGACATGCACCGCTCGCGATGCAATGGACGCTGGCGCTGCGGCAGCTCCTGCTCCGCCATTTCGACGCGACGGTGTGAACGCGAGATGAGAACAGCGAGGCTCGCCACCCCCGGTATCCTGCTCGGCACGTATCCCGAGCGCGAGACGCAGCCGTTGTCATGGCGCGGCGTGCTGAGAAGTCTGGTCACCCGCCTGCCGCTGCAAGGCCGGGCGTCTACGCGCATGACGGCGGACCTGGACCTGATCCGCACGCTTACGCGCTCGCTGGCGTGTCGCTCGAGCGAGGAACTACTGGGCCGCGTCCGTACATTGCGCGCCCATCTGGGACGCGAAGGTTGCACCGATACGCTGGTAACCGAGTCGCTCGCGCTGGCATCGATCGCCTGCGCGCGCACGCTGCAGACCGCGCCATACGACACGCAACTGATCGCGGCACGCCTCCTGCTCGAAGGCCGTCTCGCGGAAATGGCGACAGGGGAAGGCAAAACGCTCGCCGTTGGGCTCGCCGCGGCGACGGCGGCGCTCGCCGGGATCCCGGTGCACGTCGTAACAGCCAACGATTACCTCGTAAAGCGCGACGCCGCCGCGCTGCGTCCGCTCTACGCGGCACTGGGGCTCAGCGTGGGGGATGTCACCCCGCAACTCGACTCGGAGGCGCGTCGCGCGGCGTACGCGTGCGACATCACGTACTGCACGGCGAAAGAGCTGGTGTTCGATTACCTCCGCGACCGGGCCTCATGGCCGCCGCGTCAGGATCTCGAGGAGCGCGCCGTGCGTCTCGGGACGCCGGGCCTGCGTCCACGCCTTCTGCGAGGACTTTGCATGGCGATCATCGACGAGGCGGACAGCGTGCTGATCGACGAGGCCCGCATGCCGCTCGTGCTGTCGCGGGCCGCCTCGGCATGCGATGGCCCGGCGCTCCGCGCGGCATGGGGCTTGTGCCACGCGCTCGAGCCGGAACGGCATTTCGTTATCGCTGTGCCGGACCACAGCGTGCGCCTGACCGAAGCGGGCCGCATGTTCCTGCGCGTAAAGTCGGGGGCCGGCGGTTGCGGGTGGCTCTCGCAGCGGCATTGCGAGGACGTCGTGACGCTGGCGCTGACAGCCGCTTACCTGCTCAAGAGCGGTCGCGACTACCTCGTCAGGGATGACGCCATACACATCATCGATCCCACGACCGGCCGCACCGCCAGCGGGCGCGCCTGGGCACGCGGTCTGCACCAGTTCGTGGAACTGAAGGAAAGCATCGAGCCCGGTGTTCAGACCGAGCCGCTCATTCAGATCACGTACCAGCGCTTTTTCGCGCGCTATCTGAGCCTGTGCGGCATCAGCGGAACCCTTGCCGAATCGCGCAGCGAGCTTGCGCGCGTCTACGGCAAGCGCGTGGTCGCGGTGCCGCTGCGCTGCGTCGATCGCCGCAAGCGCCTGCCCTCTCGCGCGTTCGCCCGGCAGCCGGCGCAGCTCGCGGCAGTCGTGGCCCGGGTGCGGGAGCTGAACGCCCGCGGCCAGCCGGTACTGGTCGGGATGGATTCGGTGACCGACAGCGAAGCCCTGTCGCGGCTCCTCAAGGCTTCCGGGCTGCGCCACGCCGTGCTCAATGCGCGTCAGGACCGTGACGAGGCCAGCATCATCGCAACGGCCGGGCATCACGGTGCTATCACCGTCGCAACCAACATGGCCGGGCGCGGCACCGACATCATCCTGGGTCCCGCGAGCGCAGAGGCAGGCGGTCTGCACGTCATCTGCTGTCAGCAGAATCCCGCCCGGCGCATCGATCGCCAGCTCCTGGGTCGCTGCGGGCGCCAGGGTGACCCGGGAAGTTTCGAAGTCTACATCGCGCTGGACGGACCATTACTGGCGCACCACTGGCTCGCGCGCCTGCTGAGGGCGCGCACGCGACGCCCGGAACTGACGCGAGCGTCGCTCGGCGCGATGGCGCTCAGGTTCGCGCAGCGTGCGCGCGAGCGTAGCGACCGCAAGCAGCGGGAATGGCTCTTGCGCCGAGATGAGGAGACCGGTGAATGGCTGGCCTTCAGCGGCCGGCAACACTAAGGAGGCAAGTACTATGAATATGGGACGTATGCGTTTCCTCGGCGGGGTAGTGCTGGCAGCCGCGATGCACACAGCGTGGAGCGCCCAGCCGCTGGGTTGCATCATCGAGCCCGAGCGCGTCGCCGATATCGGCAGTCCGGTGATCGGCGTGATCCAAACTGTGCTGGTGGAACGCGGCGACCGGGTGCGCAAAGGACAGGCGGTAGCCGTGCTGCGCAATGATGTCGAGCGCGCCGCCGTCAACCTCGCGCAAAGCCGTGCCCGCATGGACGCGGACGAGAAGGCGGCGCTCGCCAGTCACAATTTCGCAAGGCAGCGGCTCGCGCGCGCGCAGGACCTTTTTCGCAAGGAATTCATTTCCAAGCAGGCGCTCGACCAGGCGATCGCCGAGGCCGAAGTCGCTGAACAGCGGCTCGCCCAGGCGCGCGAGCAGCAGCTTGCGCTCGCGAAGGAACTCAGCCTCGCCCAGGCACGGCTCGAAGAGCGCACGATCCGCAGCCCGTTCGATGGCATTGTCGCCGAACGCTTTCTCTCAGCGGGCGAGCGCGTCGAGGAAAAACCGTTGCTGCGCGTCGCAAAGGTGGATCCCCTGCGCGTGGAAGTGATCATGCCGAGCAGTCTCTTCGGCACCGTTGCGGCGGGAACGACCGCGCGCATCGTGCCCGACATGCCGAACGCCTCGCCCATCAACGCCAAAGTGATGCTCGTGGACAAGGTCCTCGATGCGCCCAGCAACACGTTCCGGGTCCGGCTAAGCCTGCCCAATCCGGGCGCCACCATTCCCGCCGGGCTGCGCTGCAAAGCCGAATTCGCCGAGCTCGGCAAGACCGAGCGTGTGCCCGCCATGGCGGCGGGCGAACGGAAACTGTAGCAAGACGCTTCCATGCCGCGCATCAGCTCGCGAATCAGGTCGGACGAGGCGATCGTCAGCAAGCCTATAGCCGGCTGGCTGGGGCGTCTTTTCCGCAGGAGTGCGGTTTCCCGAACCACTGCCGTCCCGCCGATCATGGAGGAATACGAGCCGCGTCTGCTCTATTCCGCCGACGGCGTGCAAGGACTCGCGCTTCCGAGCGCGCCGAACGTGGTGGAACCGCGCTACCTGGAGCCGAGCGGCGAGTATTCCGTCACCGTAGAGCAGACGACGCAGCGCGTCGAAATGCTGGTCGTGGATGGTTCCATATCCGACTACCAGTTTCTGCTGACCCGCCTCGATGCCGAAGACCGGCATATCGAGGTACTGGTGCTCGATCCAGCCCTCGACGGCATTGCGCAGATCAGCGCAGCACTGTCCGGTCGCGAGGACATCGCCGCGCTGCACATTGTTTCGCACGGCGAAAGCGGTCAGCTCAGGCTGGGGAGCGCCGTGCTCGACTCTGCCGCCCTCTCCGCTCGCGTAACCGAAATTGCCGGGTGGGGCGACGCGCTTACGCAAAACGGTGACATCCTGCTCTATGGCTGCGATGTTGCGGCAGGTGCAGAGGGCGAAGCGTTCATAAGACAGTTATCGCTGGTGACCGGCGCAGACATTGCGGGGAGCTTCAATCAGACGGGAAGCGAAACGCTGGGCGCGGACTGGCGACTCGAGTCCGCAACCGGGGCGATCGAAGCCGACCTCGCATTCGACCCGGGCATTAGGCAATGGGAGGGCGTGCTTGCCAACGCGGCGCCGGTATTGTCAGGCGCCAACGATCTCTCGCCGATATCCGAGGATGCGACGTCGAATCCGGGCGCGCTCGTTTCGGATCTCATAGCGGGACAGGTCACCGACGCGGATGCCGGCGCGCTGCGCGGAATAGCCGTAACCGCTGTGGATGACTCAAACGGCACCTGGCAATACTCCACCAACGGCGGTACGTCGTGGACGGATTTCGGTGCGGCCAGCGCAACCAGTGCGCGCCTGCTCGCCGCAGATGCAAACACCTACGTCCGCTTCGTGCCGGATGCGAACTTTAACGGCACCGTCACGAACGGGCTTACCTTCCGCGCGTGGGACCAAACCACGGGCACTGCCGGTGCAACGGCGGATACCACCGCGCTCACCACCGATACCGTCAGGGACAACTTCGGGGCCGTCTCCTACAGCAACAACAACGGCACCGAAAACTGGAGCAGCGGTTGGGTGGATGTCGACGGCAACCCGAGCGGCGGGAACATCTTCATTTCCGGCGGCCAGCTCGTACTCAGCGCCAACCTCATCAACTTCGACACCATCGACCGTGGCATCAACCTGAGCGGTGCCACGAGCGCCACGCTGTCGTTTTCCTACAGCAATCAGCTTGCGCTGCTGAGCGCCATAGATTTGCAGATATCGACCAATGGCGGAACAAGCTACACGACCATTGCGACCTTTTCGCCGACCAGCAACTTCGGTTCTGGGAACTTCAGCACCGACATCAGCGCGTTCATCTCGGCGAATACCCGGATACGGTTTGCCATCACAGGCGTGCTCCTCGGCAACACGCTGAGCGTAGACAACATTGAAGTCTCCTATACAACCTCGTCCTTCAGCGCCGCCAGCGCAAGCAGCGACATCACCGTCACCGCGGTCAACGACGCGCCTATCAATACCGTCCCCGGCGCGCAGAATGTCGCCGAGGACACCACGCTCGTCTTCTCCAGCGGCAACGGCAATCAGTTGAGCATCAACGATGTCGATGCCGCAAGCGGGC
>JBQTHU010000190.1:0-10739 GCA_052389535.1 Betaproteobacteria bacterium | reverse complement strand
CGGCATTGCGCTGATCGTGCTGTCGGGCGGCGCGCTCTGCGACGATGCGTTGCGCACGCGGCTGGAGGCGGCGGCGCGCGGCAGCGGAGCGCTGCTCCATGTCCCGTCGGGCGGAATCGGCGGCCTCGATGCGCTGAAAGCCGCGTGTCTTGCCGGTGTCGATGAAGTAACCATTGCCGTCACGAAACCGCCCGCCGCCTGGAAAGGCATACCGTACGTGGACGGGCTCGATGTCGATCTCGACGCCCTGCGTGAGCCGCACGTGCTCTTCGAGGGCAGTGCGCGCGAAGGCGTGCCGCATTTCCCCGCCAACGTGAACATTGCCGCGGTGCTGTCGCTCGCCGGCATCGGGTTCGATCGCACGCGTCTCAAGGTCGTGGCAGACCCGGCGCTCAAATACAATACGCATTACATCGAAGTGCGGGGCGCGAGCGGCAACCTCAGCGTCAAGCTGGAGAACGTGCCGGCGCCGGACAACCCGAAGACCGCGTGGCTCGCATGCTACAGCGCGCTCGCGGCCTTGAACGCCGCGAAGGATCCCGTGCGCTACGGAACGTGACGGCATGGCCAGGCTACTCGATCCGGGAAGCAGCGAAGCGGAAGCGATCCGCCGGCGCTATCTCAAAGTGGACGCTTCCACGGCGGCCGATGTGCTGGACATGCTCGGCTATCAGCATCAGGGCATCGCGCCGCAGTTCGCGCCATACCCGGCTGACGCCGGCAAGCTCGCCGGCTGGGCCTACACCGTGTGCGGCGAGATGCGGCCCTACGCGGGCAGCGGCGATCCCGACAAAATGAAGGCGGTGGACGGCATCAAGCCCGGGTGCGTCAGCGTGTGGAGCGGCTCGGGGGAGGGCATCTGTTTCTTCGGCGAGCTGATCGCGCTCGGCATGAAGCACCGCGGGTGCACCGGCGCGCTGGTGGACGGGGGCATCCGCGACATCGAATGGATCGCAAAGCAGAAATTTCCCGTCTACGCGCGCTATCGCACGCCGGTGCAGTCGATCGGCCGCTGGAAAGTGACGGCGTGGCAGGTGCCGGCCTATCTGCCCGGCGCCACCAAGCAGCACGTCATCGTCAATCCCGGCGATTTCGTGCTGGGCGACGTGGACGGCGTCATCGTGATCCCGTGCGACGCGGTGGAGAAAGTGCTGAATGAGGCCGAGCGCCTGACTGCCACCGAGGTGCGCATCCGCGCAGAGCTGGACGCCGGCGCCACGCTGGAGCAGGTTCTCGCCAAATACGGCCACGTGTGAATCAGCCACTTTGAACAGCGAAGGATGAAGCCTGCCAATCTGTTGATCATCATGTCCGACGAGCACAACCCGAAGATCATGGGCTGCTCCGGGCACCCGGTCGTAAAGACGCCGAACATCGACGCGCTCGCTGCAGCAGGAACGATGTTCACCAGCGCCTACACCACCTCCCCGGTGTGCGTGCCGGCGCGCGCCGCATTCGCGATCGGCAAGTATCTGCACCAGATCGGCTACTGGGACAACGCGGACGCCTACGAGGGCGCCATCCCGAGCTGGCACCATCGGCTGCGGGATTGCGGGCACCACGTCGCCTCGATCGGCAAGCTGCACTTCCGCGGGCAGGAGGGCGACGACTACGGCTTCAACGAGATCCAGATCGCCATGCAGATCATCGAGGGCAAGGGCGATCTGATGGGGCTGGTGCGCAATGATCTGCCGGAGCGCGGCCTCTCGTGGAAAATCGCCAAGCTGGCGGGACCGGGCGAGACGCCGTATACCGCCTACGACCGCGACATCTGCACCCGCGCCCAGATCTGGCTGCGCGAGGAAGCGCCGGAGCACCGCGACCGCCCGTGGGTGCTGTTCGTCTCGTTCGTGTGCCCGCATTTTCCGCTGGTGGCGCCGGCGGAGTTCTATTACCGCTACCCGCCGGAGGGGGTTGCGCTTCCCAAGCAGTATCGCGCGGATGAGCGCCCGCAGCACCCTTATCTTCGCGATTACGCCTCGAGCTTCGTCTACGACCGCTATTTCGACCCGGAGAAGCTCTCCAGGGCGATCCGCGCGTACTACGGTCTGGTGAGCTTCGTCGATGACAACGTCGGAAAAATCCTGCGCGCGCTGGAGGAAACGGGGCTCGCCGGAAATACGCGTGTCATGTACACCAGCGATCACGGCGACAATCTCGGCGCGCGCGGGCTGTGGGGCAAGTCCACGATGTACGAGGAAGTCGCCGGCGTTCCGCTCATCGTCAAGGGGCCGGAGGTGCCTTCCGGACGGCGGGTTGCGACACCCGCGAGCCACGTCGATACCTATCCCTTCATCATGCAGTGCGCCGGCGAAGACCGGCCCGAGATGTACGACGGCCATCCGGGTCATTCATTGATGGCGCTCGCCGAAGGAGTGAAGCCGGACCGCAACGTGCTGTCGGAGTATCACGGCATGGGATCGACGACGGCGGCGTTCATGATCCGGCACGGGCGTTACAAGTACGTGCACTATGTCGCCTATCCGCCGCAGCTCTTCGACCTCGAAGCGGATCCCGATGAGCTGACCGATCTCGCCGAAAGTGCGGCCCATGCGTCGGTGCTGGCGGAATGCCGGGAGCGGCTCTATCGCATCTGCGACCCGGCAGAGGTCGATGCGCGTGCGAAGAAGCGCCAGGCCGAGCTGCTGGAATTGAACGGCGGGCGGGAGGCCGTGATCAAGCGGGGTGATCTTGGATTCTCGCCGCCGCCCGGCTATCCCATCCTGCTCGGATAGTTTTTTTCGCGACGTTCAACGAAGGAGGAGACGGCGATGAGACAGGGCTTCCGAGCTGTTGGCACGGCAGGTGCGCTGATACTGGCGCTCGGCACGCACAATGCGTGGAGCCAGGCCGGCGCCAAGGATGCCGCGCCGCGGTATCCCGAGCGGCCGATACGCATGCTTATCGCGTTTGCGCCGGGCGGCAACACCGACATCCTCGCGCGCGCCGTGGGCGCACGCATGACGGACAACTGGGGCAAGCCGGTGGTGGTCGATAACCGCCCGGGCGGCGCCGGCGTGCTCGCCACCGAGATCGTCGTGCGGAGCGCGCCGGATGGCCACACGGTGCTGGTCGCCTCCACCGGGGAAGTGGCGATCAATCCGGGTCTCTTCAAGGCGAAGCTGCCGTACAACGTGGAGCGCGATCTCGCACCGGTCTCGCTCGGCACGGTCTCCGCGTTGCTGCTGGTTGCGCATCCGACATTTCCGGTCCGCGACGTGAAGCAGTTGATCGCGCTCGGGAAAGCAAAGCCGCGCACGCACGCGTACGCCTCCGTGGGCGTCGGGAGCCCGATGCACCTTTCGGGCGAACTGTTCAAGATGATTACCGGAACCGATTTCATCCACGTCCCGTACAAGGGCGGCGCGCCGGCCACCACCGCGCTGATCAGCGGCCAGGAAGCGCAATTCGGGTTCGTCGGCATGGGTCCCGTTTTGCCGCATGTTCAGGCAAAGCGGTTGCGATCGCTCGCGATATCCACCACGAAGCGGGCGACACTGCTGCCGGATGTGCCCACCATGCGGGAAGCCGGAGTGGAGGATTTCGATACCAGCATCTGGTTCGCGTTTCTGGTGCCGGCAAAAACCCCGCGCAGCATCATCGCGAAACTCAACGCCGAACTCAACCGGATTCTGCGGCTGCCCGACACGCGCGATTATTTGCTCAAGACCGGCGTCGAAGTCGCGCCTTCCACCCCCGACGAACTGGGGCGCTTCGTCCGTGCCGAAACGGAAAAATACGCCAGGATCATGCAGGTATCGGGCACCAAGGTCGATTGAGAATATCCGAGGAGGAAAAATGAACGGGTCGAAAACCGCTCTTGCAATCTGCGCATCGGCGATCCTGGGTGCGGTGGCGCACGATGCCGCGCGCGCCCAGGCGTATCCCACCAAACCGATTCGCGTCGTGGTGCCGTATGCGGCGGGCGGCGCGACCGATCTCACCGCGCGCCTGGTGGGGCAGAAGATGCAGGCGTCGCTCAAGCAGAACGTGATCGTGGAGAATCGGCCGGGCGCCGGCGGCGTGATCGGCGCCGACACCGTCGCCAAAGCGCCTCCCGACGGCTACACCGTGCTGATCGGCGTGCCGGCGGAAATGGCCATCCTCCAGCACCTGCAGAAGCTGCCGTACAACGTCGAGCGCGATTTTGCGCCGGTCTCACTGGCGGCGGTGACGCCGCTCATTCTCGTCGTGCATCCGTCGCTGCCCGTCAAGACCGTGAAGGAGCTGGTCGCCTTCGTGAGAGCGCGCCCCGGTCAACTGAGTTACGCGTCGGCGGGCACCGGCGGCGTGCAGCATCTGGCGGCCGAGCTGCTCAAGATCACCACGAAGATCGACATGACGCACGTGCCGTACAAGGGTGCCGCGCCGGTCATGCCGGACTTGATCGGAGGGCACATCCCGATGTTCTTTTCCGGCATGCCGCCCGCCATGCCGCACGTGAAAGCCGGAAAGCTGCGCCCGCTGGCGGTGACGACAACCAGGCGTTCGCCGGCCGCGCCCGAAGTGCCGACCATGGTGGAGGCCGGCATGCCGGGCTTCGACATCAGCAACTGGTTCGCCTATTTCGTTCCCGCCGGCACGCCGGCCCAGGTGGTCTCCCGCCTCAACAGCGAGGTGAACAGCGGGCTCAAGTTCCAGGACGTGAAAGACAAGCTCGCAGGGGTGGGTGCGGAAACGGTCGGCACGACGCCCGAGGCGCTCGCGAAATTCGTGCGCGCGGAAAGCGAGAAGTTCGCGAAGCTCATCAAGGCATCCGGCGCGAAGGGCACCGACTGATGAAGCTGACGCGTGAAGAACGCGCGATGCTGCGCGGCGCGAACGGTGAGCCTGCCCGGTGCGCGCTCGAATTGCAGCTCGAAGTCGGGAAATTTTACGGCGCCCGGCGCTTCGTGCCCGTGACCAACGTGCACATGATGGGCGACATCGAGGTCATGGGCGACGGCGGACTGGAACACCTGCGCCGCCTGGCCGATGGCGAGGCGCGCAGCATCGTGCCCACCACCACCAACGCGCGCTGTTTCGACTTCGCTCACGTCGAGCGTCTGGGACAGGACCGCGGGGAGGCCGCGAAGGAACGCGAACTGATCGGCTGTCTCAGGCGCATGAACGTCATGACGACCGACACCTGCATCAACTATCAGACGCTCTACCAGCCGCACTTCGGCGAGCACCTCGCGTGGGGCGACACCGGCACCGTGATCTGGGCCAACTCGGTGTGCGGTGCGCGTTCGAATTTCGAGGCCGGACCGGCTGCGATGGCCGCGGCCATGACGGGGCGGGTGCCCGAATACGGCTATCACCTCGATCGGCACCGCAGAGGCACGCTCGTGGTCGAGATCGCGACGGCGCTCGACGATCTCGCGGAGTGGGGTGCGCTGGGGAAACTCGTCGGCGAGCCGCACCAAAGCTACTACGAGGTGCCGGTCTTTACCGGTGTCCGCCGCGCGCCCGCCGCCGACGAACTGAAGCACCTCGGGGCTTCGCTCGCGAGCTACGGCTCGATGGCGATGTTCCACATGGTCGGCGTGACCCCCGAGGCGTCCACGCTGTCGGCGGCCCTCGCAGGCAGGCGGCCCCATACCAGGATGCGCATCACGCGCGCGGCGATCGAGCGTGTATTCCGCGCCTGCAGCAATCCGGACGGTACCTGCAATTTCGTCGTGTTCTCAGGCCCGCAGCAGTCGCTGCTGGAGCTGAAAACGCTGGCCGATCTTTTCGAGGGAAGACGCGTTCATGCGGGCACGACCGTATTCGCCACGACCGGCAATGGCGTGCTCTCCGCGGCACGTGCGCTGGGTTACGCGCAAAAGCTGGAGGCGGCCGGCGTCACGATCCTCGAAGGCGTGTGCGTCTACATCCTGCAGAACCTGACGCAGATGCGCGCCCGCAATGGCTGGACCAACATGATCTCCAACTCGGCCAAGATCGTGAATACCATCACGGCGCACAAGTTCAACACGATCCTGCGGCGCACGGCCGACTGCGTCGATATCGCCTGCACGGGCGTTTTCCGGTGAGCGTGCGGCGACCGGTGATCCACGTCTCACGCGCGTACGGCGCGCCGGTCGAGGGCGAAGCCGTCGTATCGAGCGAAGGATTCAGCCCGCGTTACGATCTCGACCGCTGGAGCGGGATCATCACCAAGCCCGGACACGAACTTGAAGGTTTGAACATACGCGACAAGGTCCTGTTCTTCCCCACTGCGAAGGGCGGTGTCGCAGCAGGCTGGGCGTTCCACGACATCGTGACGAAGGGCTGCGCGCCGAAGGCGCTCATCTTCGGCGTCACCAATCCTGTCATGGTCCAGGGTGCGGTGTTCGCGGGCATGACGATCACCGAAGGCTGGTCGCGCGATCCGCGAAGCTGCATCGGTAGCGGCGATCTGGTGCGCGTCGATCCCGCGCGGAGAACGATCGTGGTGTTGAAGCGTGCCTGAATCGAGGATTCCAAAGGCGGAGGCCGCGCCGCTGCCGGCTGCAACGGTCACGCTGGTGCGCGATTCGGACGAAGGTCCGGAAGTCCTCATGCTCCAGCGCAACTTCCAGTCCGGGTTCATGCCCGGCATGTACATCTTTCCCGGCGGCGCGCTCGATCCTTCCGATACAACGGCAGCGGCCTGCGCGCTGTGCGCGCGGCTCGACGATGCGGCCGCCAGCCGCTTGCTGAAGGTCGAACGCGGCGGGCTCGCGTACTGGGTGGCGGCCATTCGCGAGTCGTTCGAAGAGGCGGGGGTCCTGCTCGCCTGCGATGCGCGCGGCAATCCGGTCACGCTGGGCGACTCGGCCATGATCGCACGCTTCGATGCAGAGCGTACAAGGCTCAACGCCGGAGCAGGCGATTTCGTCGCGTTCATGGACGCAGAAGGGCTGCGTCTCGCGGTCGATCAACTCGTTTACTTCGGCCACTGGATCACACCGGTGGGCGCCCCGCGGCGCTACGACACGCGCTTTTTCATCGCGCGCGCGCCGGCGGGGCAGCAGCCGTTGCACGACAACGTCGAGACCATTGCGCACGTCTGGATGCGGCCGTTCGCGGCGCTGGCGGCCCACGCGCGCGGAGAATTCAGCATGCGCACGCCCACCGTGAAAACGCTCGAGAGCTTCGCACAGCACGGGTCCGTCGACGAGCTCATGGCCGCAATGCGCGCGCTCCACGAGATTCCCGCCGTACTGCCGCGCATCTCGCGCGATGGCCGCAGGCTGCTGCCGGGAGAACCGGGTTACGAGGGGGCGGCGAGCGCGGAGGGCAGAGGATCATGGGAGCTATAGTCCCCGGCGTCCCGGTGCGCATCGACGAGCTGGTGGTGCGCATGACGGCGCCCAATCCCGGCGTGATGACCGGGCCCGGCACCAATGCCTACATCATCGGATGCAATGAACTCGCGTTGATCGATCCGGGGCCGGACAGCGAACCGCACCGCGCCGCGCTGCTGCAGGCGGTCGGAACGCGACTCAAGTGGATACTCTGCACCCACACGCATCTCGACCATTCGCCGGGCGCACGCGCGCTGAAAGCGGCCACGGGCGCGCGCATCGCCGGTTATCCGACAGTCCCGGACGATGGGCGCCAGGACACTGGCTTCACGCCCGACCGGGCGCTGCAAGACGGGGATTGCATCGAGTGTGACGGACTGCGGCTCCGCGCCGTCCACACGCCGGGCCACGCCTCGAACCATCTTTGCTATCTGCTGGACGAGCGCAAGCTGCTTTTTACCGGCGACCATGTCATGCAGGGTTCGACCGTGGTGATCTCGCCGCCGGATGGCGACATGCAGGCGTACCTGCGCTCGCTGGAGCGCCTGCTCGGCATGGAGCTTGCCGCCATTGCGCCCGGGCATGGGCACGTCATCGAAACGCCGCACGAGGAAGCGCGCCGGCTGATCGCGCATCGCCTCAAGCGCGAACGGAAGGTGATCGACGCGCTGTCCGAGAAACGGATCGGGACGCTTGACGAGTTGCTGCCGGCCGTCTATTCCGATACGCCGCCGCGTCTGCATCCGATCGCGCGGCGCTCGCTGCACGCGCATCTCATCAAGCTGCAGCGCGAGAATCGCGCCGTGGAAATCGATGGTGCCTGGCGGCTTGCCGGCTGATTCCGCGCAGCCCGGCTATTTGGTGCCGGGCGTTGTCAGGGCGGCCAGCCCCATGCTGCCCGGCCGCTGCAGGAACGCGTCGAAGACGGCGTAGAGGCTCGGAAATTCCTCGTGCGTGAGTTCCGCGAGCAGCACCATGCCGCCCGCTTCGCGCGCGCGCAAGCGCAGATACCACGCGGAGAACAGCACGTCGGCGATGGCGATGTCCTGGAACGGGCCCCATTCGTCCTCGCCCTCGTGGATGTTGCGCTCGCGCACGATGCGCTCGACGGACCACATCGATACCATGCGCGGGTCGTGCTGGTAGTCCGCCATGCCGTTGGCCGCTGCATAGAAGGTGCGGAGATCCTCCGGCAGCTGCACGCCGATCAGGCGCTCCAGCGATTCGACCTGCATCATCGGCGCGCCGTCGTTGAGCAGGACCTTCTCATCGCGCCAGCGCTGGATCATCTGTTCGATGCTGTTCATCGCCTCCCCCGGAAAGCCGCGTGGTCAACGCGGCACTATACTCTGCACGGACCCGCGCCGCTGTCAGATTGACGCCGACGAGCCCGGGCTTGCGATTCGTGCCGCGCTTTGGCGTTCTCCGCCGGCAAGCAGACCGAGTAGATCGCCGATGGCGTGCCGCTCGATATCGAGGGCGACAGCAGCGATTTCGGCGACGGGAAGTTTCGGGTTGATGCCGCGGAATTTTTCGGTGATGCCGCGCGCGTCGAGCGGCGCCGCGGGCGATCCCGACGGGTCGAGCACGTCGACGCGTTCCCAGTTGCCATTCACCTCAGCGGCCACCCAGCCGGCGAAGTGCGCGGGATAGAGCTGGTCGAGCGCGGGATCCGGAACAAGCTCGAAGCTCGCCGCGAGCGCGGTGAGCGCCGGGTCCGCAATGCGCGCGTCATCGAACTGCGGCGGCAGCACCTGGCCGTCCATCAATGCCGCCGCGACGACGTAGCGCAGGCTCATCTGCGCGTTCAGCGCCGAGCCCGGTGCGTAGGCGAAGCCGCACTGCACGTCCACGACCTTGCTCATGCCGATCTTCACCGCCCGGCGCGCGTCCCAAGGCGCGCCGAGCTTGCGCCGCAATTGAAGCGCGGCATCGACGTAGGCGTGCGTGCTGCCGCAGCATGAATAGGGCTTGATCGACGTGCTGTCGAGGTGGAAATGCGTGCCGAGGTCCCGGGTAAGCGGCGCGGGGTCGGACGCATCCGAATAGGCCTTCAGCACGCCGCCATCGCCATACTCGTAAATTTGCGTCGGCCCGGTGAAACCGCGCGCCGCGAGTTCCGCCGCCATCACGCCGGAATGCGCGGCCTTGCCCGCATGGAGCCGCTTGCTCATCGTGCCATCGGCGTTGAACGCCCACAGGCCCGCCCCTTGCGTGCCGGCGAGCCCCAGCGCCCATGCCGTGCGCTCGGGGTCGAATCGAAGCAGCGAGGCACATGCGGCGGCGGCTCCGAACGGGCCGCACACGCCGGTGAGATGCCAGCCGCGCAGCCGCGCCGCCGACGGATTGAGGGCAAGACTCGAGCGGATCATGACTTCGTAGCCGGCCGCGATCGCAGTGACGAGCTGTTCGCCGCTCGCACTCGTTTTCTCCGCCACCGCCACCGCCGCCGGAATCACCACGGCACCCGGGTGCAGCTTGGCGTTGTGATAGTCGTCCAGCTCGAACGCGTGCGAGGCGGTGCCATTGACGAGCGCGGCGTCGGCGGCGCGCAAGGAGCGGCGCGATTCACCCCATACCGTAGATTCGTCCTTTGCGGCGCCGTCGCGCGCCCATGCGAGCAGCATGCCGGCCCACGGCGTGTTGTAGCCGTGCACGCCGCAGCCGAGCGTGTCGAGCAGCGCGCAGCGCGCGACTTCGCGGGTGCGTTCGGGCAGATCCTGGTAGCGCAGGGCCGAGACCCATGCGGCGACTTCGCGCGTGGGTGCTTGCACAGCGCGGCGATCGAAGTTCATGCGTTTCTCCGCAGTCGGGGCGCGCGTGGCCGACATGCCTCGCGCTCCGGTCATTGTAGATACAAGGCCGACCGCTGTCATTTTCGGGGCTTGCCTTGACAGCGTTTTGCGCGCGATCGCATACTCGCGGCATCATCGAAGCCGGCCTGAGCAGTCCACTATACGGTCGGTTTTTCCATACAGCACGTGCGAAAAAGTCCAGGAAGGAGTTTCGTATTATGGATTACGACGTAATCGTCGTCGGGGGCGGCAACGCCGCGTTCAGCGCCGCGGTTTCCGCGAAGGAGCACGGCGCGAAGCGCGTGCTCGTGCTCGAGAAGGCGCCGCGGGAAAAGCGCGGCGGCAACACCCACTTCAGCGGCGCGGTGTTCCGCTTCATCTACGACGACGTCTCCGAACTCGATCGCTTCGTCCCGGACGCCGAGCGCGATTATCCCGGCTTCCACAAGGGCGTGCAGCCGTATCCGGTCGAGGTCTTTCGTGCCGATCTCATGAAAGTCACGCAGGACCGCAGCGATCCGGAACTGTCGAAGATCCTGATCGAAAACTCCTACGACACGATGTGCTGGCTGCAGGAGAAGGGTGGGATGGAATTCGAGCTTGCGCTCTCGGTGATGGGCGTGCGTGTCGGCAATGAAGTGAAGTGGCCGCGCGGGGCGATGATCCGCACGGTGCACGAGGGCGTGGG
>JBQTHU010000189.1:0-3325 GCA_052389535.1 Betaproteobacteria bacterium | reverse complement strand
GCCGCGGCAGCAAGGAATCCGCCCGGGACCATAGTGCCGCTTCAACGGGCTTGTCGCCGGGATAGCCCCGTATGCCGAAATAGCGCGCCAGCACGCGCTTCACGTTGCCGTCAAGAATTGCGTGCCGCTGCCCGTACGCGAACGCGCATATCGCCGCGGCCGTCGAGCGTCCCACGCCCGGCAGCGCGCGCACCGCCTCCAACTCCATCGGGAACCGTCCGCCGTGATCGCGCACGATCGTTTGTGCCGCACGGTGCAGATTACGCGCCCGCGAGTAGTAGCCGAGTCCGCTCCACTCGGTGAGCACGTGCTCCAGCGCCGCGGCGGCAAGCGTCCCCACATCGGGAAAGCGCTGCAGGAAGCGCTGGTAATACGGGATCACCGTCGCCACCTGCGTCTGCTGCAGCATGATCTCGGAGACCCAGATGGGATAAGGGTCGCGGCTCCGCTGCCACGGCAGATTGTGACGGCCGTGACGCCTGTGCCAGTCGATGAGGCGCGCGGCAAAGCTGTCCATCAGCCCGCGCACCTCACCGGCCGAAGAGACCCTTCAGCGTGTCGCCCAGGCCGCCCCCGCTTTTTCCCTCCTTGCTCCCGCCACCCAGCCGCTTTTCGAGCTGATCGCGCACGGTCGCCTCGAGCTTCTGCTTCGCCGCGTCGGTGGCGAGCGCGGCGAAATCAAGTTTGTAGGAAGGCGCATCGAGCGGCCCGGCCACGCGCACGGGTACCGTTACACCCTGCAGGTCCGCCAGCTCGCGTCCGCCCTGACCCTTGGTGGTGCCGACGATCGATGCCTTGATCAGATAGTCGATGCTGTCGTTGCCAATGTTGATCGTGCCTTCCCCGCCGACGCGCAGCAGCGGTGACTTCATCGCGAGATCGTTGTTGTGCGCGACGCCGTTCTTGATGTTGAACGTGCCGCTCAGCTCGGAAAAGTCAGTTTTCTCCGTCTTGTTGGCCTGCTGCACCTGCTCGCCGCGCAGCACACCGAGTTTCGCCTTCGCGCTGCGTATCGAGGCGGCGATGTTGATGCCCTTCAGCGCGCCGTCGGTCAACCTCACCGCGGTCGTGCCGTTGAGCGCTTTCTTGAGCGCCGCTACCGTATTGCCCTGTGCAGTGAGGTCGAGGGCGACGTTGCCCTTGCCCTCCAGCATGTCATTCTCGGCCAGGTCCTGGAGCAGCGGGCCGACGTTGATGCCGGTCAGCTTCTGCCGCACGACGAAGGTCGGCGCCCCTTTCGCATCCACCGTAAGTGCGCCCGCGAGCGAGCCTTGGTACAGGTTCGCCGCAACGGGATTGATTTCCATGCGTCCGCCCGCGGCCTTCACGTCGAGCCGCACGTTGGACGTCTTGACGTTGGAGACCTTGAGCGAACCGATGCGCAGCGTGCCGTTCGCGTTGAGATCCTTGAGCGCCGACAGATCGATCGGCTGCTCGCCGGAAGGCGGCCCGCCTTTGGGCTGCGTGCCGGGCGCCTCCTTGGCGGCCGCGCTCTTCGGCAGATAGCGATCCATGTCGAGACGATCGATGTTCACATCGAAGGTGTAGGACGGCGGCGCGAACTTCGCCAGCCCGGCTCGGCCGTTGATCGTGCTCTCGTCGAACTTGGTCGCAAACGTGAGGCTGGCAGACTTTTTGGCAAGATCGAGCGCCAGCGCGCCGTTCACGGTGGCGTCGATCGGGCTTTTGGGTAGCCTGGGATTGGTCACGTTGATCGCCGCGGCGAGCTTCGGCAACTCGAAATGCTGGCGCTCGATGCTGCCGGCAAGCGGGCTCGTCAGCTTCACGCGCGTGCTCGTACCTTCCTCCTGCATCTCCAGGCTGGCGGTGATCTGTCCCGCCCTGAATGTCTTGGCGCTGCCCTCGATGGCGGGCACCTCCACCCTGGCGCTGATCTTGCGCTTGCCGGCCGCGAGTGATGCGTCCAGCAGAATCCGGTCGCCGCTCACCTTGTCGCGCGTGGCGCTGAGCCGCGGCATGTCGAGCTTGAAGCCAACATCCTGTCCCTCCTGCTTGCCCTTGGCCGTGACGGCAAGCTTCGAAGCGATGAACTCGTTGCTTGCAAGCCGCGCTTCGACGTTCCCCCTGGCGTTCGCCGCAAGGTCGGTGACGCCGGCCGCGCTGCCCTTTGCGCCAAAGTCGAGCCCCTCGAGCAGCAGTCGTTGCTGGCCGGGATCGAAAGTCACCCGGGTCTTGAGTGTCGATTCGATGTTGATCCTGGGCTGATTGCCGCGCGCGAGCAGCGACACTTCGACATCGCTCGGCACGCCGCTCGCTATGCGCCCGGTCTTCACATTGAGGCGGGTGATTTCGTAGTTGGCGCCGCCCGCCTGATCGAGATAGGTGACGGCCGAGTCGGCGACCGTAACGCGCGCGATGTCGACTTTCACGCCTGCCTCCTGTACCGGCTTTTGCGGGCCCGGCTTGCCTGGAGGCGGCGCGCCGGCGAGGTCGTCATAGTTGGTGCGCCCGTCCTTGTAGCGCACGATATGCGCACGCAGGCCCTTGATCTCGACGGCGTCAACGACCACTTCCCGCGAAAGGAGCGGCCACAGTTTCACCGAGAAACGCAGGTCTTCGACGGCTGCGAATTCGCGCGTGCTGCCTCTTTCGGAGAGCGCCGCCTTACCGAGCCGTGCGCCTATGCCGGGAAAGAGCGACAGCTCGATATCGCCGGCGAGCGTGAGCGTGCGCTGGGTTTTTTCTTTCACCGCCTGCACGATCTGCGGCTTGTACTGGTTGGGATCGAACGTGGCTGCGACGTACGCCAGCACGCCTCCCACTACCACGACCAGCGCGCCGATGCCGAGCAGTAGGTACTTGATGACTCTCATGGCTTGTTCTGTCTCCGGACAGAGGCCACGGGCCGGCCCCGGCGTTTATTCTACGCCGCACGCTCGATTTTGATGTGATGGAACCGGTCTCTACCGTCCCCGGTTCGCTGCGCGCTACGGTCCCGGGGCGGGCACCGGCTGTTGCTGCAATTCTTCGGTAGCGGCGTGCGTCGCCTCGCTTACCATCTGGCGCGCCTTGTCGAGCTGCTCTCCAGCGAGGTCCTTCGCCTGCTCGCCGATGCGATCGCTCGCCTCTCCCATCCACTCGTCTTCCCGGCGGGTGCGCGGCACGGCTGCGGCGACCACGGCGCCCACGGCAAGCCCGATCGCACCGAGCGCAAGCGGCTGCTCGCGCAGCATGTAATCAAACCCCTCGCGAGCCCGTTCCGCCTGCTGGCGCCCGGTTCGGGCAGCGTGGCGGGCGCGCTCGCGCATCGTGCCGGCAGCCTGCGCCCATTTTTCGGTTACCGCCTGCGCCGAGCGCGCGGCGC
>JBQTHU010000188.1:0-2053 GCA_052389535.1 Betaproteobacteria bacterium | reverse complement strand
AGCGCACGGACAAGGTGGTGCAGGAGGTGGTCGAGATCATCAAGTCGAACCCCGCGAACGAAAACGCGGTGGCGTTCACGGGATTCGATTTTCTCGGCGGCGCATTCCGCAACAGCGCGGCCACCATCTTCGTGACACAGAAGCACTGGGATGAGCGAACGGCTTCGACACCGCAGCTCGTGGGCGAGTTTTTCATGAAAACCGGCTACATCAAGGAGGCGCTGGTACTCGCCTTCGGGCCTCCGCCGATCTTCGGTCTCGGCAGCGCCGGGGGATTCGAGTTCTACATCCAGAACCGTGGCGAAGGCGGCGCGGCGCGTCTCTACCAGGTCACCCAGCAACTTCTCGGAGCGGTCCAGAAGGACGGCATGTTCGGCCAAGTCAACACGCTGTGGCGCGCTAACGTGCCGCAGCTCTTTGTTGCGACCGACCGCGAGAAGGCGAAGTCGCTGGGGGTGCCGGTGGACGAGCTGTACAACACGCTCGCGGCGACGCTCGGCACGGCCTACATCAACGACTTCAACAAGTACGGCCGCACGTGGCAGGTGCTGATGTCGGCCGACACGGCGTATCGCAACCGCCCCGACGACGTCGGCTCGGTGTACGTGCGCTCCGAGTCGGGGCGCATGGTGCCGATCTCTTCGCTTGCGAACGTGCGCTACTCGTCAGGCCCGGAGACGCTGGATCGCTTCAACAACCTGCCCTCGGTAAAGATCCTCGGATCGGCACTGCCAGGCTACAGCTCGGGACAGGCGATCGAACGCATGGAACGCATCGCGCGCGAGACGCTGCCGCCGGACTTCACCTACGACTGGGGCGGCGCTTCGTTCCAGGAGAAGCGGTCGGGCGGCACTTCGATACTCGCGCTCGGGCTGGCGGCGCTGATGGTGTTTCTGATTCTCGCCGCGCAGTACGACCGCTGGGCGCTGCCGCTTGCCGTGATGCTGGCGCTGCCGTTCGGCACGTTCGGGGCGCTCGCGGCGATCGGCATCAACAATCTGCTGCCGATGCCGTTCTACCTCGCGTCCGGCATCCCGTGGCTGCAGGGATTGCTCTCGCCGCTTGCCGGCATCGCGCGGCTGACCAATGACGTCTACTTCCAGATCGGCCTCGTGACGCTGCTCGGGCTCGCGGCGAAGAACGCGATCCTGATCGTCGAGTACGCGGTGCTGAAGAAGCACGAGGGCTTTTCCACCTCGGCGGCCGCGATCGAGGCGGCACGGCTGCGGTTCCGCCCGATCCTGATGACCTCGCTCGCGTTCATCCTGGGCGTGACGCCGCTGGTCTTTTCCAGCGGCGCGGGCGCTGGCGCGCGGCATTCCGCCGGCACCGGTGTCATGGGCGGCATGCTGGCGGCGACGTTCCTCGCGATCTTTTTCATTCCGTGGTTCTACAAGGCGATCGTCGATCGCCGGCTGTCCGACCGGCGCTCCACGAAGGAGATCGAAGAGGAAGCGCGCCATCATCGCGAGGCCGGGATGCGCGCCGCACGCACCGCGCATCATCACCCGGTGCAGAGAGGAGATGACCATGCTTCCTAGAGCACAGGGCACGGTGAGGGGGCGGCTCAGAACGGCTTTGGCGCTAGGCATGACAATGACTCTTGCCGCGTGCGCCGTCGGCACTGCTTATAAGAAACCGGACGCCGAGCTGCCGCAGGCCTGGCGCGATGTTCCGGCGCAAGGCAAGCCGGCGCCGCAGGTGCGCTGGTGGACGCTTTACGGCGATCGCGCCCTCGACGCGCTTGTCGAAGAAGCGCTCGCGCACAACCAGGATATCGCGCTCGCCGCCGCGCGCGTGGAGGAAGCGCGGGCGTTGTTGCAGGTCGCAGACGCCGACCGCATGCCTTCGATCGCTGCGGAGTTTCAGCGCGATCGCAGCCGCTCCTCGGGCCGATCGTCGGTGCCGTTGCCTCCGGGCGTGCCGCTCGAGCGCAACAATTACCGGGCCGCGTTCAACGTGGCCTACGAGCTGGATCTATGGGGCCGGTTGCGCAGCGTAAGCGATGCGGCAAGCGCCGAACTTCTCGCCACGCGTGCGGCGCAGGACACGG
>JBQTHU010000187.1:0-5550 GCA_052389535.1 Betaproteobacteria bacterium | reverse complement strand
GGCGCTTGCGAGAAAGAAGAACCTGCGCACGATGGTGGGGCTGCAGCGGCGCGCCTCACCGGCGTTCATGTACATGCGCGAACTCGTCAAGGACGGTTACGTGGGCGAAGTGCTGTCGGTCAACATGACGCTTATGAACAGCGGCGTGCTGACGCGCACTTCCGACCGGACCTGGCAGCGCGACTTTTCGCTCGGCGCCAATACGCTCACCATCACGTTCGGGCACGCCATCGATGCGGTGCTGATGGTGGTCGGCGAGCTGACCGAAGTCTCGGCGATGCTGGCCACGCAGGTGCCGCAGTGGTTCGAGACCGACACCAAGAAGTACGTGGAGGTGACTTCACCCGACAACATCATGATCCAGGGCCGGCTCGAAAGTGGCGCGATTCTCAACGCCTGCGTCGGCGTGCATCCCTATCACGGCAGCGGGCACCGCTTCGAGATCTACGGCAAGGAAGGCACGCTGATGATGATCGGCGGCGGCGAAGCCGGGCAGGAAACGAGCCGCAAGATCGTGGGCGGCAAGAAGGACGACAAGGCGCTCCAGGAACTGCCGGTTCCGGATCGCCTGAAATGGGTGCCGCAGGCCGTGCGCGAGCTCGGGCGCGCCTACGACGTCGGCCAGATGTGGTTCAACTTCGCCAAGGCGATCCGCGCCGGGTCCAATATCGAGCCCGACTTCGACCACGCCGTGCGCCGCCATCGCATGCTCGACGCGGTGGTGCGCGCCTCAGAGACCGGCCAGCGGCAGAAGGTCGTGCTGTAGACCCTGCTCCGCGGTCCTCAGGCCGCGGAGCCAGGCATCTTCGGATCGATCAGATTCCCTACTGCATGATCGGGGCGAGCGCCGCTCCGATGCGCTTCATGTGCTCGTCCGTGACCATCCTGCCCAGCAAGCCGCTGAAGCGGGGGTCTTTCACGCCGGACACGATGTACTGAAACCTGTAGGCGCGCAGCACTGCGTCGTCGAGCCGCTCTCTCTCCGCGGCAGTGAATGAGCGGTTGCAGGCCGACAGGAAGTACTCGACGTCTACCGGCGCCTGGATGCGCAGTATGCCGTCCACCGCCGCCACCAGTTCGATGAGGTCCGTGACCGCGCGGTTGCGCTCCTCTTCACTCAGCCGGTTGTCTTCGCGCTGCCATTCCAGTTCGTCGAGGATCGCGTGCTGCGACTCCTCCTTCCAGTGAAAGAAGAAAACGTCCTTGTAAAGGGCGGACAGATCTTCGTCGGCCTCGATGCTTTGGCGATAGTGCACCTGGGTGAAAAGCTCGATATGGCAGGTAAGGGCCAGCACCGCCCAGGTCGATTTGCCGAGAACGACCGACGCGACATCGTTCGGGCGAGGCAGGAAGCGATATCCAGGAGGCATGCCCTCGCCCGTCAAGTTCTCTATCCGGCGAAACAGTTCCTGATGCTTGAGCTCTTCGTCGGTAAAGCGCACCAGCGACTCGAGGGCCACCTGGTCGCCCAGCCAGTGGTCGCGGCTCACCTCCAGGATCTTGGCGCCGATGAAGCGCTCGACCAGCCCGAACATGTTCGCATACGTGCGTCCCTGCACTTGGCTCAGAAGGCATCGCTCTTCAGCGGTCAGGAAGTCGAGATCCGCGACTCGCGACAAGCCGTCGGGCAGGAATTTCTTCCCGAAATCGAACTGGCGTCCGCGGATCACGTCACGGTCGATGTCCCATCGGATGCGCTTCGACACTTCGATACACTTCGCGTAGCGAGCTGAGTCGATGACATGCGGTTCTGCTCTCATGATAGGTTCTCCTGTAAAGATCGGATTCCGGAATCCGGGGTCCCAGCCCATCGGCAACCCGTCTGCCGTGATCGAATTGTCAACGCGCGCAGCACCGCCGTCTCCGTGACCGGTGTCCCGCATCGAGCAAAAAAGGGGGATAAGAGCCAGGATTACCCGGGACCGGAGTCCCGAGCGTTTACCGGTTGGATTTCCCGTAGCCAGCGTCGCGGGAACATACGATGGCCTGCGAGCGGTTCTCCACGCCGAGCTTCACAAAAATGCTGGTGATGTAGTTGCGGACGGTTTTTTCGCTGAGCGACAGGCGCGCCGCGATCTGGGCGTTATCGAGTCCGCGCGCGATGAACTCGACGAGCTCCGCCTCGCGCGGGGTCAGGGCGGCGAATGCCGTACCGGCGGAACGGGGCGAAGGCAGAAATGCGCGCATCTCTTCCAGCCAGCGCGCCCAGGCGGGTTCCTGCTCGAGCAGTATGTGATTGCCGCTGTTGAGCGGAACAAAGCGCGCGCCGGGGATCAAACCTGCCAGCAGCCGCCCCTCGTCGAACGGCACCCGGGCGTCGCGGTCCGGGTGCAGCACCAGCGCCGGGCAGGTCAGTCCGGGCGCGAGGTCGGTAACATCGATGTTGTTGAAGATCCGGAAAAACTGTGCCGCGTTATGAGGCGAAGTCGATATGTGCTCGAGTTCGTTGAACCATCGATGCTGCTCAGGGGTCCCGTCGGGTATGAACTGAGTCGTGAAGAACTGGCGGAACGCCGGATTCTCTCCACCCCATCCCAACTCGGCGAGTTCGACCATCATTTCGGCGACCTTGCGCTGCTGCGTCGTGATTTCCCGCCGCAACCATCCGCGCAGATAGCCGCCGTGTATCAGGAGGTGGCTGACGCGCTCCGGGTGACGCGCGGCATATGCGACCGCGATCGAAGCGCCCTGCGAAATTCCGAGCAGCGGAAATCGTTCGAGGCCGAGCGCGTCCACGACCGTCTCGAGATCCCTCACCCACGACTCGAAGGACAATTGCGGGACGTCCCAATCCGACAGGCCGCAGCCACGCTCGTCGTAGCGCACGAGCATGTGATCGCGCGAAAGCTCCGTGAGCCAGTGCCGCCACACCGGACTGTCCCAATCGAATTCGAGATGGCTCAGCCAGTTTGAAACCTTGACGAGCGGCGGGCCGGAACCGGTGGTGGCGTAAGCGATCCGCACGCCGTCACCGGTCTTACAGAAGTAGATTTTCTGTTTCATCCGTGGGCCACACTCCCTGCCGGATGCAGACCCGGCTCGCCGGGAAAATCATCCTCTTGCCCGGTGAACCGGGTCAAGCCCCGTCAGCCCTTTACGGGCTACGCGCGCGCCGGCAAGCCCAGGGGATCGCTCGGATGCCTGGATTGCCGTCTCAAAGCGTCCGCGTTAACGCGGCATTCCGACAGATAGCTACTGACAGCACTCCACTCGAAATGCGCCCCGGCGAGTCCGGCGTGTCCGTCGGGGCGCAGCAGGTAGAACGCCGGGCCCGAGATGCCCACCCGCGCGAGTTCTTCGCGGTTATGCGCGTCGTCCGGGACCACATGCACGCTCAGCAAATCGCCGGGCGCGAGATTCTCGACCGACGGGACCGCCTGCCCGATCACGAGCAGGTTGAAACGCGTGTCGTCGAGCGCACGGAATAGATCCTCGATCGGGCCGTTCACCCGCAGCTTGAGGTTGAGCCACGGAAACCGGTCGCCTGCCTGAGGCGCGGCTTCCGGCACGCCCTCCATGGTGTGTGACAGCGGGCTTGTGCGATACCGGATGCCGATCTGCGAGATCGTGCGGAAGGCGAGTTTCCGTATGCGCTCGATGGTCATGGCCCGCGCCGCGATGCGCGCCATGATCTGCGTGCGGAATATGCCGGCGAGCCAGCTCTCGGACACGATCAGCGCGAACGCCCGGTCGGTACTGCGCAGCAGGCGCTGGGCCACGGGCATGCGTTCCTTTTCATAGCTGTCGAGCAACGCCTCGTCAGCCCGTCCCTGCACGACCAGCGCAAGTTTCCAGGCCAGGTTGTAGGCATCTTGCAAGCCCGTATTCATCCCCTGCCCGCCTGCGGGACTGTGGACGTGCGCGGCGTCGCCCAGCAGGAAGCAGCGTCCATCGCGAAAACGCTCCGCCGCGCGGTGATGGATGCGATAAGTGGAGAACCAGCTGCATTCCTTGAACGTAAGATCGGCGCCCGCCTCCTGCCGTATCGCGGGTATCAGCTCTTCGAACGTAATCCCATCTTTATCGCGCAGGCGTTGCGGCAGGATGCCGATCACGCGCCAGCGATCCTTGCCGCGCATCGGGAAGAACAGGTGAAAGCCGTCGCGCCATAGATAGACGTTCAGTTCGTCCGGCACCATGGGCCCGACCGCTTCCGTATCCGCAACGAAGAACACATGCTCGTACGGCGCGCCGGGAAACGTGATGCCGCAGAGCTCGCGCACGGTGCTGCGCCCGCCATCGCATCCGCCGATGTATGCCGCCGTCACCTTGCGCGTCACGCCGTCAGGCTGCCTGATCGTCGCGGTAACGTGGTCTGGCGATTGCTCGAGCGCGACAAGCTCGGTGTTCCACTGCACGGCGAGGCCGAAGTCGCGCAGGCGCTCTCCCATGATGCGCTCGTTGTCGTCCTGCCCCAGCATGAGCACAAAGGGAAACGGGCTCATGCTCTGGCCGATCTCCCCGATCGGGATGCGCGCGCGCAGCCGGCCGCCGGACCACATGTTGGCGCCGTTGCCGCGGCGGCCGAGTTCCATGGCACGCTCGGCAATGCCGAGTTTCGAGTAGATCTCCAGCGTGCGCGCATGGACCGCCATCGCGCGTGTCTGCTGTGCCGGCCCGGAATGCCGGTCGATGATCAGGACGCGCACACCGCGCCGCCCCAGTTGATTGGCGAGCATCAGCCCGGTCGGGCCGCCCCCGATGATCAGCACATCGGTATCCACGGCATTCCCTTTATCAACGGAGCGCGGCGCTTCATGCCAGGAAAGCGTCACAGCAGCCGGTCGCCCAGTCCGACCTGGCCGTAAATCTCGTTGATGTGGTCCTTCACTTCAGCCGGCGTGTCGTCGTGCTCCGGTTTGTGCGCCCAGCCGACCTTCTCCCGCGCGTGGCGTGCCATCACCTCGTCCTGATCCGAAGTGCCGCCGCTGATGCCGTAGCAGCCGACCATCTCGTCGCCCTTGAATATCGGTGCGCAGCCGCCCGACACCACGACGCGCCCGCCGCTGAACACCGATGCGTTCATCAGCATCTGCGGATTGCGCTCGCGGAACCACTGCTGGATCACCAGCCCATCGGTGAAGCGCGGGCTCATCGAGCGAAACGCCGCCACGGTGTAGGCCTTGCTGTGCGCTGTGGCCGGCGTGATGAAGCCGGCGTCGTCCATGCGCTCCAGCGCGAGCAGGTGCCCCTCCGCATTGACGATGGCGATCGCGACCGGCACGCGCATCTCCTCGGCTTTCCCGACCACCGCCTTGATGAATTCGCGACATTCCACCGCACGCAGCTTTGCCATGGCATTTCTCCATCCTGTAGGATTGTTGATCGAAAACCCAGTATAAGCCGGCAGTCGCACAGGAGAACCCATGAACTTCGCTACGCTCATCGCCGCGGCATGCCTGATCGCGGTTGCACCGCTCACGGCCTTCGGACAAGCGGCCTATCCCGCCAAACCGGTGCGCGTGATCCTCGGTTTCCCGCCTGGTGCCGCGGCGGACGTCGTGACGAGGATAGTCGCCGCAAAATTGAGCGAGGACCTCAAGCATAGCT
>JBQTHU010000186.1:0-21616 GCA_052389535.1 Betaproteobacteria bacterium | reverse complement strand
TGATCGCGGCGCTGGTGCACGGCACGGCATGGGGCCTGCGCGGGCCCTTCCTGCAGGCGATGCGCGCCGACTACTTCGGCCGCAGCTCGATCGGCATTATCCTGGGTCTCTCTTCGCTGATTTTGGTGATCGGCCAGATCGGCGGCCCGATCCTCGCCGGCCTGTTCGCCGACTGGACCGGCAACTACCGCACGGGGTTCACGATCCTCGCGAGCCTGTGCGGGTTCGGGTCGCTGTTTTTCCTGATGGCGAAGCCGCCGAAGCAATCTGTCGCCCTCCCGTAGAATAGGGCGCTTGTCATCTTCGTAGAGCGAGTTTTGCTGCGGACTGGCGTCGAGTGTCAGTTATAGGTAGGCAAGTCGTCGTAAGCGGAGGAGGACGAAACATGGGCACCCTGCAACGGATCTTTGCTCTTGCGCTCGGCTGCGGCATTGCGGCCGGAACCGCGCTGGCGCAGCCGTATCCCTCGAAGCCGATTCGCATGGTGGTGCCCTACCCGGCCGGCGGCGGAAGTGACCTCATGGCGCGTTCGGTCTCCAGGAAGCTCAGCGAAAAACTAAAACAAAACATCGTCGTGGACAACCGCGCAGGCGCAACCGGCATGATAGGCACTGACATCGCCGCGAAAAGCCCTGCTGATGGCTACACGCTCCTGCTGGGGTCGGTAGCCGAGGTGGCGCTCAACGTCGCGGTATACAGGAAGATGCCATACAACCCCGAGCGTGACCTCGCGCCCGTCGCTCTGCTTGCGACGTCACCACTGGTCCTGGCCGTGCATCCATCGCTGCCTGCCCGGAGCGTGAAAGACTTCATTGCTCTGGCGAAAAAACGGCCGCATGAGATCGGCTATGCGACCGCGGGGGAAGGCTCGCCGCACAATGTTGCCGGCGAGTGGATGAAGCTGCTGGCAAGAATCGACATCCTGCACGTGCCGTACAAGGGAGGCGGGCCGCAACTCGTCGATTTGATGGGTGGACATGTGCACAGCGGCTTTCTTGCCCTCCCGATCGTTGCGCCCTATCTTAAGAATGGAAGACTGCACGCGCTCGCGGTCACGAGTCCGAAACGCTCGAATGCAATTCCCGAAGTCCCGACGCTGGACGAGTCCGGTCTGCGCGGGTTCGACGTAAGCCAGTGGTGGGGCATAGTGGCGCCGGCGGGCACATCGAGCGAAATTCTCATGAAGCTCTCCAATGAAATTGCCGGTATCGTGACGCTGCCTGACATGAAAGCGCTGATGGCTGGAGTCGGCGCCGATCCGGTAGCGAGCAGTCCCGATCACTTTCGCGATTACATAAAAACAGAAATCGCCAAGTTCAAGAAAATCGTAAGCGAAGCGAAGATCGCTATTCAATAGCGCGGCGAAGCGAAATCTGACACTGACCCCCTTTTTCTGCTGACCCCCTTTTCTCTGAGCTGTCGTTCGTGACTTAGTGCCGTGTTCCCGCTGCCTGGTCTGACCATAATTCCGATTGCGCGCGTTGATGGAGGGAGGGCTCTCAGCCCGCCGCTCATCATTCCTGTACGGGAAGTTCAATGGACGATCGGCTTCGGATCTTCATGTACGAAGAGGCAGCCGGGGATGGCGACCTCGCTGTCGATACCTTGCAGCGCGCCGGGGTGCTGTTCGACTACCGTCTCGTCCGCACTGAAGCGGACGCTGCCGCCCAGGTCTGCCGCTTCAATCCACATCTCGTCATAGCCGCGCTGAAGCAAACCGGCGGCGACGGGCGTGAGGCGCTTCGAGCCGCGCGCGCGAAGCGGCCCGACGTGCCGTTCATCATCGTTTCGGAAACGAGGGGCGAGGCGCATGCCATCCAGGCGCTGAAAGCGGGCGCGGCCGACTACGTGCTGAAGGACAATCTCGACCGCCTGCCGGCCGCCGTCGTGTGTGCCGTGAAGGAAGCCGAAGAGCGCATGACACGTGCCGCCAGGGTCGCGCGGCTCGAATGCGTGCGCGCCATCCAAAGCCGCATCAGCTCCGCGGTCCTGCGCATCCATGACGCCAGGGAACTCCTGCTGGAGGCCTGCAAGATCGCCGTGGAGCAGGGACGCTTCCCTCTCGTCTGGGCGGCGGACCTCTCGCACTCGCCGCTGCGGGCCGATCTCGTCGCGACGCTCGGCCGCGACAAGCGCCACTTCGCCCTGGCCGCACGGATGATCAACGAAGAACTGCAGGAGACCGGTCTCGTCGCACGCGCCGTAAGTGCCGGGGGCCCGGCGGTGGTGGATGATTTTCTGACCGCCGAGTACTTTGCGCTGGGAAAATCGCCGTCGGAGGACGGCTACCGCTCCGCGATTGCCCTGCCCCTGATAAGCGGTGAGACGGTGACCGCCGTGATCGTGCTCTATGCCGCGGAGCCACGCTATTTCGATGGGCCGGAGGTGAAGCTGCTCGCCGATCTCGCTTCCGATGTCTCGTTCGCCCTCGATTACATCGCGAAGGAGAAGAAGCTCGCCGCCCTCGCCTATCGCGACCCCTTGACGGGGCTCGCCAATCGCCAGCTCCTGCACGAGCACCTGAAGCAGGCGCTCGCGCTGGCGTATCGGCTGAAGCGCGTGATCGCGCTGGTCTTCATCGACCTCGATCATTTCAAGTCGGTGAACGATACCTTTGGGCATGCGGCGGGCGACAGGCTGCTGAAGGAAGTGGCCACCCGGCTCGACTCCTGCACCCGTGAAGGCGATATCGTGGCGCGTTACGGCGGGGACGAGTTCGTCATGGTGCTGCCGAATCTTTCCGGGGACGAGGCCGCGGAGCCGCTCGTAGAGAGAATGCTGAACAACCTGTCCCAGCCCATCGAGCTGGACGGCGGCACCATCAATCTCACCTGCAGCGTGGGCGTTTCGCTCTATCCCCGCGACGGCGTCGATATCGCGACGCTCGTGATGAAGGCGGACTCGGCGATGTACCAGGTGAAGCGGCGCGGCCGCGGCGCGTTCCTGTTCCATCAGGATGAACCGCGCGCGCATCTGCTGCGCCGCGGCGCCGCGTAAGCAGCGTCAATCGATTAGAAACGCCGAGTCGTGTGCCAGCTTATCGCGTCGCAGCCGGTCTCATCTGGCGCGACCAGTCGGAAGACGTTATTCGCTTCAATCCTGAAAGCAGCTTGCTGGTTCTAGTAACGCGAAGGCCCTCAACGCATTTCCTGTAGTACGTCTTTTTCTCCATGAGCTTTTGCGCCGCGGATCGAATCGACTTTAATACCGTATCCCCATAGGCGCGGTGAGCGAGGCTCATTCCATCCAAAAACAGCCCGGGGCCCCAAGCTTCGATCATATAGGCAAGATCAATGATGTCTCGATTGAGGACCGATTCATCAATCCAGCGATCGTCGTTTGCGAGAATCTTTTCGGCAAAGCAACACTTTCTATCCAGACACGGCACATGAATATCCTTGACTGACATGCCGCCAAGATCAATTCGTCCTTCCCTTATGATTTCGAACTTGATCAGCTCTTCGCCAACCTTGACGACGGTTCTCATGCCGTATTGATCGGCCCTGACTTCCCGGGCGAGAGTGATCGGCTGCGAGGCTATTTCCCCGAGAGACGTATTTGTAATCGCGGAACGCACGGCTCGATATCCCTGCTGATCGGAGCAAAGCAGGTCTATATCGGCAGACTCACGGTACTCCTTCAGCTCGAGAACCACCCTCGTGCCACCGCCAAAGAAGCATTTCGAACGGCCCAGAAATTCGCTATTCAGCGCAGAGAGCACGCTGGCGACGGTGGCATGGCGGGGGCGGGAATACATGGCTATACGTTCAATACGCCGCGACCCCATTTTTCGGTGAGTCTTCGAATCAACTGACGCTCTCCCTCGGTCATGGTTTTCGTATCGACGAACTTCCAGTTGCGCTCATACAGACCGAATGCATCCCGTTCGGTGATATACGGATCCGCGCGATTCCAGGCCAGAAGTTGCAGGTTGGGATACTTGCGCACTTCCACGAGGGCGTCTTCAAGAAATCTCTTGAGCTCTGCGTCGAATCCCGGGATTGCCAGGGCGTGTCGAAGCTGCTCCGCGAGCGCCCTGGGAAGCTTCACCTGGCACAGGGCAAGTCCAGCAGCACGATCGCGCTGACGCTGGGCGCGCTTGGCCACCCGCACCTGCTCTTTCCGCGGGAGGGGATTGGCCCGGGGACGGCCCACTTTGCGGCCATTAACTCGCACAGTATTTTCCATGCAAGCGATGGTAGCTCACATATGATGTCATGTCAACATTAATAGCTCAATTTTCATTTTGGTTCATCAAGTTAATACGTCCTCTCGTAGAATACGATGCCTGTTACTTTGATAAGGGGAGATCATGTTCGACGTCCGGTTGTCCGACGAGCAGCGGCAGTTCCAGAAACTCGCACGTGATTTTGCGCAGAACGAGATCAAGCCGCAGGCCATGCCGCTCGACCGCGAGCCCGACTGGGAGAAGCGCGTCCCCTGGGATCTGCTGAAGAAAGGATCGCAGCTCGGCTTCCGCACCTTCGTGCTCTCGGAGGAGCACGGCGGCTCGGGGATGTCGGACCAGCTCACGTCCTGCCTCGTTGCGGAGGAGCTCGCCGCCGGCGAAATCGGCACCGCCTATTACTTCATGCTGACGGCGCGGCGCGCACGTGACTGGTTCGAGCTGCGCATGACGCCCGAGCAGAAGGCGTACTTTCTGCCGAAGTTTCTGGACGACGATCTGTTCTTTACCACCGTCGCGATCCACGAGCCCGACACCGATTTCGGCTTCGACTATTTCACCGAAACGCCGGAGACGGCCAAGTACAAGACCCGCGCGACGCAGCAGCCCGACGGCTCATGGGTGATCAACGGCGCGAAGAATTTCCAGACGGTGGGCTATCTCGCGAAGCTGCTGGTGACCATGGCGCAGACGCCGGACGGGCCGAAGGCGTTCCTGGTCGAGGGCAACTCACCGGGACTGGTGCGCCGTCCGTTGTCGAAGATCGGCCGGCGCGTCGGCGACAACGCCGAGATCTTCTTCGACGACGTGAAGGTGCCGAAGGGTTTCGTCCTCCCGCCTCCGCCCAAGGGCCGCACCGACATGGGCACGCACTGCACGATCGCCGCACTCACGCTCGGGCTCGGGCGCGCGGCGCTGGAGGCAACGCTGCAGTACTGCCAGGAGCGCACCTCCGGTGGCAAGTTCATCATCCAGCACCAGGCGGTCGGACTCTACCTGGCCGAGATGGCGATGAACCTCGAGGCGGCGCGGCGCCTGCTGTGGACCGCGGCGTGGCTGAAGGACCACCCGGAGGCGATCACGGAAGGCGGCGTGGAGCACCAGCCCTACGAGCTGATGGCGATGGCGTTCGTGGGCACGGCGGTGCAGCGGCTGACCGAGCAGGGCATCGAGCTATTCGGCGGCATGGGCATCGTGCAGGGCATGCCGATCGAGAAGTACGTGCGCGATGCGCTGATCCAGAAGCACATCTCGTTTCCGTTCTGGACGCGGTTCAAAATTGCGGAGACGCTCGCGGGATTCAAGCGCAAGGTGCCGCCCTTCATCGGCGCGAACTAGCGCTTAAAAGGGGGTCAGAGTCAAATTTCTGGCGCTAAAAAGGGGGTCAGAGTCAAATTTCCAAAATGCGTAACCAGCGGCGCATCCTTCGTGAGAAATTTGACTCTGACCCCCTTTTTTCCCTTTTTTAACAACCGGCGACGCATTTCGCGTTGGCGTCGAACTCCATCGTCTTGCCGCTGAGCGGAATATGAACCGGCACCTTGGCGGCCTTCCGGAAAGTCTCGGTCTTGGTACCCGGCAGCACGCTGCCGCCCTTGGTTGCGACCTCATTCGCGTGCGAGGCGATCACTGAATTGGGTTTGACCAGCTCGTTTATGACGTAAGCCGCTTCGTTCGGGCCGGTCGTGAACCCGTCACCGATGTTCATGACCGCGAGCTTCGCGCCATAGTATCCCCGCACCACCTTGTCCTGCTCGGCCGTGATGTCCGTGTCGCCGGAAAGATAGGCGACGAGCCCGTTGCTGAACCTCAGCACGTAGCCGGTGGCGAGGCCGACATCTCCGGCGATTCCTGCTTCCTTCATGGCTTTGCCCAGCTCGCCGCCGATATAGTCGGGATCGAGGCCATTGCTGTGCATCGCGGGAACCGTCGCAATCCGGACGCCTCCGACGGTTACGCTGCCCCCGAAGCGCGCGAGGATCGAATCCCGGGGATCGCCGCCGTTCGCCTTGAGCTTGTTCGCGAAAAAAGGCGGCATCTCACTGCCGGTCACGATCTTCGCCTTCTTGGCGAGCGCAATGTTGACTGCACTCGAGTTCGGCAACGCTGACACCGACATATCGGGCTTCGCACAGCTTCCCGAGTTGGGCGCCTTGTTGTGCGCGTTGCCCACATGATCACCGTGCATGTGGCTGACGAGGATGACGTCGATCTTGCCGAGCCGGGGATCGTCCGGACCGGCGACCGTGCGACCGGGGTCGTAGAGAAGACGCGTTCCATTTGGATCCTCGAAGATCAGCGCCCGGTCCTGGGGACAGAATTCGCCGTCCTGTCCCCCGAGCGGCGTGACTTTGACGTTGGCCGCCAAGGCCGGCTGCGCCATCAGAGCCGCCATGCAGCCGAGGGCTGTCGCCCAAAATACCCGATTCGTAACCATGCGTTCGCCTCCTGTTGCGTTCTTGTAAGCGTCTCCACGAACCCCCGGCACGATATGTCGAGTTTTCCTGCGCTGTCAGCGGGGCGTAGCACATCTGAAGGGAGGGCATAGCCCCTCGCAGACTGAGACGCTCTCAAGCTTCAAACGCAAGGTGGCGCCCCTCATTGACGGCCAGCGGAACCGCAAAGCAAGAAGCAAGCCTCAACTGCAGGCCATCTTTAATTGCGTGCACGTCGGCGTCTATCGTGATGCCGCGACGCTTTCGTGGTTGATCCGTCGCCATCCGGCTCTTAGAATCGCCGCATAATCCCGAACCCGCTCGAGCGGGGCGCCACGTGATCCCCAACTACAACTACTGGCTGGTTCTCATTTCCGTTTTCGTCGCGTCGCTCGCCGCGTACACGACGCTCGACCTTGCATCGCGCATCACAGCGTCAAGAGGCGTTGCCGCGGCTGCCTGGCTGATCGGCGGGGGCATCGCCATGGGCACCGGCATCTGGTCGATGCATTTCATCGGGATGCTGGCGCTGACCCTGCCGATTCCCCTGGGCTACGAGTGGCTCACGACGTTTCTCTCACTGATCATCGCGGTGGTGGTGTCCGTCTTCGCCCTCTACATCGTCAGCAGGAAGACGCTCACATCGGGCAGGCTCGCAGTCTCCGGCATCGTGATGGGGCTCGGCATCGTCTCCATGCACTAACATCGGGATGCTCGCGCTGCGGCTGTCGCCGGCCATCACCTACGACCCGCTGATCGTCACCGCATCCGTCATCATTGCCGTCGGCGCCGCGACCGCGGGATTGTGGGCCGCCTTCAAGCTCCGCGAGGACTCGGCGCGCTCGAGCCAGACCAGAATACTGGGCGGGATCCTGCTTGGTCTTGCGATCTACGGCATGCACTACACGGGGATGGCGGCTGCGGCTTTCGCGCCGGATTCGGTGTGTCTCTCTGCATCGCTCATGGATACGCCCGCGCTCGCCGGGAGTGTCAGCGCGTTCACCATCCTCATTCTTGCTGCGACGCTGCTGCTTTCCGTGATCGATGCAAGGATGGCCGCGAAAACGGCGTTGATATCAGCGTCGCTCGATACCGCGCGGGAAGCCAATCGGGCGAAGGACGAGTTCCTGGCCATGCTCGCCCACGAATTGCGGAATCCCCTCGGCGCCATCTCGAATGCCATCCATGTGATGGATTCGGCCGAGGCGAGCAGCGCGCAGTGGAGAACGGCCCGGCAGGTTGTCGCGCGCCAGACCAGCCATCTCACGCGCATGATCGACGATCTGCTGGACGTGAGCCGGGTGGTGAGCGGGAAGATCGCGCTCGAAAAGGAGCCCGTGGACTTGCACGAATGCACGCAGTCGGCTCTCGCCTCGCTCGATGCAGCCGGCCGCACCGCACAGCACAGGATTGTCTATGAAGGACGCCCCGTGTATATCGATGCCGACCGGACGCGCATCGAGCAGATCGTGACCAACCTGGTCGGTAACGCGGTTACCTATACGCCAGCCGGCGGTCGGGTCGCGGTCAGTGCAAAACGCGAAGGATCCGATGCGGTATTGCAGGTGCGCGATACCGGGATCGGCATATCGCCCGATGCGCTGTCACGGGTGTTCGAACTGTTCTTTCAGGCAAACCAGAGCGTATACCGGTCCACCCGCGGACTCGGCATTGGACTCACGCTGGTTCAGCGCCTGGTACAACTGCATGATGGGAAAGTCGATGTCAGCAGCGCCGGGCTCGGTAAAGGCGCCTGCTTCACCGTCCGCATCCCCGCGATTGGAATGCCGGCGCTGGTGTTGTCCAGCGTGCCGGGCCGGGCGGCGCACCAGCAAAGCCGCAGCGTCGTCGTGGTGGAAGACGATGCCGATGCGCGGGAGACACTCCGGATGGCGCTCGAGATGCAGGGACATAGCGTGGTGCTCGCCGCGGACGGCGTGTCGGGACTCGAAGCGATCCGCAAGATCGGCCCCGATGTCGCGATCGTGGATATCGGTCTGCCGGGACTAAACGGTTATCAGATCGGGGAGCGGCTGCGTGCGCAGGGGGAGCGCGTATTTCTGATCGCTTTGACGGGCTACGGCACGGTGAGCGACTACAACCGGGCGCGGACCGCCGGATTCAATGCGCACCTCACCAAGCCGGCTGACCTGTCCCGACTGAACGACCTCATCGTGACCTTGCGGGATCAATCGGAAATGCGCGGCTGGCAACACGCGTAGCATACTCGGGCCATCCATCAGCGCTTTCCACCGCCCCGGCCGTGACCGTGCCCGTGGCCGGGCTGTCCTCCTGCCGCACTGACAATGCCGCGACTCGCGTTCGTCGTGGCGGAAACGGCAGCCGCTGTGCCAGCGCCGGTCACGATGCCCGCACCCGCCGGACGAACCGGTGCGCTGCCCTTGCCCGCGCCGCCGCCGCCGCTCGCGCCTTGATGGCCAAACGCGCCACCTGCCGCATTGACTATGCCCCTGCCTCTCGGTGGATCGTCACCCCCGCGCCCGGAGTACACAGACGAGCCGCCCCAGGCATTCACGATGCCCTTGCCGCTTCCTGAATCGCCGCCCCGACTCGCGTTAGCCGAGGCGCCACTGGCGTTGACGATCCCCTTGCCCTTGCCGGAATCGTCGCCGCCGCGATTGCCCGAACCGGAGTTGCCGGCTGCGTTCACCATCCCCTGCCTGCCCCTACCGCCGTGCGCCGACTGCACGGATCCGGTCATCTGACCATCACCGGTGACCGCACCGCCGGACGTTCGGGGGGCCGGACCATCGTCTAGGGCAGCCGGTTCCGTAGACGCGCCGCTCGATACGGCGGACGCTGCGCTTGCGCGCGCAGTCTCGTTGCGCTCGAAAATACGCATGGGCTCGAACCAGTCGTCGCCGCGGTTTCTCTTGCCGCGGGTATAACCCAGACCGTCCGTCTGCGCGGCTTCCATATCTTCGCGCGAGCGAACGCGCCGATCTGCCGGCGCGGCGCTTACAGCGGTCTCAATGCCTTCGGTTCTGGGTTCGGCGGCGTAGGCGGGAGCAATGGACGGGAGCATCGATACGACGACGCAGACTACCCATGCAGATTTCATGCACTCCTCCGGCCGCAGACCTTGCAGGCTAATCGAGGAGAGCGAAATCTATGCCTTCGTCTACAGGGCGCTGTCACCCTCCCAGACGTCGTCGTTATAGTCCCGGGAGCGGCAAAATTTACATGCCGCGTGGCGAGTTTTGCTCGCACCAAGTGGCGCGCGCGCCTGCCAATCCGGCGATGGTGGCTCGCTTATCGTCCTTGCTTGACGATCAGCGGGCCATTGACGGCAGTGCCCCGGAACTCGGTCCGATAGGGCCCGCCCTGTATGGCGATCCATCTGCGGTAGTAATCCTCCGCCTCGCGATGACGTCCTTGCGCCTCATACAGCGCGGCGAGATAGTGCAACGCCACGCCGACCTCGCGGTGTCGCGGGCCCAGCGTTTTCTGCAGTATCGCAAGCGCGCGCTTGAAATAGGGTTCGCTTGCGGCATCGCGGCGCTGGAACCGATGCATCCGCCCGATCTCGATCAGGATATAAGCGATGCTCTGATCCTCAGGCCCCTTCAGTCCCACCCAGACGGGTAGCGCACGCCGATAGACCGCCTCCGCATCGGCCCGCCAGTTCCAGCAGCGTGGTCGCTACTTCCATGTGCTGCTCGCCGTATGCGTGAACCAGAATATCCAGAGCGCGCTCGTGGAGCGATGCAACCTCGTCCCAGCGGCTTTGCGCGCGATAGAGAAGCACCACGTGCGTCTTCAGCACCCGCGCGATGTTCGGGCTGTCGCGTCCGACACTTTGCTCGAGCGCCGAGATTGCGGCGCGATAGCTCAATTCCGCATGGTCGTACTTGCCCTGCCGGAGGTACAGTTCGCCGAGCTTCAGCAGGACGCCTGCCTGCTGCGGTGGGTGAAAAGGGGGTCAGAGTCGAATTTTTTGACGACTGAGCAACACGCGCCGTACAGTCAAAAAATTCGACTCTGACCCCTTTTTCAATCGACGCGGGCGCCGCTGTCCTTGATCGCCTGGCCCCACTTCGCCCGCTCGCTCTGGATGTAGGCGGCGAACTCGGCGGGCGTGTTGGTCTTGATGTCGGCCCCGAGCGCGCCGATGCGCTTCTGCGCGTCGGGCGAGCCCATCGCCTTCACGATCTCGCCGTGCAGCCGCGCGACGATGTCCTTCGGTGTCGCAGCCGGAGCGAGCGCGCCCCACCACGAGATGACCTCGAAGCCGGGGTGACCCAGCTCCGCAATGGTCGGCACGTCGGGGAGCGATGGCGAGCGCTGCAGGCTGCCGACCGCGAGCCGCCGCACCCGGTTCCCGACCTGCGAGGTCGAAAGCACCGACGTGAACATGAGTGCGACATGACCCGCGGCGAGGTCCATGAGGCCGGGCGTGCCGCCTTTGTACGGCACGTGCACGACATCCATGCGCGTCGTTTTTTTCAGCAGCTCCATGCCGAGATGGCCGGCGCTGCCGCTGCCCGTCGATGCGTAGTTGAGCTGGCCGGGATTCGCGCGCGCGAGCGAAATCAGTTCCTTGAGCGAACGCACGGGCAGCGAAGGATGGGCCGCGAGCACGTGCGGGGAGGCGATCAGCAGGCTGATCGGCGCGAAATCGCGCACCGGATCGTAGGCTACTTTCACAAGGCCGGGACTGATCGCGAGATTGCCGGTCTGGCCGATAACGAGCGTATGGCCGTCGGGCGCCGCCTTCGCGCCGAGTTCGAGCCCGATGGTGCCGTTTGCGCCGGGACGATTGTCCACGATCGCCTGCTGCCCGAACCCCTCGTTGAGCTTCTGTGCCACGTAGCGGCCCGTGATATCGGTGGCCGCGCCGGGCGGAAACGGGACGATGATGCGCAGCGGCTTTGACGGATACGCCTGTGCGGCGACGAGACCGGGCACGGCGACCACCACCGCGATGAAAACTGCTGCGAATCGGATCCGTGTGCTCATATTTTTCTCCTCCCGCCGTCATAATACGCCACATGCAAGTCATTCAGATGCAGCGGCCGGGCGGACCGGAGGTGCTGAAGGTCGCTGAAAAACCATCACCGGAGCCGGCCGCGGGCGAAGTGCGCGTGCGGGCTCAGGCCATCGGCATAAGCAGCGCGGACATGCTCGTGCGCAAGGGTGTCTACAACTGGATGCCGCCCCTGCCGGCAGTGCCCGGCAACGAGATGGCCGGCGTCGTCGATGCGCTGGGTCCTGACAGCGCGGGCTTGCGTGTCGGCGAGCGCGTGCTCGTGAGTTCGCGCGAGCTGGCTTTCCGCGGCGGCTGCTACGCGCAGGCGATCTGCGTGCCCGCGGCGGCGCTGTTCCGGCTGCCCGAATCGATCGTACCGCACGATGCCGTGAGTCTGCCGAATTACCAGCTTGCCGGCGCGCTGCTGTACGAATCGGGGGTGCGCGAGCCGCGCAGCATCGTGGCATACGGCGCGAGCGGCGGCGTGGGCATGGCGCTGCTGCAGCTCGCGAAGTGCGACGGTATCGATGCGATCGGAATCGTGAGCACGGAGGGGAAGCGCGATTTCGTTCGCCGCGCCGGCATCGAGCACGCGCTGATCCGCGGCAAGGACGATCTACGCGGCGGCGTGATGGCGCGCACCGGCGATCGTGGCGTGGACGTCGTCTATGCGATGGCGGGACCGGGTGCGGCCTTCGTCGGCAATCTCGATCTGCTGGCGCCGCTGGGCACCGTCGTTTCGTTCTCGGTGCTGGGCGGTCTCATGCCCGACGCGGATCTATACGGCGAATTGCGCAAGCGCCTGGGCAGGAGTCTCGGCGTGCGCGTCTATTCGGTCCACACGCTCGACCACGATCGAGAAAAACGCCGGGCGCTGATGGAGCGCGCGATTGCCCTCATGGCTGCGGGTCACCTGCGTCCGCCGCTGCCCACGGTGCTGCCGCTCGCCGAAGCCGCGCGCGCCCACGAAATGATGGAAGCGGGGCGCAGCGTCGGCAAGATCGTCCTGAACCCGTAGACGCGCAAATGCACGAAGCGCCCGTAGACCTGACGCGCAAAGGAACACCGCGGCCCGCCTGCGGTCTTTTTTGAGATGAACTATTCCTCCAATGAACCTGCGCGGGCAGACGTCGATGCGACGACGGGCCCCGCGGTAATCGAGTTCGGCAGCAACACCTGCGGCTACTGCAGGGCGGCACAGCCCCTGATTACCGAGGCATTCGCCGGGCACGCCAACGTGCGCCACATCAAAGTTGAAGATGGCAAGGGCCGCCCGCTCGGCCGTTCGTACCGGGTGAAGCTGTGGCCGACGCTGGTCTTTCTCAAAGACGGGCAGGAAGTGGCGCGTGTCGTACGCCCCACCGATGTGGCGTCGATCCGAAGTGGCCTCGCCCGCAGTATTCGGGATTAGCGGCGGCGCTTTTGTGCGCCTTTGCGCGAAACCTTCGGCTGCTGTGATTCAGCGATCTCTTCGCCGCTGCGCCCTTCGAGCTTGGGCTGGATGTTGTCGTTGATCCATTTCGCATCCCACCACTCCACCGGCAGCACGGCGACCCCGTTCAGGTACACGCCGTAGTGCAGGTGGTCACCGGCGGCAAGGCCCGTCTCGCCGGTCCTGCCGAGGATCTGCCCTTGCTTGATCGAATCGCCATCCTTGACCTCGATGGCGCTCAGATGGCCATACAGCGTGGACAGGCCCAGGCCATGATCGAGGATGACCGTGTTTCCGTAGATGCCCAGATCGCCGGCAAAGGTGACGGTCCCGCTGTTGGCCGCTTCGACGGGATAACGCCTGGTGACCGAGAGGTCGTAGCCGAGGTGATACGCGGTGTCGATCGCCTCATTGTTGTAGAGGTAGGTGCGCTCGTCGGCAAAGTTGGCCTCGACTTTCGAGTTGCTCAACTGGATGAAGGCACCGTCCCAGAGCACGGATGGCGTGGACTTGCGGGTGATCGCCGTGATCTTGTCCTCGTTTTCCTTCCTGACGCGCTTGTTGACCGCGATAAAGATGTCCTTCGCCGCGCCCTGGCGCGCCGCGACATCGTTCACCAGCGGCGCCACCGTGTTCTGGATGAAGCCGTCCGATATCGAGATGGTGCTCTTCCGGTATCTGGCGCCCCTCAGCTCATAGACGAGCGGCATCTCCTTGCTGTTGCCGGCCTTGTCGGTCGCGACCAGCATGGCTTTGGCACCGGCCGGCACGTTGTAGGCATGGGCGAAGAGCGCGATGTAGTGATCCGGCTGGCCTTTCACCGGTCCCTTGTACCCGGGAAAGAAATACCCGCCGATCCGGACGCCGCTCGTCACCGTATCGCCAGAGGGCTTGTAGACGATCGCGCCGACGCCGCCGAAGGTGACGTAGCGGTCATCGGCGATCAGCGCGATGGTGGGCGGCGTAACGTCGATCGCGATGCTCTTCCGGAGCACGGTTTCGTTGCCGCCGAAGAACCTCCACAGCGAGTTGTCCCGGGCCGCTACGCGCAGGACCGCCGGTCCTTCCTTGATGCCGGCCAGCTTCGCTGCAGCCACGGTAATCTTCTTTTCCTTCACCGGCTGGGCGAATTGTTCGTTGGCCAGCATATGATCCGAGCCGCCCACCGAAAGCGTCGCGGTGACGGACTTCAATCCGGAGCCGGGATCGGTAACAGTGATCTCCATCGGCGCCATGCCGAGCACGTCGGAGTCCGGCGTGAGCCGGATTAGCGGTCCTTCGCGCTCGAGGCGCGGCCCGAGATAGTACGCGAAGGCGATGATGCCGACGATGATGACGGCCAGAAGGACGATGATTACCGGGGTTTTTCTGCGAGGTCTGTCGGGTTCGAAAGTGCTCATGTTGCGAAAAATGAAAAATGGGTCGGTTGCGCTGCAATTCTGCCTGCCGGATTGTACGCTTATGATCACCGCGATTCGAGCAATAAAACTCAAATAATGATCGGAAAAATTGCGCGTGTTAGGATAAGAAACATGTACCCACCGATTCGAGCCTTTGCGCTCCTGATCGTGTTGGCGGCGCCGCTTGCAGCGGGCGCGGCATGCCCGCCGCTGCTCGACACGAAAATGGAGACGCTGATGCACGGCGACGCCTCGCTCTGCCAGTACAGCGGCAAGGTGCTGCTGGTCGTGAACACCGCCAGCCAATGCGGCTACACGCCGCAGTATCAGGGGCTCGAAAAGCTCTACCGGCGCTACAAGGACCGGGGCCTGGTGGTGCTCGGCTTCCCCTCGAACGATTTCGGCGGGCAGGAACCGGGCAGCGCGAAGGAAATCGCGCAATTCTGCGAGATCAACTACGGCGTCAGCTTCCCGATGTTCGCCAGGACGCGGCTCGTGTCCGAGGGCGGAAATCCGTTATACGACCGGCTTGCCCACGCTGCCGCCAGCCGCCCGAAGTGGAATTTCCACAAGTACCTCGTCGATCGGCGCGGGGAAAAGGTGCTCGCCTTCCCGAGCAACGTCGCGCCCGAGGACCGCCGGCTCGTCGCGGAGATCGAGCGGCTGCTGGCTCAGCGCTGAACAAAGGGGGTCGCGGACCATGGCCGACGACGTAGGCAAGCTTATTTTGCGCCTTACCGTGGGCGTGCTGATGCTGCTCCACGGGATCTCCAAGCTCACGCGAGGCGTCTCCGGCATCGAAAAGATGCTGGAGGGCGTCGGGATGCCGAGCTATTTTGCGTTTGGCGCGTACGTGGGCGAGGTGATCGCGCCCATACTGGTCATCATCGGTTTCTACTCTCGCGTCGGTGCGGTGCTGATCGTCTTCAGCATGCTGTTCGCGGTCGGGCTCGCACATCGCGCCGATCTGTTCCTGCTCGGCCGGAGCGGCGGATGGGCGCTCGAGCTGCAGGCGTTCTTTCTTTTGACGGCGCTCGCCCTTGCGTTCATGGGGCCCGGCCGCTACAGCATCAACCGCCGCTGATTTCTACAGGGCGCGCAGCGTTTCCAGCACCTTGCGCTCGATCACGATGCCTTCCTTACGGCGCCGCTCGCGCTCGCGAAACGCGCGCTCGGACGGCACGCGGATCTCCGCGACGCCGGGCTGACGCGGCGCCTCGCGAATCTGGCGCACGTATTCCGCACAATGACGGCCGCCGCGGCGTCACGCCATGCATGGCGCGACGGTCAGTTCGAGCCGCCGCGTGCTAGCATTCGACCTGAATTTGCTGTGGGAGGAGGACCCAGAGCAATCTCGTGAGCTGCGCCGTTGCTGCCATCGCACTCTCGCTGTTTGCTGCAATCGCACTCTCGCTGTTTGCGGCGAGCGCTCAGGCTCAATCGAAATATCCGAACCGGCCGATCCGGTTGCTGACGCCGTTCGCCGCGGGCGGCGGATCGGACTTGCTTGCGCGGCTGATCGGCACCCCGTTGACCGAGGTGCTCGGACAGCCGATCGTCGTGGACAACCGCCCGGGCGGCGGCGGCACGACCGGCTCGGCGATCGCGGCGCGCGCCGAGCCCGACGGCTATACGCTGATCGTCGTCTCCGGCAGCTTCGGCGCCACCGCAGCGACACACGATCTCCCATACGATTCAGTGACCGGCGTCACGCCGATCATCCTGATCGGGACAACGCCCCTCGTCCTGACGGTCAATCCCAAGGTGCCGGTGAAGAGCGTGAAGGAGTTCATCGATTACGCCAACGCGAATCCGGGCAAACTCAATATCGCTTCGGCAGGCATCGGCACGCTCGATCACCTGGCGGGTGAACTTTTCAAGCTGCAGACCGGGGCGAAGTACACCACCGTGCCGTACAAGGGCAGCGGTCCGGCGATGACCGGCATGCTCACAGGCGAAGTGAGCGGAAGCATGACTACCCTCGTGACCAGCATCCCGCATGTGAAGGCCGGCCGGTTGCGCGCGATCGGCGTGACGACGGCCAAGCGCTCGCGCGCCTTGCCGGACGTTGCCGCGATCGGCGAAACGGTGCCCGGTTACGACGTGGTTCACTGGTACGGCATGTGGGGACCGAAGGGCTTGCCCAAGAACATCGTGACGCTGTGGAACCGCGAAGTCGCCAAAGTGCTGAGCACACCCGCGATCGAAAAGTGGCTGGAAGCCCAAGGCCTGCAACGCGCCGGCGGACCGCCGGAGGAATTCGCGAACCGGCTCAAGGTCGACGTCGCCAAGTGGAAAAAAGTGGTCAAGGAAGCCCGGATCGCCATCAACAAGTAGGAATGATCCGATCCAGTCTTCCGGCGGGCACGGCACGATCCGGCATCTCGGCCGGTGCTGCGGCTGTCCGAAACAAAGCCGCATTGGAAAAGACCTTCGCCGATGCTGGGATCGAGCAACCCGGAGTGGCTCTGAAGGTCGGCACGCCCGATTCCGTGCCTGGTGCCGCGCTTACCTGCCCACGTCCCGCCGGTGCAACACAGAAGAAACCAAAGATCCTGCCGGAGTAGCCACCACCCGAGCGCAGCCCGGCTACGGTAAATCATGACGGGTTCCAGCGCGCGCCGAACGTGAGGTGGTTGTATCCGTTTTCGTGGCGGTAATCGAGCCAGTCGGAAAAGCTCCGGATCATCACCAGTCCCAGCCCGCCCGGTTCTGTTTCAGCGAGCGTTTTCGGCGAAATCCTGTCCGGGACGGATAACGGATCGAACGCCATGCAGGCATCGATCACGGTCACGCTGGCGCTGCATTGAGGCTCGCGCCGCACCTCGAGCCGCATCGTGATCGTCGCGGCAATCGCCGCCTCGCCGCCATGGGTGATCACGTTCGCCAGCGCCTCGTGCAGGCACAGCTCGAGCCGCTCGATCTGCGCCTGCGGCACCTCGCGCTGCCGGCAGCCCGCGACCAGCCATTCCGCCGCGCGCCGCAGCTCCGCGCCATTGGCGGCGATGGTGAGTTCGTCAAACCATGACGGAACGGACAGCTCGCCTCCCACCACTCAGGCGACGGCTGCCTTCTCGGCATCTCTGTCGTTGGTGAAGATCGGAATCAATTGATCGATGCCTGTCGCTTCGAGGCTCATGACGACCTGCGAGCCCTGGCTGACCAGCAGCACCATTTTCCCGCCGCGCTTCTCGACCGCTTTGGCACTTTGAATCAGCGCGCGTATGCCGATGGACGCAAGGAACCGGACGCCGGACAGGTCGACCACGACGCCTTTTTTCGCCGCGCCTGCAAGCTCGACGAGCTGCGAGCCGACCGAGTCGGTGCCTTCCATATCGAGACGGCCGGAGACCACGATTCGGCGCAGATTTTCACCGACGTCTTCATAGCTGATGGACATGATTCACCTCCCGGATGGTCATTTTAGGGCACATTTGCACGTTTCGCCGGCTGGGCTCTGCCTAGGCTTGCAGTTCTTGAACTGACTTCACGAGCTGGCCATCCGAATGCTTCAGCGCCCGCGTGACGGCGCGCGTGTTGCCGAAGGTCGGGATGTACGCGGAGTGCTTGCCCGCGCCGCCGGTGACGATCACGATCAGATCCTCGGGCGTCTTCCACATGTGCACCGGCGTGTCGAGCGAGGCGCTGGCGAACTCGTCGGCCTGCTTGCGGTGGAAACGGCGCTCGATGCCCTCCTTCGAGAACTTCGAGAGCGGGGTCGTGGCGTGCTCGTAGAGCCACTGCTTGACCTCGCGCTTGGACATGCCGCCGCTGGCGACCGTCGCGGCATGCTCGGGGCCGAACGCGAGCACCGGCTGGCCTCGGTAGTAGGCATTGTTCGAGCCGGTCGTCGCGATCGTGCCTGCGCACATCGTCAGTATGCCTTCCGGCGTGAGGCTCTCGTGGTCGTTGATGTTGTGCGGCCCCTCCCCGGCCACAACGGTCACCGTGGTGGCTTCCTTCGGAAAGCCAAGTTCGACGTGCAGCGGCTCCCACGGGCTTGCCGCTTCGTTCTCCGCGATGCAGTAGGTGAATTTCGCCGGCGTGCCGTGGGTGGCCATATCTCCGGTGCCGGGAATCGCCGCGCCGATATTGACCAGCGCCAGCCGCACCGCGCGCCCGATCACGGCATTGGCGCGGAAGTATGTGCCCATCACGTTGTGGCCGCAGTTGATGTTCAGTTCGCGCGCGATCGGCCCGTTGAAAATCAGGAGCGGCGTGCACGGATGCGTGGTGGCCTGCGTGCCGTAGAGGTTGTAGGGCTCCTCGGCCATCGCTTCGAGCGCGAGCAGCACCAGCGGAAAATGTGCCGGCTTGCAGCCCGCCATCACCGCGTTGGCGGCGACGCGGATCGGCGTCGCGGCGCCGTAGCGCGGCGGGATTCTCACCACGGGCTGGTCGGGCTCGCGATCGCAACAGGCGAGCATCCGTTCCACGCGCTCGGGCGTGGGCGGGATGACGGGCAGCCCATCGCTCCAGCCTTTCTCGACCAGCAGGTCGAAAACGGCCTCGGGATCGTCGTCGCATTCGACCATCGCGCCGGGCCGCTTGAGCATATCGACTAGCGCGCTCATGCCGGGTCGCATCCCCAACAAGTTGGGGCCCCTGCTCCGCCGCTCATGCCGCTGCCTCCCGAATGACTTCGAAGAGCTGCGGCAGCGCGACGTCCGCGCGCTCACGCACCTTGTCCATGCCGAGCCCGCCGAGCGGGTGCGGAATCCTGAGCAGGGGCAGATCCGGCACGCCGAACACTTTTGCCTGCGCCGTGCCGAGCTTCATGAACTGGTCCGAGCACACCACCGCGGCGATCAGGCCCCGCTTCGTCAACTGCGCCATGTCGTGGACACTCCACGACGTGCACGACCCTCAATCGGCCATGGCGCTGACGACGAGGTCCGCCTCCTTCTCGAGTTCGTCGAGCACCTGCGATGTGGCGCCGGCGCTGGAGGCGGGCTTGCGCCGCACCACCACCGACTCGACCTTGAATTCCTGCTTCACGCCTTCGACGATGAAGTTCAAGAGGTGATCCGCGTTGCCCTTGCTGTTGTCGAGCACGCCCAAGCGGATGCCTTTGTCGCTCAGCGTGCGGCTCGCCTTGACGTGCGCCACCTCTTCGGGCGGCGCGTCGGGTACGACGAGAAAGATCTTGCCCATGCGTATGTCTCCTGGCTCAGTCGATGCGAATTCCGGTTTGTTGCTGCACTTTCCGCCATTTCGCGATTTCGCTCGTGAGGCGGCGCGTAACGTCTTCGGGCGCACTCTTCACCACTTCGGCGCCCAGGCGGCTGAACGCGTCGCGCACCGCGGGCTGATCGAGCACTTTGACGAGCGCCCCGTGGATCCGCGTCACGATGTCGCGCGGCGTGGCAGCCGGGAGAAAAATACCGGTGAAGGCCGACGATTCCACGCCAGACGCGCCCGCCTCTTTCATCGTGGGAACATCAGGGAACTGCATGGAGCGCTTGTCCGATGTGACGGCGAGCGCACGCAGCTTGCCCGCTTTCACGTAGCGGCCCGAGGAAGTGACCTGGTCGAAGATGCATTGCGCATGGCCTGCGACAAGATCGATCGCAGCCGGGCCGGCGCCTTTGTAAGGCACGTGGGTGAGCCTCGCGCCCGTCATCACCTGAAACAGCTCGCCCGTGAGGTGCGTATTGCTGCCAATGCCCGCCGAAGCCATGAGGATGGCGCCCGGCTTCGCCTTGGCGAGCGCGACGAACTGCTTCACGGTGCGCGACGGCAGCGAGGGATGCACTGCCAGCATGAGCGGCACTTCGGAAATGAAGGAGGTCGGCACGAAATCCCGCAGCGCGTCGTAGGCGGGCTTCGTCGCGAAGACCGGGTTCACCGTGAGGGAACCGGTCGAGCCCAGGAGCCAGGTGTAGCCGTCGGGCGCCGCCTTGGCGACTGCTTCGGTGCCGATCCGCCCGCCGGCACCGCCGCGGTTTTCAACGATGACCTGCTGGCCGAGAAGCTCCGACATGCCGGGCGCAACGGTGCGCGCGTTGATGTCGATGTTGCCGCCGGGCGCAAACGGCACCACGAGCCGGATCGGCCGCTCGGGATACGCCGCAAATGCGATGCTCGCGAGGGCAGTGCATGCCACCGCGCAAAACGTTCTCGACAGTACCGGAATTTTCTTCATGACTGCGACTTGGGGGCGATGGTAGCAGCAGCAAGCGGCCGCGACAAACAGTGGAGAAGACATACCGGGTGGATCGGGTCAGATCTTGCCGTAACCTCCACCCGCAAACTCAACAGAATACTGAGTCCAGAGGAAAAAACCGGGGACGAAATCGACCGCGATCTCGGCGGCGTGCGGCTGGCTCGCCCAGGACCACAAGGCGAGGATACGGGGCGCATCGCACCGGCTATCTCATGGCCGTGGGAACCGTTGGGCCGCCTCCGTCAAACCAGGCCGGTACTTGTGTCTTCTGCTATGCTGTTTACATAAATCCGCGGCCCGCCATAAGGCAGCTCGATACCGCTTGAAAAAGGGGGAGTTTTGATACGCAGGGCTTTGTTCGCGAAGCGCTGGCATGGGCCTTTCATTTCATGGCCGGCCAGGCTCTATCGCCTGGCGCGTTCCCGTACGGAATCGGGAAGAGGCTTTGCCTCGATTCTGCACAAATGGACCGAGAGTCAAGCGCTCAGGGCCGTGATCGAGCGATGCTCCACCCCGAATGTCTTTTTTCCGGCCATCGCGATCCTGTTGCTCGGCATAGTGTGGGGTACTACTGCGAATCTCATTCGCGTCGAACGGGCAAACGCCGAACAAGCACTGTTCGCATCCACTCGAGAGCTCGCTGATACGTACGAGGCGCGCGTGCTGCGCAGGCTGCGCGAAATCGATCAGACTCTCAAGGTGATCAAGTACGCCTACCAGCGAGCCGAAGCCCCGCCAAAGGTGCTCGCCGACTTGCAAAAGAGAGACCTGCTTCCAGTTGAATTGGTCTTTACCTTGAGTATCGTGGATGGCGCGGGCAATCTGACAGCGAGCACTCGTTTCCTTCCGGTGAGAAACATATCGTCACAGGAACATTTCAAGACTCTCGCCAGAGCGGATCAGCTATGGGTCAGTCGACCGCTTCGCGACAGTATCACTGGAGAATGGATGCTGGACTTCAGCCGACGCCTGACCGACTCAAACGGCAGATTCGCAGGCATCGTGAC
>JBQTHU010000185.1:0-6212 GCA_052389535.1 Betaproteobacteria bacterium | reverse complement strand
TAGCTTTCGGTGTCGAGGAAGCTGCGCAGCCGCTCGGAGCGCGACGGATGGCGCAATTTGCGCAGCGCCTTCGCCTCGATCTGGCGGATGCGCTCGCGCGTGACATCGAACTGCTTGCCCACTTCTTCCAGCGTGTGGTCGGTGTTCATCTCGATGCCGAAGCGCATGCGCAGCACCTTCGCTTCGCGCGGCGTCAACGTATCCAGCACGTCCTTGGTCACGCCGCGCAGGCTCGCGTAGACCGCCGCGTCGTTCGGCGCCATCGTCGATTGATCCTCGATGAAATCGCCCAGATGCGAATCGTCGTCGTCGCCGATCGGCGTCTCCATCGAGATCGGCTCTTTCGAGATTTTCAGGATCTTGCGGATCTTCTCTTCCGGCATCTCCATTTTCTCGGCGAGCAGCGCGGGATCCGGCTCCTGCCCCGTCTCCTGCAGGATCTGACGCGAGATGCGGTTCATCTTGTTGATGGTCTCGATCATGTGCACCGGGATGCGGATGGTGCGGGCCTGATCGGCGATCGAGCGCGTGATGGCCTGGCGGATCCACCACGTCGCATAGGTCGAGAATTTGTAGCCGCGGCGGTACTCGAACTTGTCCACCGCCTTCATGAGGCCGATGTTGCCTTCCTGGATGAGATCGAGAAACTGCAGTCCGCGGTTGGTGTACTTCTTCGCGATCGAGATCACGAGCCGCAGGTTGGCTTCCGTCATCTCGCGCTTGGCGCGGCGCGCTTTCGCCTCGCCGGTCGACATCTGGCGATTGATCTCTTTCAGATCCTTGATCGGAATGCCGACGCGCGCCTGCAGATCGAGCAGCTTCTGCTGCTGCTCCATGATCGCCGGCTCGAAACGCGCGAGCGCGTCGCTCCACGGGCGGCGGGCCGCCACCTCGTTCGCGACCCAGCGCAGGCTGCTTTCCTTGCCCGGGAATTCCTTGATGAAATGCTGGCGCGGCATCCTCGCCTTGTTGACGCACAATTCCATGATCTCGCGCTCGTGGCGGCGGACCTCGTCCACCAGGCCGCGCAGGCCGTCGCACAGCGCCTCGACCTGTTTCGCCGAAAAGCGGATGTTCATGAGCTCCGCGGAGATCGCATCGCGGGCCTGCAGATAAGCGCGGCTGCGCGGGCCGTTCTTGGCCAGCGCGCGCATCATCTTGTTGTAGTAGGTGCGGATGACCGCGAAGCGCCTGAGCGCCTCATCCTTGAGCCTGAGCATGTCGGCGCTCTGCACCGCGCCGCCGTCCTCGTCCTCTTCCTCCGCGGCCTCGATCTCCTCCTCGATCTCCGCGTCCTCGTCCGCCATTTCCTCGAGGACGTCTTCGTCGGCGTTCGGATCGACGAGCCCGTCCACCACCTCGTCCACGCGGATCTCGTCCTTCTCGATTCGTTCGGCAAGACCCAGGATTTCGGCGATGGTGGTCGGGCAGGCGGAGATCGCCTGGATCATGTGTTTCAGGCCGTCTTCGATGCGCTTGGCGATTTCGATCTCGCCCTCGCGCGTGAGCAGCTCCACCGACCCCATTTCGCGCATGTACATCCGTACCGGGTCGGTCGTGCGCCCGAACTCGGAATCCACCGTGGAGAGCGCAGCCTCGGCTTCCTCGACCGCATCCTCGTCGGTCACGGCCGGCGTGGCGTCCGACATCAGCAGCGTCTCGACATCCGGGGCCTCGTCGTAGACCTGGATCCCCATGTCGTTGATCATGCTGATGATGTTCTCGATCTGCTCGGCGTCCAGCATGTCGTCCGGCAGATGGTCGTTGATCTCGGCGTACGTGAGGTAGCCGCGCTCCTTGCCGAGCACGATCAGGTTCTTGAGACGGGTGCGCCGCGCTTCGGCGTCCGCTGGAGATAATTCGCGGCGCTCGAACTCCTTCACCAGCGCCTTTTCCTTGGCGGTCAGCTTGGTGCGCCGCCCCGGCTTGCCCGGCGCTTCGGTCTTCTTCGCCAGCATCTGCTGCTGGAGCAGGGCTTTATTCAGCGCGGCCTTGTCGAGTTTCTGGATCTTGGCGAGGACTTTCTTCGCCGCGGCCTTCACCTTGGCGAGCCGCTTGTCCTTGTCCTTCGGCGGTGCTTTCTGGCGCGATTTGGCGAACGATTTGGTCTTGACCGGCGAGCGGGCCGCCTTGGTCTTGCTCTTGAGCTTGCCCTTCAGCAACGCGCGCGCCTTCGCCGCGGCCGTCTTCTTCAAGACCCGCTGTGCGTGCGTCTTCGATTTCGCGGCGCGTTTGGGCTTGACCGTGGTGTTTTTCTTCTTTGCCGTCTTAGCCTTGGTGCGCGCCGTGTGCCTGAGCTTTGCCATCGTATCCATCCCCGCCGAGAGATTTCGTGAAAAAACCGCGCATTATACCCTAATCCATCGCGGCTCTTGTACTGAGACCGCTGGGCTAACTATTTGTTCAGAATAGAATATTTATGCGCCCTGGCCCGTGCATCCGCCTGCTCAAAGATGGGGGCGGACCGCCGTATGTCAATCATAACTCTTTAAATCTGCGAGCGAACATTGACCGCGCCGGTGCCGCCAAGTTCTGCCAGCCGCCGCCGTACTTCCTGGAACCGCGAGCGTTCGGCCTCGGTAGGGGTCTGCCGGGTGGACAGATGGGCCAGTTCGTTGCGCAATCGCCCTTCCTCAAGCCTGGCAAATGCCCCTTCGAGGTCCGCACGCGCCGCAGCTTCATCCGCGCCGCTCGCATGCAGCGTCTCGCCGGCCACCGTGGCGTAAAGTTCCGCGTATTCCGAGTCCCGGGTCGCCTCGAACGCCGCCCCCAGCGAGGCGGCTCCGCTCTCCTTGAGTAGCGCAACCAGTCTTGCGACCGGAACGAAGTCGTTGTCCTTCTCCAGCAGGATGTGCTGCTCGTCGGATACAGCGGCGGCGAGCGAGGGATTCGCCATCAGCAGGCGCAGGAGCCGCGTGGCGAGCGGCGCGGGGGCGACTCGCGGCGTACGAGCCGGTGACGGCCTCCTGGCCACCATCGGCGTCAGCTCGCACAGCCGCTCCACTTCCTCGGGCGCCATGCGCGCCAGCGCAGCCAGCTCGCGAACGATCTGTACCCGGAGCGCGTTCCCCGGCATCGGCTTGAGCAGCGGTTTGGCCTGGTGGACCAGCGTGGCCCGGCCCTCGGCCGTGGACAGGTCCACCCTGCGCGCGAGTTCGTCCAGCATGAAACGGGACAGCGTGGGAGCGCCATTCAGGAGCGCCTCGAATCCCGCTTTCCCCGCCTTGCGCACGTAGGTGTCCGGGTCTTCGCCCCTGGGCAGGAACAGGAAGCGCACCTGCTTGCCGTCTGCGAGTTGCGGGAGGCTTTGTTCCAGCGCGCGCCATGCCGCCCGCACGCCGGCTTCGTCGCCGTCGAAACAGAAGATGACCTCATCGGCCTGCCGCATGAGCTTGCTCACATGAAGCGCGGTCGTGGCCGTGCCGAGCGTGGCCACCGCGTACTCGACGCCATGCTGCGCCAGCGCGACCACGTCCATGTAGCCTTCGACGACGACCACGCGGCCGGCCTTACGGATCGCCGCGCGCGCCTGGTAGAGCCCGTAAAGTTCCCGCCCCTTCTCGAACACCGGCGTTTCAGGGGTGTTGAGATACTTGGGCTCTCCCGCCCCGAGTACGCGCCCGCCAAAGCCGATGACGTTGCCGCGCACGTCCACGATCGGGAACATGATGCGATCCCGGAAGATGTCGTAGCGGCGGTTGTCTTCGTTCACCTTCACCAGACCGGCGGCAGCGAGGGCCTTTGCACCATAGTCGGGAAACACCGCCTGCAGGCTCTGCCAGCCGTCCGGCGCATAGCCGACGCCGAAGCGCTTGGCGATGTCGCCGGAAAGACCCCGGCGCTTGAGGTAGTCGATCGCCTGCGGCGCCTCCTTCAACTGCGCGCGGTAGTAGTGTGCCGCCTTGAGCAGCACGCCGTAGAGATCATCGCCGGCTTCTGTCTTGCGCAGCGCGACCGGGTTCGGCGCCGCGTCCGGCACCGTCATGCCGACCGACTGTGCGAGTTCCTTGATGGCCTCCACGAAGCCCAGACCGCTGTACTCCATCAGGAAGCCGACGGCCGTGCCGTGCGCACCGCAGCCGAAGCAGTGATAGAACTGCTTGGTGGCGCTCACCGTGAAGGACGGGGTTTTTTCGTTGTGAAACGGGCAGCACGCCACGTAGTTGGCGCCGGCGCGCTTCAGCTTCACGTGGCGGTCCACGACGTCCACGATATCGACGCGGGTCAGCAGGTCCTGGATGAACGCGCGCGGGATCACGAATCAGGACGAAATGCCGGGTGCATCGGCGGGCCGGAGCGATGCACGGAGGATGTTTTGAGCGGGACACCGGCCATGCGGCCATTATAGGCCAGCCGTCCGGGATCGAGAGTGCGAATCAGGTCTTGGCGAGTCGCGACTTCACCAGTGCGGATACCTTGCCCATGTCGGCACGGCCCGCGAGCCGGGGCTTGAGGGCCGCCATCACTTTGCCGATGTCCGCCATGCCTTGCGCGCCCGAGTCGTTTATCGCCTCCGATACGGCAGCTTCGATCTCGGCATCCGACATTGCCTGCGGCAGGTAGGCTTGCAGCACGGACAGCTCGAATTTTTCGGCGTCCGCGAGATCCTGCCGCCCGCCCTGCTCGAACTGGGTGATGGAGTCGCGCCGCTGCTTGATCATCTTGTCGATGACGGCAACGACGTCGGCATCGCCCAGTTCCTTGCGCTCGTCCACCTCCCGCTGCTTGAGCGCCGCGAGCAGCAACCGCAATGCGTCACGGCGGCGCGCGTCGCCGGCGCGCATCGCCGCCTTCACGTCATCGTTGATGCGGGTCTTGAGCGACATGGTTATCGATCGGGATCAGAAAAGCAAAAAGCGTGAGGAACGCCCCCACGCTTTCATCCGGCCGGTCGCGGATCAGTAGAGCTTGGGTGGCAGCAGCTGCGAGCGCAGGCGCTTGTGATGGCGCTTGATCGCGGCTGCAAGCTTGCGCTTGCGTTCGGCGGTCGGCTTCTCGTAGTACTCGCGGGCGCGCAGCTCGGTGAGCAGGCCCGTCTTCTCCACGGTGCGCTTGAAACGGCGCAGCGCGACCTCGAACGGCTCATTTTCCTTGACGCGGACAGTCGGCATGCAGATCCTTGGGGGAATTGGGAAAACTTGTATTATATCAATCGCAAACGCTTTGTTAAACCCTGCCCCTACAACTCATGCTCGTGCTCGGTATCGAAACCTCCTGCGATGAGACCGGTGTCGCCCTCTACGACACCGGGCGCGGGCTGCTCGGTCACCTGCTGCATTCGCAGGTGCGCCTGCACGCGGACTATGGGGGCGTCGTCCCCGAGCTCGCTTCCCGCGATCACATCCGCCGCGTGTTGCCGCTCACCCGCGTACTGCTGCAGCGGTCCGGCCACACCCTCGAGGATCTGGACGGCATCGCCTACACGCAGGGACCGGGTCTCGCGGGCGCCCTGCTGGTCGGCGCCAGCATCGCGCACGGGCTCGCTTACACTCTGGCTATTCGAGCCATCGGGCTCCATCATCTGGAGGGCCATCTCCTGTCGCCGCTGCTCTCCACACCGGCGCCCGAATTCCCGTTCGTCGCCCTGCTGGTCTCCGGCGGCCACACGCAGTTGATGCGTGTTTCGGGCGTGGGCGACTACCAACTGCTGGGCGAGACCGTGGACGACGCCGCCGGCGAAGCGTTCGACAAGACGGCGAAGCTCCTCGGGCTGGGCTATCCCGGCGGCCCGGCGCTCGCGCAGCTCGCCGACTCCGGGACGCCAGGGCGCGTGCGACTGCCGCGGCCTATGCTCGCGAGCGGGGACCTCGATTTCAGCTTCAGCGGACTCAAAACGGCGGTGGTGACGCGGGTTGCCCGGGAAGCGCGCGAGGCCGTTTCGCACGCGGACATTGCAGCCGAGTTCCAGACGGCGATCGTGGACGTGCTGGTCGCCAAATCCATCGCCGCGCTCCGGCAGAGCGCGCTGCAGCGTCTCGTCGTCGCGGGAGGCGTCGGCGCCAACCGCCTGTTGCGCGAGCGCCTGTCGCAGGCTGCTGTGAAACAGCGGTTCAGCGTCTATTATCCGGAGCTGGAGTTCTGCACGGATAACGGCGCCATGATCGCCTTTGCCGGCGCGTTGCGGCTGCAGGCCGATCCGGGAGCCGAGCGCGCGCGCCCGCCGGAAGACGGCTTCACGGTGCGCCCGCGCTGGGACCTCGAGGAACTGATCG
>JBQTHU010000184.1:0-3687 GCA_052389535.1 Betaproteobacteria bacterium | reverse complement strand
GCATCGCGTGGGCTCAACCTGCGGATCGATTCCGCGCATCGCGCAACGTCGTTCCACAGCTCGAGTTGTCCGCCGCCCGGAAGCGCCGCCACCATCCAGGGATCGGGGCGATGTACGCGCAGCGCGGCCCCGCCATCCCGCAGTTCGAGATCGCGCACGATCTGCGGCGGAATCCAGCCACTGTCGAGACTGGCGTCCTCGTGATCGACCGTGTTCTGAGCGATCACCACGACATGGTGCCCGGAGCGGGCGAGATAATGTGCGGCGACCAGTTCGTTCACGCCGCTTCCGATGACGACGGTCGCGCCGGTCATGCCGGTCTGCCGCCCAGTATGGCCATCGCGGCGAGGCGTCCGGAGGCGCCCATGACGCCACCGCCGGGATGCGTACCGGACCCGCACTGGAACAAATTGTGGACAGGCGTGCGGTAGCGCGACCACTGCGGGACGGGCCGCAGGAAGAACATCTGCTGCAGCGTGAGTTCGCCCTGGAAAATGTTGCCTTCGCTCAAGCCCACCATGCGCTCGATGTCCGCAGGCGTAATGACCTGCCGGTGAAGGATTGCCGATTTGAGATTCGGTGCGTAGTCCGCCAGCGTGTCGATCACCGCATCCCCGAACGCCTCGCGCCGGGCATCGGTCCAGCCGCCTTCGACATCGTACGGCGCGTACTGCGCGAAGATCGACATCACGTGCCTGCCCGGCGGCGCCATGCCCGGATCGATCATCGACGGAATGACGATGTCCAGATAGGGGCGTCGCGATACCTTGCCGTACTTGGCGTCGTCGTAGGCGCGCTCCAGGTAATCGATGCTGGGGCTGATCGAGATGGCGCCGCGCAAATGCGGCCCGATGCCCGGCAGGCAGCTGAAGCTGGGCGGCTCGCTCAGCGCCAGATTGACCTTTCCCGAGGCCCCGCGAAACCGGTAGCGCGCGATCGACTCGACGAAATCGCCCGGCAGGTGCTTCCGCTCAAGCAGCCCGAGGAACGTGCGGCGTGGATCAGCGCCGGATACCACGATATCGCCCGGGATTTCCTCTCCGCTCTCCAGTACGACACCGGTTGCGCGCCCCCCCGCGACCGTGACGCGCGCCACCGGTGCGTTGGTGCGAATCTCCGCGCCCGCCGCGCGCGCCGCACCGGCGATGGCGGCGCTCACCGAGCCGTTGCCGCCTTTGGCGAACCCCCAGGCGCGAAAAACCCCGTCGATCTCGCCCATGTAATGGTGCAGCAGCACGTAGGCCGTGCCCGGCGAACGCGGACCGAGCATGGTGCCGATGATGCCGCTCGCGGATTTGGTCGCTTTCAGCGCTTCTGTCTCGAACCACTCTTCGAGGTAATCCGCAGAACTCATGGTGAGCAGCTTCCACAGCGCGTGATACTTCTCGCTTCCCAGCGTCCTGAAGTAGCGGCCCAGCTTTGCAATGTCGAGCAGATCGCGCGGCTTGAGCGAGACCGGGTCCGGCGCCGGCATGCCGAGGAACGGCTTCACCGCGCGCGCCATCTCGTGCATGAGGCGTCCGAAATCGTCGTACGCCTCCGCGTCCCGCAACGAGTGGCGGGCGAGTTCCCGGCGGTTCTGGTCGTGGTCGCTCCATTGCGCAAGGTAATCGCCGCTCGGCAGCGGCGTGAGCGTGCTCTCCAGCGGCAGGATGTGCAGCCCGTGGCGCGGCAGATCGAGGTCGCGCACGATCTCGGGCCGCAGCAGGCTCACGACGTAGGAGAACTTCGAGAACTTGAATCCGGGGAAAGCCTCCTCGGATACCGCGGCGCCCCCGATCTGCTCGTTACGCTCCAGCACGAGCGTGCGGCGCCCGGCGCGTGCGAGATAAGCCGCGCACACCAGCCCGTTATGCCCGCCCCCGATGACGACTGCGTCGTAACGGCTCGTCATGCTAGGCGCGCTTGCGCTCGGGATTGAAGAACGGCTTCTGCACCACCGAAGCGCGCGCACGCTTGCGCCGGTGCTCCACCGTGATTTCCATTTCGAGCGGCGTGCCGGCTGCCGACCACCGTGCGCCGACATGCGCCAGGGCGATGTACTTCTTCAACAGCGGCGACCATGTGCCGCTCGTGGCGTAACCCGCCTGCCTGCCGTCCGCGTAAAGCGGCACGCTGGTGCGCCACGCGGCATGGGGCAGCTGCGGCGCGAGCCCTGCTTCGGCATAAAGGCGCTCCAGCGCATCCCATGCGATCTCTATTCCGACGAACCGCCATTGCGGCTCGCTGCGCGCTTCGGCGAGCAGGGCCAGCTTGCCCACGAAATGCTCTTTTTCGGGCTTGACCGCCCAGCCGAGATCCAGCTCGAAAGGCGAGGAAGTCTGGCTGGCAGTGAGCGCCTTCCGGGCCGGCACGTAGTCCACGTCAATGAGCATGAGGCCCGCTTCGATGCGCGCGATGTCGAGCGCCAGCATGCCGGCGGGGGTAATGCCGTAGCCGCTGCCCGCTTCGATGAGTGCGTCCCACAGCGGCAATGCTTCGTTCGCATCGACCCACAGCTCGAAACCCAGGTCGCCGGTATAGCCCGTGCGCGTCACGGTGACCGGGATACCGCGCAGTTTTGTGCCGACGAGGCCGAAGTACGGCACGCCGCTGAGATCCGCATCGCTCAACTGCTGCAGGATGGCGCGCGAGGCGGGCCCTTGCAGCGCCAGCGCCGCGGTCGTTTCCGAGACGTCGTCTATGGCGACATCGAGCCGCCTTGCGTTCTCTTCGAGCCAGCGCAGATTGGGCTCGGCGCAGGTCATGCGGAAAGTGCTCTCGTCCAGGCGCGAGACGGTTCCATCGTCCAGCACCTTGCCGCGGGCGTCGCACCACGGCGTATAGAGCACCTGCCCCACGCCGGCGCGCAGCACGTCGCGGGTGACGACGCGATCGAGCAGTCGCGCGGCGTCTTTCCCGCACACCCGGTACTTGTAGAGCGGCGAGATGTCGAACAGCGCCGCAGCACTGCGTACGGCGTGATATTCGCGATCGTGCGCAAGTTCGTAGGCGCTGGCGACTATATACCCCGCCCAGCGGCGCCATGCATGGCTCACGCAAAGCGCCTCGACACGCGGGTGAAACGGAGTCTTCCTCAACATTGGAGATCGGGGGCGAGCGGGCATTATCGGAGGCCTATGCCGGCGGAGGCTACGGCGGGAACCTGTAGTGCCCGGTCCGCACTCTAACATCCGGAGTCCCAACATGCACCGTTTCGCGCGCCTTACGGGCTTGATGATGATTGCGATGCTGGCAGCGTCGTGTGCGACCGTTACGACGGAGGTCGTGCCGCTCTCGCCCGGGCTCACGTTGCCGCCGACCAGGGACGTGGACATCCTGCTCGAGAAGCCGCAGCGCCCTTACCGCGAACTCGCGCTGCTCGAATCGCGGGGCTGGATCGGGGACAGCGAGGCGCAGCTATGGCAGGACGCGCGTGAAAAGGCGCGGGCGCTGGGCGCTGACGCGCTCATCCGACTCGAGGTCTACAGGACGGTGTATCCGCCGGTGGCCTACTACGATCCCTTCCTCACGCCCTACTATTCGCCGTTCTATCCGTCGCCCTACTTCTTTCCCAACCCGTTTCCCGAGTACCGCGTATTCCCCGGCGGCGTGGCCTACACCCTGAAGACCATGGCGATCCGTTACGCGGACAACGTGCACGAGAAAAAATAAGGTTGGCGCGCCCGGCGGGAGTCGAACCCACGG
>JBQTHU010000183.1:0-5480 GCA_052389535.1 Betaproteobacteria bacterium | reverse complement strand
GACCTGTCGCCTTCGTGCCACGCGAGTTCGGTCACGTAGCAGCGCCCTTGCGCGTCGAAGCAGAGATGCGTCGGACGCTGCGTGTCGGTCCACTCGCTCAAGTACTCGCCGTCCGGGCTGAAGATCTGGATGCGGTCGGCCTCGCGGTCGCACACGAAAACGCGCCCATCGGCCGCCACCGCGATGCCGTGCGGGAGATGGAACTCTCCCGGGCCGCTGCCGGGCTCGCCCCACGAGCGGATGTGCTCGCCTTTCGGCGAGAAGATGTGCACGCGCGCGTTGCCATAGCCGTCGGAGATGTAGATCTCGCCCTTGAGTCCGATCGCGACGTTGGTCGGCCGGTTGAACGGCGGGCCGCCGCGCTTGATGGTGTCGAGATTCTTGCCGTCGTAGCCGGTGTCGGAAGGCACGTTCTTCGTGCCCATCGTCATGAGAAGGCGCCCGTCAGGCGTAAACTGGCGCACGGTGTGCTGGCCGTCATCCGTGCAGAAAATCGTGCCGTTCGGCGCGACGTAGATGCCGTGCGTGCGATAGGAAAACTCCCCTTCGCCCCAGGAACGCAGGAATTTTCCGCTGCGATCGTAAACGATGATGGGATGGTCGCCGCGGCAGATCAGATACACGCGATCCTCGCCGTCCACCGCTACGCCCGCCACATCGCGATGGACGTAATCCCCGGGCAGCTGCTCCCAACCTTCGACGACGGAATACTGGATGGTGCCGGACTGCATCACGCTCCTCCCTTCACCTGAAATCAGTACAACGCTATCATCCCGAACCTCGACGATTGAAGAATACAACGAGGAGGTTCTTGATGTCTCACCGCGTGTTATCCGCCGTCCTTGCCTGCATCCTGCTTGGCGGTCTGGCCGCTGCCGAGGTTTCCGCGCAGCAGTACCCGACCAAGATCGTCCGGGTCGTGAACCCGAACCAGCCTGGCGGCAACAGCGATGTGCTGTTCCGTCTCCTGGCGCCGAGAATGGGTGAGGTGCTGGGCCAGCAGCTCGTGATCGACTACCGGCCCGGCGCGGGCGGCAACATCGGCGCCGAGCTGGTTTCGAAAGCGGCGCCCGACGGCTACACCACGCTGATCGCCGCGGCGAGCTTCCTCATCAACCCGTCGCTCATCAAGAACCTGCCGTTCGACGCGGTGAAGGACTTCACGCCGCTCGGGCTGATCGTGGACATTCCCGCAGGACTGTTCACGCATCCCTCGCTGCCGGTGAAAAACCTGAAAGAACTCATCGCACTGGCGAAAAAACGGCCCGGCGAACTCAACTACTCCAGCTCGGGGCGCGGTGCCGTCGGGCATCTTTCGGGCGCGCTGCTGGAAAGCATCACCGGCATCAACGTCGTGCACATTCCGTACAAGGGCGCCGGCCCGTCGATCGCCGACCTCGTCGCCGGGCACGTGCAGTTCACCTTCGCCAGCATCCCGGCGGCGGTGGGGCACGTCCAGAACAACAGGCTGCGGCTGATCGCACAGTGCGGCGACAAGCGCTTTCCCTCGTTCGCCGATGTGCCGACGATGGTGGAATCCGGCGTGCCGAATTTCGTGGTGAGCAGCGCCTTCAGCTTCCTCGGCCCCGCCGGGATGCAGCAGCCGGTCGTGAACAAGCTGAACGACGCGCTGGTGAAGGCGCTGCGCGATCCGAAGAACAACAAGGCGCTGATCGATCGCGGCGCGCAGCCGGTGGGCAGCTCGCCCGCCGAGCATACGGCGTTCATCAAGACCGAGATCGAGAAGTGGCGCAAGGTCGCGCGCAGCGCCGGCATCCAGCCGGAGTAATGGGGTCAGAGTAAGATTTCGCCTCGAAGATATGGGGCGAGCAGGGCCGAGTAGGATTTTCGTCTCGGAAATCTGCCCACGTCACGAAATCTTACTCTGACCCCATATACTCCGGCGGCGGAACGCGCCGGCGCGAGGCCGCTTCGTAGGCCGAAGCGATCCGCAGCACGACGTCCTCTTTGCCCGGCTCGGCGCGGAACACCAGCGAGAACGGCAGCCCGGGCGCTGCGAGTGCGGTCGGCTTATCGGAGGCGAGGCCGACGTACTTTTTCCGGTCCTTGCTGAGCGCGAACACCGCGTCGTAAGCGGTCGTCACGTACCCGGCCGGAATCAATACCTCGGTCAGCCCCGCGTTCGGGCCGTACTGCGATTCGTTCCTGAGCCGCGCGATCAGCCCCGGCTCGTCGGGGCCGCCGATCTTGGCCGGTGGCAGCGGCGTGTGCAGGCGCACCAGCGCGTCGAGCCGGTTCTCGATGATCACCATCATGTCCACCCGGCGCAGCAGCTCGCGTAGCATGATGCGCTCATCCACGCCCTGCCGCCCGCACAAGGGGTTGCGCGGGTCGGTGATCTCTTCCCAGTTCTTGAACGCCGCACGCTGATCGTCGCCCCAGTACTTCGAGCGCGCGTTGAGCGTGGACCAATCGACCAGCGTCTCGGAAAACCCGCGTGCCTGCCAGTCCGCCGCGCGCCGCGAGAGATACTGCCGGATGTGGTAGCGGAACGTCGGCGCAAGCTCTTGCTGCTGCACGGTCGAGATATCGAGATTCTTCGGCGGCGGAATGCGCCCATCCGCGAGTTCCACCAGGTAATCGATCGACTGCAGTTTTCCGCTGCCGAAGATCTTTCCGGGTGCAAATTCCGTCGGCACGATCGCCGCAGCGAACTCTGGAAAGACCGGCTGTCCCTCCGGCGTAAGGCGGAACAGGATGTCGGGCATGAAAACCGGCACCAGCCGCGCCAGCGCGCGCCGGAAACCGGTATTCATCTGCTCGATGTCGGGATCGGGCGCCCACAACGGGTCGGAAGATTCGACCAGCTTCGCGCCCAGCACGCCGCCGAGCACGGTCTTTATCTCCTTCGCGACGGCGGTGGTGATCGGCTCCGCGGCTTTCGTCCCCGGATTCAGCATCGATTCACGCACGATGCCGATGCGCACGCCCTCGAGCGATCCTGGTGCGCCCGACTCTTTCGTGTAGTCCGCATAACGGGGCAGCACCGACGAGCGCGGCACCGTGGTGTACGGGTCGCGCGGATCGTAATAGCCCTCGACCGGGTCCTTGAGCGCATCGAGCACCTTCGCGCAATCCGCGAGGGTCCGGCACAGAATCCCGCTGCGATCGCAGTAGATGTCGGCGCCGATCGCACCGCCGTCGAAACCGAGCATCGCCTTGTGTGGGAGGATGAGCGCGATGGCATTGTGATTGGCGGGGCCGCGGGTGGAGGCGCGCGTCTCTTCGCCCAGGCTCGCCATCACGAGGTTCGCACTCACCGATACGCCCGATCCCGAGCTCGAACCGAGCGATGCCGCCCGCGTGGTGTCGTAGGGATTCGAAGGATTGCCGGCCCACGTGCTGCGCTGATAGCCCAGCACGGACGGCAGCACTTTCTCTGGCTCGTTGCGACCACCGGGATCGCCGGCGCGTCCGTTGTATTCCGTGCACACCGCCTTGGCGAAGATGATCGCGCCCTTGCTGCGCAATTGATCGACGAGCACGTGATCACGCGCGGGAAAGTCGATGTCGTAGCGCGCGTCACCGCCGCCGGTGGTGCGCATGTCCCTGGTGTCGAATGGATCCTTGAAGGAGAAAACGACGCCGTACATCGGCATCCTCTCGAAATCGGGATTGCGGCCGTACTTCGCATCGAGTTCCGCTGCCTGCTCGAACGCGTCCGGGTACTGGCGGAAGACCTCGCACACCGCCGGCGCGTCGGGCGGGAGCGCCCCTTCGGACGGATGCCGATCGTAATCGCCGCGGCAGGTCACCGAGCGCTCGCCTCGGATGTTGAGCGTGCCGAGCGCGTTCAACTGCCCCGCGTTCGGTATGCCGACGATCATGCCGAACTGCTGCTGCACCGACGGATCGGACGCCGTCGGCTCCATGCGCCCGAACTCGAGCGGCGGGCCTGCGTACTTGTCGAGATCGGGCAGCAGCGTGTCGGCTTTCAGCGTCTGCGCCGGAAAACGCAGCGGCGCCCCGCCGCGCGCCGTGCCGGTCGCCTCCGGAATCGGCGCGCCCTCCTGAGTCACCAGCATGCTGGCGACGCCGTTGTACGCCCGCACGCGCTCGAGGTACTGCTGCACCACCTCGACGCACGTCGTCCGGCCATCGCGAATGGCCTGGTGCAACTCGGCGATTGTCGCTTCCTCGACCCGAAACGGCTTGTCGGGCCGGCCCGTCTCATCCGGCATGGATCGGTCCTCTGCTTCGCCGTTGCCCATCGAGAAGCTCAGGCGAACGGCCCTCTGGCGATAACGAACATGGTCAGGCGAGATGCTTGCCGAAAAAGGCGAAGACGCGCTTCCAGCCGTCGATTGCCGCGTCCACGCGATACTGCGGCCGGTCCACCGCGAAGAAGGCGTGGCCCGCGTTTTCATAGGTGTGAAACTCGTAGTGCTTGCCGCATTTTTTCAGCGCTTCTTCGGTTTTCGCTGCATCCGCCGGTGAGGGCCGCGTATCTTCGATACCAAACAAGCCGAGCAGCGGGCACTGCAGGTCCTTGGTGTAATCGATGGGCGCGACCGGTTGCCGCGGCGTCAACTCCTCGGGCTTGGCGACCACGCCGCCGCCATAGCAGGAGACCACGGCGTCGATGCCTTTCAGCGTGCACCCGGCGAGATAAGCCTGCCGTCCGCCGGAGCAGTAACCGATGACGCCGACCTTGCCGTTGAGGTAAGGCAGCGCGCGCAGGTGGTCGATCGCGCCCTGCACGTCGCCCATGGTGCGATCGTCCGGCATGCCGCCCGCCGCGCGCACGGCGGCGCTGTTCTCCTCGGGCGTCGCCTTGCCCTCGCGGAATTGGAGATTGGGGACGATCGCGACATAGCCGTGGTGGGCGAAGCGGCGGGCGATCTCCTTGTTCGGGCCATCCCAGCCCGGCATGTGATGGATTACGACGATGCCGGGATAGGGTCCGGCGCCGAACGGGCGCGCCATATAGGCGTCGATCCGGTCGCCCTGATGGCCGCGCATGAGTATGGTCTCTGCGAACTGGGCTTCGTAATTCACGGCGTTCTCCTGACGTGGGTCAGGGCAACGGCACGATCGCTTCGATCTCGACCAGGAAAGCCGGATCGGCGAGTGCCGAAATCACCACCAGCGTGTTCGCCGGTGGATCGCCCTTGAAAAATTCCTGCCGCACCTTGGTGACCGCCTCGCGGTACTTGATGTCGGTGATGTAGACGGTGGTCTTGGCGATGTCCTCCATGCGCCCGCCCGCGCCCTCGACCACCTTTTTCATGTTCTCCATCACCTGACGGGTCTGCCCCGCCGCGTCGTCCTTGAAGACGACCTTTCCCTGCGCGTCCCGGGAAGTCTGCCCCGCCACATAGAGCGTTCTCGACGCGCCTTCCACGATGATGCCGTGGGAGTAGGTCTTGCCCGCCGGGACGAAGCTGTCAGGCGGCTGATACGCCGTGCGTTTCATGCTCACTCCTCCTTGCCGATAAATTGACTCTGACCCCATTTAA